>JBEVLV010000110.1:0-13965 GCA_040508955.1 Sphingomonas sp. | reverse complement strand
CAGCGACACTCGCAGGCGCGGTAGTGAAGTACGGGATCTTCTGCGCCAGCGCCGAAGCACGGATGCTCGACGAGTCCTTGAGCGATTGCCAGCCCTCGGTCGAATTGAAGATGATGTCGATCGCACCATCCTGGATCCGGTCGACGATATGCGGCCGGCCCTGCGCCACCTTGTTGACGCGTTCGACCGCGATGCCCTCCGCGATCAGATAGTCCGCGGTTCCGCCGGTCGCGACTATGCCGAAACCTAGATCGGCGAGAATGCGCACGCCCGGAAGCACCACCGCCTTGTCGCTGTCCTTGACGCTGACGAACAGCGTGCCCTTGGCCGGCAGCACAGTGCCTGCGCCAAGCTGCGACTTGGCGAAGGCGGTCGCGAAATCGCGATCGATGCCAATCACCTCGCCAGTCGAGTGCATCTCGGGCGAGAGCACCGGATCGACGCCGGGGAAGCGCGCCCAGGGAAACACCGCTTCCTTGACCGCGATATAATCGATGTTGCGGTCGATCTTCGGCAGGTCCGCCAGCATCTCGCCCGCCATCACCCGGCTGGCGATCTTGGCGATGGGGATGCCGATCGCCTTGGCGACGAAGGGCACGGTCCGCGAGGCGCGGGGATTGACCTCGATGAGGTAGACCTGGCCGTCCTTGACCGCGAACTGGATGTTCATCAGCCCCTTGACCTTGAGCGCGCGGGCCAGCGCCTCGGTCTGCTTCTCGATCTCGGCGATGATATCGGCGGGCAGGCTGTAGGGCGGGATCGAGCAGGCGCTGTCGCCCGAATGGACGCCGGCTTCCTCGATATGCTGGAGCACGCCGGCAACCACGACATCGGTGCCGTCGGCGATCGCGTCGACATCCACCTCGATCGCGTCGCGCAGATACTGGTCGATCAGCACCGGGCTCTCGCCCGACACCTGCACCGCGGTCTGGATATAGTCGTCGAGCTGCTGGACCGTGTCGACGATCTCCATCGCCCGACCGCCGAGCACATAGCTGGGGCGCATCAGCACCGGATAGCCGATCCGCTCGGCCACGCGCACCGCCTCGTCGCGGCTGCGGGCGATGCCGTTGGCCGGCTGGCGCAGGCCGAGCTTCTGGATCAGCGCGGCGAAGCGCTCGCGGTCCTCGGCCAGGTCGATCGCGTCGGGGCTGGTGCCCAGGATCGGGATGCCGGCATCCTCCAGCGCCTGCGCCAGGTTGAGCGGGGTCTGCCCGCCGAACTGGACGATCACGCCCACCAAAGTGCCGTTCGACTTCTCGACCTCGAGTATCTCGAGCACGTCCTCTGCGGTCAACGGCTCGAAATAGAGGCGATCGGACGTGTCGTAATCGGTGCTCACCGTCTCCGGGTTGCAGTTGACCATGATCGTCTCATAGCCCGCATCCGCCAGCGCAAAGCAGGCATGGCAGCAGCAATAGTCGAACTCGATGCCCTGCCCGATCCGGTTCGGACCGCCGCCCAGGATCACGACCTTCTTCCGATCCGTGGGGTTGGACTCGTTCTCGGGCTCGCCGAAGCTCGGCGCCTCATAGGTCGAATACATGTACGGCGTCTTCGCTTCGAACTCGGCCGCGCAGGTATCGATCCGCTTGAACACCGGACGCACGCCCAGCCGGTGGCGCAGCGCGCGCACCTCTTGCTCGGTGACGCCGCCGGTCATCGCCTTGACGACGTCGCGGACCAGGCCGGAGCCGCGGGCGATGCCACGCTCGGTGCCCTTGGGCAGATTGGCGGACTTGAGCGAGAGATAGGCCAGGCGCTTGTCGCTGAAGCCCATCGCCTTCAGCCGACGCAGGCCCGCGGCATCCTGCGGCAGGCCGCGCTCGATGATCGCCGCCTCGGCGTCGATGATCTCGCGGATCCGCTCCAGGAACCACGGGTCGTACTGTGCGAGTTTGTTGATCTCGGCGACGGTGAAGCCCTCGCGCAACGCCTGTGCGGCGATCAACAGCCGATCGGGCGAGCGGACGGCCAGCGCCGCTTCGATCTCGTCGCGACGCGCACCGACCAGGCGATCGACGTCGTTGAAGCCGCTCAGGCCGGTCTCGAGCCCGCGCAGCGCCTTCTGCATCGATTCATGGATGTTGCGGCCGATCGCCATGACCTCGCCGACCGACTTCATCGCGGTGCCGAGCACCGCCTCGGCGCCCTTGAACTTCTCGAAGGCGAAGCGCGGAATCTTGGTGACGACGTAATCGATCGTCGGCTCGAAGCTCGCGGGAGTCGCGCCGGTAATGTCGTTGGTGATCTCGTCGAGCGTATAGCCCACCGCCAGCTTGGCCGCGACCTTGGCGATCGGGAAGCCGGTCGCCTTCGACGCGAGCGCCGAAGAACGCGACACGCGCGGGTTCATTTCGATGACGATCAGGCGGCCGTCCTTCGGATTGACTGCGAACTGCACGTTCGAACCGCCTGTTTCGACGCCGATCTCGCGCAGCACCGCGATGCTGGCGTTGCGCATGATCTGATATTCCTTGTCGGTCAGCGTCAGCGCCGGCGCGACGGTGATCGAATCGCCGGTGTGGGTGCCCATCGCATCCACATTCTCGATCGAGCACACGATGATGCAGTTGTCCTTGCGATCGCGGACAACCTCCATCTCATATTCCTTCCAACCGAGGAGCGATTCCTCGATCAGGACCTCGGTGGTCGGCGACAGGTCGAGCCCCGAGCGGACGATCGCGATGAACTCCTCGCGATTATAGGCGATGCCGCCGCCCGAACCGCCCATGGTGAAGCTGGGACGGATGATCGCGGGCAGCCCGACATGCTCGAGCGCGGCCAGCGCCTCGGCTTCGGTGTGGGCAATGGCCGAGCGAGCGCTTTCGAGCCCGATCTTGGTCATCGCGTCCTTGAACTTCAGCCGGTCCTCGGCCTTGTCGATCGCCTCCGCGTCCGCACCGATCATGATGCAGCCGAACTTCTCCAGCGTGCCGTCGTTCGCGAGCGCCAGCGCGGTGTTGAGCGCGGTCTGGCCGCCCATCGTCGGCAGCACCGCATCGGGGCGCTCCTTCTCGATGATGCGCGCGACGATCGCCGGCGTGATCGGCTCGACATAGGTCGCGTCGGCCAGTTCGGGATCGGTCATGATCGTCGCCGGGTTCGAATTGACCAGGACGATGCGATAGCCCTCTTCCTTGAGCGCCTTGATCGCCTGCGTGCCCGAATAATCGAACTCGCACGCCTGGCCGATCACGATCGGGCCAGCGCCGATGACGAGGATGGAGGAGATGTCGGTGCGTTTGGGCATCAGAAGTGCTTGCGTCCCAGCTCTACGAGTTCTTCAAACGCGGCCCTATCAAGGCGGATCGTCTGAGATAGCTTTCCCGGCTTTTCACGGGAGGAGCGTCCGTAGGTATCAATTTGAATGAATTTCTCATGGCCACAGTCGACCAGGCGAACTGTTGCCGAGGAGACCTCGTCATGCGGCGTGGCATTGTCGAGGTGTTCGACGTCGAACGTCCTAACTGTTGCCATCGCGATCTCCAATCATCCCCACGAACCGCTCGAACAGATAGAAGCTGTCCTGCGGCCCCGGGCTCGCCTCGGGGTGGTACTGCACGCTGAACGCCGGCTTGTCGGTCAGCTCGATGCCCGCGTTCGAGCCGTCGAACAGCGACACATGCGTCTCGCGCGCGTTGGCGGGCAGCGTCTCGCGCTCGACCGCGAAGCCGTGGTTCATGCTGGTGATCTCGACCGCGCCGTCGCTCAGCCGCTTGACCGGGTGGTTGGCGCCGCGATGGCCCTGGAACATCTTGGTGGTCTCGGCGCCCACCGCCAGGCCCAGCAGCTGGTGCCCCAGGCAGATGCCGAACAGCGGCTTGCCGGTCTCGAGCAGCTCGCGGATCACCGGCACGGCATAGTCCGCCGTCGCGGCGGGATCGCCCGGGCCGTTCGACAAGAAGAAGCCGTCGGGCTGGAACGCCATGATCTGCTCGAAGGTCGCGGTCGCCGGCAGCACGGTCACCTTGGCGCCGGCCTGGACCAGGTTGCGGAAGATGTTGCGCTTCGAGCCATAGTCGATCGCCACGACGTGCGGGCGAGAGTCCGTAGTCTTACCTTTAGACGACTCGTCGTAGCCGAAGCCGAGGCGCCAGACGCCGCCTTCCCAGCCATAATGCGTCTCGACCGTCACGGTGATCGCCAGGTCCATGCCCTCCAGCCCCGGCCATTCGCGGGCCATCTGGAGGAGGAGCGGAATGTCGAACTCGCCGGTCGGCGAATGCGCGATCACGCCGTTGGGCGCGCCGCCGGTGCGGATGCGGCGGGTGAGCGCGCGCGTATCGATCCCCGACAGGCCGATCCGGGCATGCTTCTTCATCCATGCATCGAGATGCTCGTTGCTACGGAAGTTGCTCGGCTCGGTCACGTCTTCGCGGACGATCATGCCCAGCGCATGCGGCGTGTCCGCTTCGAAATCGTCGGGGTTGGCGCCGACATTGCCGATGTGCGGAAACGTGAAATTGATGATCTGACCGGCGAAGCTCGGGTCGGTCATGATCTCCTGATAGCCGGTCATCGCGGTGTGGAAGCACACCTCGCCGACCGCCTGCCCCTCGGCGCCGAATCCTCGGCCCCACACCACGTCTCCACTCGCGAGCACCAATACGCCGGTGGCTCCTTGAGGCATGGGCATGGGTTTGGCTTCGGCCATTATGGGGTGGCGCTCCATTCAGGTTGCAGCGATGTCGCTAAGTCGCGGCGGCTAGACGCCCTGCCCCTTGCCGTCAACCTGTTCAATCATACCCAAGGTGGCTATCGTCGCGCGCTTATCTGCAAACCGAAAGAGAACGCATGATTCGCGACGACATCAAGGCTGCCCAGATCACCGCGATGAAGGCCGGGGACAAGGAAAGCCGGGCCGCCATCAGCCTGATCCAGAGCGCCATCAAGAACCGCGACATCGAGGCGCGGACGGGCAAGGCGCCCGAGGATGACGACGCGCTGGTGGTGGAGGTGCTGCAGAAAATGGTCAAGCAGCGCCGCGAATCGATCGAGATGTACACCAAGGGCGGCCGCCAGGAGCTCGCCGACGCCGAAGCCGCCGAGGTTGCAGTGATCGAGCGCTTCCTGCCGCAGCAGATGAGCGCGGAGGAGACCGCCGCGGCGATCGAGGTGATCAAGGCCGAGCTGGGCGCTTCGGGCATGAAGGATATGGGCCGGGTGATGGCCGAGCTGAAGGCGCGCCACGCCACCACGCTCGACATGAGCAAGGCAAGCGCCGCGGTGAAGGCCGCGCTCTCCTGAGGTGAGCCTCACCCCGCAATTCCTTGATGAACTGCGCGCGCGCACGCTGCTGTCGGGGCTTATCGCCAAGTCGGTGAAGCTCCAGAAAGCCGGGCGCGAGTTCCGCGCCTGCTGCCCCTTCCACCAGGAAAAGACGCCGTCGTTCTACGTCAACGACGACAAGGGTTTCTATCACTGCTTCGGCTGCTCGGCGCATGGCGATGCGATCCGCTGGATGACCGACCAGCGCGGCCTGCCCTTCATCGATGCGGTGAAAGAGCTGGCCCAGGCCGCCGGCATGGACATGCCCGAGCAGGACCGCCAGTCGGTCGAGCGGGCGCAGCGCGCCAAGGGCCTGCACGAGGCGATGGCGGATGCCGCGAAATGGTTCTCCGAGCGGCTGCAGGGCATCGAGGGCGCCGAGGCGCGCGCGGTGCTCAAGAAGCGCGGCGTGACCGACGAGACGGCCCGCGCCTTCGGGCTCGGCTTTTCGCCCGACTCGCGCGGCAAGCTCAAGGAGGCGCTCAAGGCCTATGGCGACCCGATGCTGGTCGAGGCCGGGCTGTTGATCCAGGTCGAGGAGAAGGATCCCTACGACCGGTTCCGCGGCCGGCTGATGATCCCGATCCGCGACGTTCGGGGCCGCACGATCGCTTTCGGCGGCCGCATCATCGGCGACGGCGAACCGAAATATCTGAACTCGCCGGAGACGCCGCTCTTCGACAAGGGCCGCACACTCTACAATCTCGACCGTGCCCAGGCCGTCGCGCGCAAATCCGGCCGGATCATCGCGGTCGAAGGCTATATGGACGTGATCGCGCTCGACCAGGCCGGGTTCGGCGAGGCCGTCGCCCCGCTCGGCACTGCGCTGACCGAACATCCGCTCGAACGACTCTGGCGAATCGCCGAGGTGCCCCTGCTCTGCTTCGACGGCGATTCAGCGGGACAGAAGGCAGCGCTCCGCGCAGCGCACCGCGCGCTGCCCCTGCTCCAGCCGGGCCGCAGCCTGGCCTTCGTCACGCTTGCCGATGGGCTCGATCCCGACGATTTGGTCCGCACCAAGGGTCCGCAGGCGTTCGAGGCGCTGCTGAAGACCCCCCAGCCGCTGGTCGATCGCCTCTGGGCGAGCGAAGTCGCCGCCGAGCCGCTCGACACGCCGGAGCAGCGCGCCGGCCTCAAGCAGCGGCTGACCGAGCTGGCCGGACAGATCGGCGACCCCAATGTGAAGTCCGAATATCTCGCCGAGTTCCGCCAGCGCCTCGATGCGCATTTCGGCCGCGGGCCCCGCGAATATCAGCCGCGCGATGCGCAGCGCGGCGGCAGCCGACCGGCCCGCGGCAGCCGCAATGCGCGCGGCGTGTGGCAGCCGCCCGAGGCACCCCCCGGCGCGACGATGCGCGGCGTGCAGGCGGGCGGGCTCGACCCTATCCTCGCCCGTGCGGTGTTGGCCGGGCTGATCCGCCATCCGGCGGAAATCGCGCGCCACATGGAAGTGCTCGGCAGCCTGCGCAGCGCCAGCGGGGCACTCGGCAAGCTGTTCGAAGCGGTTATCGACGTCGCTTTAGAGGATCGCCAGCTTGATAGCGGCAAAGTCCTCACCATATTGGCGAAGTCCGGATTTGATCAGGTGGCGAGCGACCTATTGAGAGCCGACACGCTTCCCTTCTCGTTCACGCGCCAGAATGTGGCCGACGAGGCACGGGCGCGCGAGGACTTGAACGAGGCGATCGCGGTGATGGTGGCGCAGCCCGTGGTGGATGCGGCGCTGGCGGAGGCTACGCAGGCCCTGAGCAGGGATGGCTCGGAGGAGGCGTTTACCCGCCAGGTCGCGCTTTCCAGGCAGCGTCAAGAGCTGCATGCGCGGCTTGCAAACCTAATGCTTGCGGACGACGAAGATTTTGACGATTAGGGCGGCTTGTTAAAATAGCCGCCATCTGGATTCGAGGATTTTGATGGTCAAGGCGAATATGGCGGACGTCACCGAGACGGGTGAAGCGGGTGACGCGCCCCTGATCGATCTCAACGAGGGCACGCTCAAGAAGCTTGTCGCCCGTGCGAAGAAGCGCGGCTACATCACCGTCGATCAGCTCAACGAGATGCTGCCGCAGGACCAGATGTCCTCCGAGCAGATCGAGGACGTGATGTCCGCGCTCAACGACATGGGCATCAACGTCGTCGAGAACGAGGATGCCGGCGAGGATGCCGAGCCCGAGGACGACACCCCGGACGAGGTCGATGCCGCCGACGGCAAGGACGACGAACCCGCCTTCGAGATGGCGAAGAAGAAGGAGACCGTCGATCGCACCGACGATCCGGTCCGCATGTATCTTCGCGAGATGGGCGCGGTCGAACTGCTCAGCCGCGAGGGCGAGATCGCCATCGCCAAGCGCATCGAGGCCGGCCGCGACACGATGATCCTGGGCCTGTGCGAATCGCCGATCACGTTCAACGCGATCATCGGTTGGTCGAACGCGCTCAACGAAGGCACGATGCAGCTGCGCGAGATCCTCGATCTCGACGCGATGCTCTCCAAGGGTCCGTCGGCCGAACAGGTCGAGGGCGCCGAGGAGGACGACAACGGCGAGATCAGCGAGAAGACCGCCGGCGCCACCTTCAAGGAAGAAGAGGAAGTCGAGGAGGTCGCCGAGGAGGAGGACGAGGATTCGATGACCGAGCGCCGCGCCCCGCGGCCTTCGGACGACGAAGAGGAAGACAACACCCTCAGCCTCGCCCAGATGGAAGAGCAGCTCAAGCCGCAGGCGCTCGAGCGGTTCGCCAACATCACGGCGGTCTACAAGAAGTTCTCGAAGATCCAGCAGCAGCGGCTCGACGCGATGGCGGCGGGCGGCGAGCTGCCGGCCGCGCAGGAGCGCAGCTACCACAAGTATCGCGAGGAGCTCACGGCCGAGGTCGAGAGCGTCCAGTTCCACAACGCCAAGATCGAATATCTCGTCGACCAGCTCTACAGCTTCAACCGGCGCCTGACTGCGCTGGGCGGCCAGATGCTACGCCTGGCGGAGCGCCACAAGGTCAACCGCAAGGACTTTCTCGATCGCTATGTCGATCACGAGATGGACGAGAGCTTCCTCGCCACCGTCGCCAAGCTCGACAAGAAGTGGAAGGCGTTCGCCGAGAATGAAGCCGGCGCGGTCGACCGCATCCGCATCGAGATCAGCGAGATCAGCCAGGCGACCGGCATGGCGCTCGGCGAGTTCCGCCGCATCGTCAACATGGTGCAGAAGGGCGAGCGCGAAGCGCGCATCGCCAAGAAGGAGATGGTCGAGGCCAATCTCCGCCTCGTGATCTCGATCGCCAAGAAGTACACGAACCGCGGCTTGCAGTTCCTGGATCTCATCCAGGAGGGCAATATCGGCCTGATGAAGGCCGTGGACAAGTTCGAGTATCGCCGCGGCTACAAGTTCTCGACCTACGCCACCTGGTGGATCCGCCAGGCGATCACCCGCTCGATTGCGGACCAGGCGCGAACGATCCGTATTCCGGTCCATATGATCGAGACGATCAACAAGCTGGTGCGGACCAGCCGCCAATTCCTCCACGAGCAGGGCCGCGAGCCCACGCCCGAGGAAATGGCCGAGCGGCTGAGCATGCCGCTCGAGAAGGTCCGCAAGGTGATGAAGATCGCCAAGGAACCGATCAGCCTCGAGACACCGATCGGCGACGAGGAGGATTCGCACCTCGGCGACTTCATCGAGGACAAGAACGCCGTCATCCCCGTGGATGCCGCGATCCAGGCGAACCTCAAGGAAACGGTCACCCGCGTCCTCGCCTCGCTCACCCCGCGCGAGGAGCGCGTGCTGCGCATGCGTTTCGGTATCGGAATGAATACCGATCACACGCTGGAGGAAGTCGGGCAGCAATTCTCGGTCACGCGCGAGCGCATCCGTCAGATCGAAGCAAAGGCGCTACGCAAGCTCAAGCATCCGAGCCGAAGCCGCAAGATGCGGAGCTTCCTCGACCAATAAGGTCGACAGATCCAAATAGAGAAAGAGCGGGCACTCAGGCTGAGCGTCCGCTCTTTTTATTTTGGGATTTAAGCAACGGCGAGAAGGCGCACTTGCATGCTTGGCTTGGCTGGCCTCGCCGCCGTTGCAGGCGCGAATATCCATATGGTTGACGTTTCGCTGACGAGATTTTCTTACGGTAAATCCGTCGTCAACCACGTCTCTACGCTGTTCAGTATAAACACTGAGCTACATCGGACGCCGTCGCCATGAGCGGCAACGAACTGGTGCACTGGGGGCGAAATGCCGTTTGATTCCGTACAGATTGCGCATTTGGGCGGCGCGTGGGGCGCGATGGGCTCGCTCGCCGGATCCGACGGCAGTGCCAATCACCCCTATCTGCGCCGGCTGATCGACGGCCTGGAGCCGATGCGCGATCTGGGCGATGCCGTCCATTATATCTGCCTGCTGCACGGTCGGCACCCCGGCGTGATCGATCATGCCCTCGGCCATGCGCGCTTCCCGATCGAGGCGGGCTGGATCGAAGCTGCCGCGGAGGCCTTTGCTGGCGAGCGCGCCTATCTCGTGCGCCTGGTCGCCGCCGCCGGCCCGCTGCCCAGCACGCCGGGCCATGCCGAATCCGAAGCCGCAGCTGCGGCGCAGCGCCATGCGCTCGAGATGCTCTCCCAGTCCGATCGGGCCGGCTGCGCCACGGGTGCCGCCGTCGCCCTCGCCATCGACTGGACGACGATCCGCCAGGTGCTGGATACTGCTGCGCACCGCTTCGGCATCGCGCCGATCCCTTCGGAGCTTCCGCTGGCCGAGGAAACGGTAAGCGTGGTCGATGCCCTGGCACGCGAAGGCGCGATCGAACGCGCCATGCTGTTCGGCGCGCAACAGGTCTATGCCCAGCATCGCGGCCTGTGGGACCTGCTCGAAGCCCGCGCCGGCGCCCGCAATCGGGGCTGACAAGCCCTCCCCATACCGCTAGTTCGAAGTGATGCGCTTCGAAGGCACCCAGAGCTATATCGCGACCGAAGACCTGAAGGTCGCGGTCAATGCCGCCGTCACGTTGCGGCGACCGCTCCTCATCAAGGGCGAGCCTGGCACCGGCAAGACCGTGCTGGCCTATGAGATCGCCAAGGCGGTGCGCGCGCCGCTGATCGAGTGGAACGTCAAGTCGACGACCAAGGCCCAGCAGGGCCTGTACGAATATGACGCGGTCGCCCGCCTCCGCGACGGCCAGCTCGGCGACGAGCGCGTCCACGACATCGCCAACTATATCCGCAAGGGCAAGTTGTGGGAGGCGTTCACCGCTCCCGAGGTGCCCGTGCTGTTGATCGACGAGATCGACAAGGCCGATATCGAGTTCCCCAACGATCTGCTTCAGGAGCTCGATCGGATGGAATTCCATGTCTACGAGACGCAGGAGACGATCCGCGCCGCCGAGCGGCCGATCGTCGTGATCACCTCGAACAACGAGAAGGATCTGCCCGACGCATTCCTGCGCCGCTGCTTCTTCCACTATATCAAATTCCCCGATCGCGAGACGATGCAGGCGATCGTCGACGTCCATTTCCCGGGCATCCAGAAGATCCTTGTGAGCAAGGCGATGGATATCTTCTACGAGATCCGGGAGGTCCCCGGCCTCAAGAAGAAGCCGTCGACGAGCGAGCTGCTCGACTGGCTCAAGCTGCTGCTCCACGAGGAGATGCCGCTCGACGTCCTCCAGTCGCGCGATCCCAGCAAGGCGATCCCGCCGCTCCATGGCGCGCTGCTGAAGAACGAGCAGGACGTGATGCTGTTCGAGCGGCTGGCGTTCATGGCCCGGCGCCAGCTGGGCAAATGAGCCTGAATGGCAGTCATCGCGGTCACCTGAAATGGTTCCGTTAACCTCTTGGTAACCATTGGAACGTAGGATTCCCGCGGGGGACTGTGTTTCAGGGTGGTCCTATGCGTTTGATCCTGTCCTGCCTGGCTCTCGGCCTTGCCGTCGCAGCACCGGCGCGCGCGGACTCGTTGCTCGACTATGTCGGCGAGTGCGTGCCGTTTGCCCGCGCCGCTTCGGGTATCCAGATTTATGGCGATGCCTGGACCTGGTGGGACCAGGCCAAGGGCCGCTATGCCCGCGGCACCCAGCCCAAGGTCGGCGCCGTCCTCGTCTTCGCGCGGAGCCCGCGCCTGCCCCTTGGCCATGTCGCGGTGGTGAGCCGCATCGTCGAGCCGCGCGTGGTGATGGTTACCCATGCCAACTGGTCGCGCCAGAACGGTGAGCGGGGCCATGCCGAGCAGGATGTGACGCTGTTCGACGTCTCCTCCGATGGCGACTGGAGTGAAGTGAAGGTCTGGTATCGCGACAATGACGGGCTCGGCGGCTCGATCTATCCTGCCAATGGCTTCATCTACGGCACCCCCGATCGCGGAGCCGACCGCCCAACCCCGAAAGCCAAGCCCTCACCCGAGCTTACCGGCAAGCAGCCCGACTATGTCGGATCGCTGATCGACGCCTATGCCCGCTAGCTTGCGCCCGAACTGCGGGTAAAGCATCAGGCGGTATGGAAGCGCGCGGGGGCGATCGGCATTGGTGGTGGCTGCTCGGTGCGCTGGTCGCGCTGGGCTTCGCGCTGCGTCTTGCGGGCGCCCAAGGCGCTCTGTGGCTGGACGAGGCCTGGTCGGCGGTGCTGGCGCACGATGCGGGGACTCCGCTCGGCATCTTCCTCAACATCAATCACGACAACAACCACCACCTGAACTCGCTGTGGATGCAGTTTGCCGGATTCGGCGCCCCGCCGCCGCTCGTCCGGGCGCTGTCGATCCTCACAGGCTCCGTCGCGATCCTCGTCGCCGGGCTGATCGGCAGGCGCCGTAGCCCGATCCTCGGGCTCGTCACCGCAACCCTGTTCGCGTTCTCCCCGATCCTCGTCACGCTCGGCTCCGAAGCGCGCGGATATGCGCCGATGACGCTTGCCCTGCTGACCGCGATCCTGCTCACCGACCGCTGGCTGGAGGGTGACGCCGAGCGGAGCCCTGCCACCGCACTGGCGCTATGCTTCTTCCTCGGCGCACTGTCGCAGCTCACCATGTTCTTCGGCTTCTGCGCCATTGCCGGCTGGGTATTCTTCGCCCTGTGGAAGCGCTCGACGCCGGCGCAGGCGATCGGCGGCGCCCTCAAGCTCCTCCTGCCTAGCGCGATCGCCATGGCGGCGGTGGCGGGCATCGTGTTCGGCGCTGCGGCCGCAAGCAAGACCGGCTTCCAGTTCGGACGCTACGATCCGTTCGACTGGCTCCAATATCTCCACGCGATCGTGGAAATGCTCGGCTATACGCTCGGCGTTCCGATCGTGTCGGTCTGGTGGCTCGCCTTCGCGCCGATCCTGGTCGTTTTCGCCGCGGGTGCGCAGGTCTCGCGCCTCGCATTCTACAGGCTCGCGATCGTCGCTTTCCCCGTCGCGCTGGCGGTGCTGCAATCGGGCAATGTCGGCCATCCGCGCTACTATCTGCTCGCCGGCATCGCCTTGCTGCTGCTCGTCGCCGAGATGCTCTCGCTCGGGCTGCGAACGCCCGGCTGGAAGCGTGGGCTCGCCAGCATCGCGATCGGTGTGATCACGATCGGAAGCCTGGTCCAGGATGTCGACCTGATCCGGAACCAGCGCGGCGATCCCGGCGCAGCGATCCGCGCGCTCCAGGCCCGCGCACCCGGTGGCACCGGCATCATCCTCGATCGCTCGACGGGTCTTGCGATGCTGCAGGTCGCCGCGGCGCAGGACCGCTACAAGCTCGACATCCTCGAGAATAAGCCCTGCGGCCCGGCCCGCTTCCTGTTCATCGATCGCTTCAAGGGAGAGACGATGCCCGCGGCCTCGATCCGCTGCGGCAGGCGCTACCTCCCGATCGCCCGCGCCTATGCCCGCGGTCTTTCCGGCAGCCACTGGACGCTCTACGAGCTCCAGCCCTAGAAGGGGCCATGTTCTTCTCCTTCCTCGACGAGCTGCGCGCGGCGGGCATCCCCGCCAGCCTGAAGGAGCATCTGATCCTACTGGAAGCGCTCGACCGCGACGTGATCGAGCGCACGCCCGAGGCCTTCTACTATCTCGCCCGCGCCACCTTCGTGAAGGACGAAGGGCTGCTCGATCGCTTCGACCAGGTCTTCGCCAAGGTCTTCAAGGGCATCGCCTCCCCCTATGGCCTCGCCCCCACCGATATTCCGGAAGACTGGCTGAAGGCGGTCGCCGAGAAATTCCTGACCCCCGAGGAGATGGAGGCGATCAAGTCGCTCGGCTCCTGGGAGGAGATCATGGAGACGCTCAGGAAGCGGCTGGAGGAGCAGCATGGCCGCCATGAAGGCGGCAGCAAATGGGTCGGCACCGGCGGCACCTCGCCCTATGGCAATTCGGGCTACAATCCCGAAGGCGTCCGCATCGGTGGCGAGGGCAAGAACAAACGTGCGCTCAAGGTGTGGGAAGGCCGCGAGTTCAAGAATCTCGATTCCACTCGCGAGCTGGGCACCCGCAACATCAAGGTCGCGCTACGGCGTCTCCGCCGCTTCGCCCGCGAAGGCGCCGCCGATCAGCTCGATATCGACGCGACGATCGACGGCACCGCGCGCCAGGGCTGGCTCGATATTCATATGCGGCCCGAACGGCACAATGCCGTCAAGCTACTGCTCTTCCTCGACATCGGCGGATCGATGGATCCGTTCGTAAAGCTCTGCGAGGAGCTGTTCTCGGCCGCGACCTCCGAATTCAAGAACCTGGAATTCTTCTATTTCCACAAC
>JBEVLV010000109.1:0-15763 GCA_040508955.1 Sphingomonas sp. | reverse complement strand
CGAAGGAGGAGTTCCCCTACACGATCCGCGTCCTGTCGGACATCACCGAGTCCAACGGCTCGTCGTCGATGGCGACGGTGTGCGGCGGTTCGCTGTCGATGATGGATGCCGGCGTGCCGTTGAAGCGCCCGGTCTCGGGCATCGCGATGGGCCTGATCCTCGAAGGCAAGAACTTCGCGGTTCTCAGCGACATCCTCGGCGACGAGGATCATCTCGGCGACATGGACTTCAAGGTGGCGGGCACGTCCGAGGGCATCACCACGATGCAGATGGACATCAAGATCGCCGGCATCACCGAAGAGATCATGCGCCAGGCGCTGGCGCAGGCCAAGGAAGGGCGCGCGCACATCCTGGGCGAGATGGCCAAGGCGCTCGATCACACCCGTGAGGAGCTGTCGGCGCACGCACCGCGCATCGAGACCTTCACGATCGACAAGTCGAAGATCCGCGAAGTGATCGGCACCGGCGGCAAGGTGATCCGCGAGATCGTCGCCACCACCGGCGCCAAGGTCGATATCGACGACGAGGGCGTGATCAAGGTCAGCTCGTCCGATCCCGCGCAGATCGAGGCGGCGATCGCCTGGATCAAGGGTCTGGTCGAAGAGGCCGAGGTCGGCAAGATCTACAACGGCAAGGTCGTCAACCTCGTCGATTTCGGTGCGTTCGTGAACTTCATGGGCGGCAAGGACGGTCTCGTCCACGTCTCGGAGATCAAGAACGAGCGCGTCGAGAAGGTCTCCGACGTCCTGAGCGAAGGCCAGGAAGTCAAGGTCAAGGTCCTCGAGATCGATCCGCGCGGCAAGGTCCGCCTGTCGATGCGCGTCGTCGACCAGGAGACCGGTGCCGAACTGGAGGACACGCGTCCGGCCCGCGAGCCCCGCGAAGGCGGCGATCGCGGTCCGCGCGGTGATCGTGGCGATCGCCCGGCCCGTGACGGCGACCGTCGTCGCGAAGGCGGCCGTGGCGGCGATCGTGGTCCGCGGCGCGAAGGCGGCGGTGATCGTGGCCCGCGCGGCGAAGGTGGTGACCGGGGCCCCCGCGGCGAAGGCCGTGGCCCGCGTCGCGAGCGCTCGGAAGGCAATGAGGACAAGGGTGGTGAGGACATTGGCCTCCCCGCATTCCTGACCGGCGATCGCGACTAAGTCGCTCGATCCGATCGAAAAGAAGAGGGCCCGGGAAACCGGGCCCTTTTTTGTGCTGCCTTTGTGGCGAAAGGCTAAAATTGGGGGGTCAGGCGAAGCGGAATGCGGGACGGATGCTGCTCTCGTCAGGCCCTCTCGCTCCCGGCGTCACCTGTATCTGCAGCGTCGCGATCGGCGCCCTGGCCTCGAGCTTGGTGAGGCGAGGCGGACGCGCGCCTTCGGCAAAGGTGGCGGAGGCCATCAGGCCGAAGACGATCAGCGTGCCGATACCCCGATTTGGCGAGTCCATTGCCAGCTCCCAGCCCGTGCGGGGCATGGACAACTGACACCGGATGACGCCTGCGCGACAGCCGGGAGATCGCCTTTAGTGGTTCGCACGGATCGGGAAGTTTCCGGATCGGCGGTGTGGTGATCCGAATAGTGTGTCGTAAAGGCGGGGCACCATCGTCCGGCTGCTCCGCCGGATCGTATGATGCCCGCGCCTTTGGTGAGGGATTACTTGGCGGCGGGATCGACGCCGGTCTCGGCGATCCATTCACTGCGCTTCTTGCAGACCATCGCCCGGTTCAGGCGAGTGCCCGTGACGGCCGACTTCACGCAATAGCTCGGGTCCTTGGCGGCCTTGACGACGGCGGGAGCCGGCGCACTCGGATCGGCTGCGGCAATAGCGGGTAGGGCGCTGACGGCCAGCGTGGCGGCAGCGAAGATGCCGGCGGTGCGTGCGACGAAGTTGACCATGTTCCTGACTCCCTTTGGTGCGGATCGGACAGGCGTTCTTTTCATTCCGCCTGTTGCCAAACTCCCCCGCAACACCCGTGCCAGTTTTCATAATTGTTATATTACAGTTGGTTAGGCGAATTCGGATCGATGTGGATTATGCCATTTCATGGGATTTTGCGCCAAGCGGTAGCGATTGTGCATCGTGGCCGTCCGATATTGGACAGGAAATGTCCGCATGCGGACGCAGGAGCGCAGCCGCAGATACCGGACTCCGCTACGGTCGATCAGATCGGACGATGGAAAGTCCAGGGGGTTCTGTTGCCCGGCCCCCCTGGTGGCCGCTGGATTCCGCTTCTGTTGCCCGGTGCGGTCCAACCGCGCATTTTAGAATAACCTTAGGCCGTTAAGCCGTGGGGTTACGCCGCAATAGCGAGTGCTTCGTTATCGTTGGCACTTGTGTTTCAGACCGTCACGGTGGCCCACGCCGAGAGATAGTTAGCGCTTTTCAACACACGTCGATCCTGGTTCGGCCCCGTCAAAAGCCCCGTCGCCGGGGTTTGTGGTGGAGCCGGCGGGTACTGCCCCCGCGTCCGCTGCGCCTATTGCACGCCATCGTTTATCCCCATAGCCGAGCGAACCCGGCGAGAACTGATATAAGCACTTTGCGCTTAATGAAAAGGTCAGGTGCAAAGACTTAGGGCCTTCACAGTGCCGCATTCACTCGGCATGGAGAGTGCATAATGTTGACGCAGCGTTCCCGTTACGCGCTCCGCGCGATGCTATTCCTCGCAGAACAGCCTCCGGCTGGCGCCCCCGTGCCGATGAACCGCATCGCGGCCGAGGCCAATGTGCCACGGAAATTTCTCGAACTGATCCTCGCCGATCTGCGCGAGGCCGGCTTTCTGTTCTCGACGCGCGGCAAGATGGGCGGTTATCGCCTGGCTCGCACGCCGCACCTCATCTCGCTGGGCGAGATCATCCGCGTGATCGAGGGGCCGCTGGCGCTCGTCCCGTGTGTAAGCCGCACCGCCTATCGCTCCTGCGCGGACTGCAAGGACGAGGCCGCCTGCGCGATCCGCCACGCAATGGCGCGGGTACGCGACGAGACGGCGCGCATCCTCGACGGCACCAGCCTCGCCGCCGCGATCGCCGAGGATCTCGCGGCGGCCTGAGCGTCGCTCAGCGCTTCTTCAGCTCGTCTCGGATCTCGCGCAGCAGCGTCACGTCCGCCGGCTCGGCCGCTGCGGTCTCTTCGGTCTTGGGCATCACCCGGTTCACCGCGCGGATGATCAGGAAGATGATGAAGGCGACGATCAGGAAATTGACCGCCTGGGTGATGAACTGGCCATAGCCGAACAGCGGCACGCCGGCCTTTTTCAGCGCGGCATAGTCGGTCGACCCGGCAAGCTGCTCGGGGATCGGCCCCAGCGCGATGAAGTAGCTGGAGAAGTCGAGCCCGCCAAAGACCTTGCCGATCAGTGGCATGATGATGTCGTCGGTCAGCGAGCTGATGATCTTGCCGAACGCTGCGCCGATGATCACCGCCACCGCCAGGTCGAGCACGTTGCCGCGTGCTATGAAGGCCTTGAATTCCTTGATCATGATCGCTTCTCCCGAGGCTTTCCTGGCCCCTTCATGCCCCAGCCGGGCGGCGCTGGCCAATCCCCCTTGTCCGATTTCGCTTTCTGCCAGGGGTGTAAGCACCGTATAAGACACCTACGTAATGGGTATGGAGGACCCTTCCCGATGAAGTTTCGTGCCGCTCTCGCGCTTGCCGCCGCCGCCCTGCTCTCGGCCTGCGGCCTGAACAGTGTCCCCACCGCCGAGGAGAATGCCAAGGCGCGCTGGGCAGACGTGCAGGCGAACTATCAGCGCCGCGCCGATCTGATTCCGAACCTGGTGAACACCGTGAAGGGTGCTGCCGCGTCCGAGGGCAAGATCCTCACCGACGTGATGAACGCGCGCGCCAAGGCGACGTCGGTCCAGGTCAGCGCCAACGACCTGACCGATCCGAGCAAGGTGGCCAGCTTCCAGGCGGCGCAGTCGCAGCTCGGCAGCTCGATCGGTCGCCTGCTCGCCACCGTCGAATCCTATCCGGACCTCAAGAGCCAGGTCGGCTTCCAGAAGCTCCAGGACCAGCTCGAAGGGACCGAGAACCGCATCACCATCTCGATCCGCGACTACAACACCGCAGTGCAGGCCTATAACACCCGCATCCGCACCTTCCCCGATGCGGTCGGCGCCAAGATCTTCTACGGCTCGAAGCCGATGACGCCGTTCCAGGCCAAAGCGGGCGCCGACGTCGCCCCGACGGTCGATTTCGGGAACAGCAACTGATCCTGAGGGCGCTCCGCCGGTGCGGGGCGCCCGCAGGCAGCGCCGCCCTCATTCGCGGGATCATCCGATGCGCATCGTTCGCGTTCTGCTCGCCCTACTTCTCCTGCTGCCGATATCGGCGCAGGCGCAGCCCAATTTTCCCAAGCGCGACCGCGAGCCGGTGGTCGATGCCGCGGGGCTGCTAAGCCCCGAGCAGAAGGCGCAGATCACGGCTCTCGCCGAGGATATCAACAAGACGACGACCCGACAGTTCGTGGTTGCGACGATCCCCGATCTCCAGGGCTATCCGATCGAGGACTACGGCTATCAGCTCGGCCGCGCCTGGGGGATCGGGCAGAAGGATGCGAACAACGGCATCATCCTGATCGTGGCCCCGAACGACCGCAAGGTCCGGATCGAGGTGGGCTATGGGCTCGAGCCCATCATGACCGACGGGCTCTCGAGCACGATCATCAACGACACGATCCTTCCCAAATTCCGCGACAAGGATATCCCCGGTGGTATCGTCGCGGGTGCTCAGGCGATTGCGGAGCAGATGAAGCTCCCGCTCGAGGCCGCTGAGCAGCGCGCCCAGCAGCAACAGGCCCACCACACCACCCAGACGCGCCAGCGCAGTCACGGCGGCGGCGTCCCGATCGGGTTGATCTTCTGGGGAGTCATCCTCGCCTTCATCCTGATCCCGATGTTCGTCGGCCGGCGGCGCAGTCGGCGCGGCCCCTGGGGGGCACGTCGTTACGATGACGGCGGCAGCACGCTGCCGATCATTCTGTGGACCATCGCCAACGAGATCGGCCGCGAATCGAGCAGGGGTGGCTGGGGCGGTGGCTCCGGCGGCGGAGGCTGGGGGGGCGGTGATGGCGGAGGCGGTGGCGGCTTCTCGGGCGGCGGCGGATCGTTCGGAGGCGGCGGCGCCTCGGGGAGCTGGTGATGCAATTGACCGACAAGGATCGCGCGCGAGTCACCGCGGCCGTGACCGAGGCCGAGCTTTCGACCGACGGCGAGATCGTCACCGTCGTCGCCGGCCGGTCGGACGCCTATCACGACGTCGCGCTGCACTGGACGGTGCTCGCGATGCTGCTGGTGTTGGCGTTGCTCGCCTGGCAGCCGGCGCCCGCCGAATGGCTCCATGCCCGCTTCGTCGATAGTTGGGCGCAGACGGTGCCGGCGACCTGGTATCTCACCGCCGCGCTGATCCTGATGGCGGTCACCTTCCTGATCGCCCGGATCGTGCTGACATGGGATGCGCTGCGTTTCGCGCTGACGCCGGGCGGCACCAAGTCGCGGCGGGTCAATCGCCGGGCGCTGGCGCTGTTCCGCACCGCCGCCGAGAAACGCACCAAGGCATCGACCGGCGTGCTCATCTATCTCTCGATCGCCGAGCATCGCGCGGAGATCATCGCCGACGAGGCGATCCATTCCAAGGTGAAGCCTGAAGTGTGGGGTGCGGCAATGGCAGCCTTGCTCGGCGCGGTGCGCGAGGGCCGGGTGGGCGATGGCCTGGCCGCAGCGGTGGTCCAAGTCGGGATCGTCCTCGCCGAGCATTTCCCGCGCAGCGAGGGTGACACGAACGAGCTTCCCGACCGCGTCATCGAGCTCTAAGGCGCCGCCTATGAGCGACGAACCGACCGAGATTGCCTGGCAGGGCAAGTGGATCACCGTCAAACGGCAGGGGCGTTGGGAATTCGTCTCGCGGGCGCGCGGAATCCGAGCCGTGGTGATCGTCGCGATCGATGACGGGCATGTGCTACTGGTCGATCAGTATCGTGTGCCGTTGGGGCAGCGTTGCCTGGAACTTCCGGCTGGGCTGGTCGGCGACGAGGACGACGGCGACACGATCGAGCAGGCGGCCCGCCGTGAGCTCGAGGAAGAGACCGGCTATCGCTGCGAGACCGTCGAGGAACTCGGCTATTTCTATTCCTCGCCCGGCCTGGTGAGCGAGGGTTTCACGCTGGTGCGTGTCAGCGGGTTGGAGCGGATCAACGAAGGCGGCGGCACCGCCGACGAGGACATCACCGTCCACCGTGTCGCGCTGGCCGCGCTCCCCGAATTCGTTGCTGCCAAGCGCGTCGAGGGGTTGGGCATCGACGTGAAGCTGCTGCTGTTGCTGAGCGGAGACCTGCTCGGGCGCTAGCGCCACTTTCCGAAGTGGATTTCTGCGACGAGCCGCTCGCTGTCGCGGTTGTCGCTCTACCGTTTCGCGGGTACGCAGAATTGCGCGTTGCAGCGAGGGAAGGTACGGACATGGCCGGTTTCGACTACGCAGTCTTGGATAGCTGGGACGGCGAAAGCCCTGCGCCGCACGATAAGTCCGTCATGTACCAGAATCACGACAGCGGCATGGACAAGGATGAGGTTCTGCGCCTGACCAAGCAGGGCGTGGCGCTGCTCCTCAAGCAGCCGCTAAGCGCGATCCAGGCGACCAAGGACAAGGACCTGCGCAAGGCGTGGGACGATGTCCAGCAGTCCAAGAACCGGACCTGCTTCATCCGCGTCTGGAAGGGCATACATCAGCGCCGGACCAAGCCGCACATCACCGCAAGGGTGGTCGGCGGCGCCACGTTGCACTTGTGGCTCAGCACGACCGACACCGGCATGGCCAGCCTGCCCGGCTTCCTCTATTCGGTCGCGTCGGTCTCGGCGACCGAGCGCGGTGGCATGGTGCCGTCCGTCGCCGTAGTGGGTATCCGTCGTCGTGGCAGCGTCAGCTACAGCATCATGGAAAACGAAAAGCGTCGCCTGGCGGCCGAAGCGCAGGATCTTCAGGACCATATCGACGGGCTGATGGCGATCGAGCTGTAAGCTAGTCGAAAGCCTGCCGCCGGACGGATCCTGCGGACCAGCCCGCACCCGGTCAAGTGACTGCGTCGACGGCGGCGATCGCCGTTCAGCGGAAATTGTCGGCGTAGGTCTGAAGCTTGAGCTTGCGCTCCGGGGCCGGAACGACGTGATAGGCATAGCCCTCGCGCTCGGCGTGCGCCTTGGCGGCATCCAGCGTCGGAAAAGCGATGCGGACCTGGTTGGTCGTGTCGTCGCCACCGGCCCAGCCGGTGAGCGGGTCGGCAGTTTGCGCCCGCACCGATTCGAACTCGAAAATCCAGGTGTCGGTCCGCGCGCGGCCGGATTGCATGGCGTTCTTGGGGCGCTGATAGATTCGGGCGGTCTTCATGTTGCTCTCTCTAGCGCGGGCGGGCGGCCCTTGCATCCGCATTTTTGGTGCGAAGCGTCGCCGAAGCCGAAGCGGGATCGTCGGGCCAGGGATGGCGGGGATAGCGCCCGCGCATCTCCTTGGCGACCGCGGCCCAGCTGCCCTTCCAGAAGCCGGGCAGGTCGCGCGTCGTCTGGATCGGTCGCCCGGCGGGGGAGGTGAGGCTCAACACCAGCGGCACGCCGTTGCCGATCGTCGGATGCTCGGAAAGCCCGAACAGCGCCTGCACGCGCATCTCCACCATCGGACCCGCTTCGGCGGCATAGTCGATCGCATGGCTCGATCCGGCCGGCGTCTCGAAGCGGGCGGGCGCGAGCCGGTCGAGCAGCTTCTGCCCGTCCCAGCCGAGCAGGTTCTGCAGTGCCTGGGTCAGCGCCTCGGGCGCGACGGCGTCGAGCCGGCGCTTGCCCGCCAGCGCGGCGGGCAGCCAGTCGTCGAGGGTCGCGGCCAGCGCCTCGTCGCCGAGCGCGTCGATTCCGGCATAAGTGGCACGGGTGCGCAGCGCCTGGGCGGTCTCGGACCAGCGCAGCAATGCCAGCCCATGTTCGCGCACGCCCTCCAGCAGCGCCGCTTCGATCTCGGCCGCACTCGCGGCCGAATCGCTCCCGCTCGACAGGCGGATCGCGCCGAGCCGGCGCTCTCGAAGTGCTTCGATCCGCCCGGTCGCGGGGTCGAAGCGGACGCTGCGCCGCGTCTCGATGTGCTCGCCGAACAGCGCCTCGACCGCTGCCGCGTCGATCTGCACCGCGGAAAGGATGCGCGCGCCGGCCGCCATGCCTTGGGTCTCGGCCACCGCCAACCATTCGGCGCGGGCGAGCGGCGAGGTCGGGTCGAGCCGGAAGCCGCGCCCGCCCGCCGAAGCCCAATTCTCGCCCGACGCGTCGCGGCGCTTGGCGATGCGGTCGGGGAAGGCGAGCGCCACGCAGGTCGCGACATCGCCCTCGCCGCGATCGGCGACCAGCTTCGCCCAGCGTTCTGCCAGCCGCCGCGCGTTTTCGGCCCGCGGACCGCGCTCGGAACGCCAGCGGCGCAGGCGGAGCTCGAGATCGGCGTCGTTGCCGCCCAGCCCGCGTTCGCCGAGCAGCACCGCCACCTGCGCCGCGGTATGCGCCATGCCCTGCTCGGCGGCGCGCACCAGCATATGGCCGAGCCGCGGCGGCAGCGGCAGGCGCGCGATCGCTTTGCCGTGCGGGGTCGGGCGACCGTCGTCGTCCAGCGCCTCCAGCGCGCACAGCCGCGCGCGGGCCTCCGAGACGGCAGCGTCGGGCGGCGGATCGAGCCAGGCCAGCTGGCGCGGGTCGGAAACGCCCCATAGCGCGCAATCGAGCGTCAATGCAGAGAGATCGGCCTCCAATATCTCGGGCGGGTCGAAGCGCGGCAGCCCCGCGGTCGCCGCTTCCTCCCACAGCCGATAGGCGGCACCCGGCCCCTGCCGAGCGGCACGGCCGGCGCGCTGGGTGACCGACGCCTGGCTAGCCCGCTCGGTCACCAGCCGCGTCATCCCAGCCGCGCGATCGTAGCGCGGGCGCCGCGCCAGCCCCGAATCGACCACCACCCGGATGCCGTCGAGCGTGAGCGAGGTCTCGGCGATCGAGGTGGCGAGCACGAGCTTGCGCCGTCCCTGCGGATCGGGGGCGATCGCGGCGCGCTGCGCCTGCGGCTCGAGGCTGCCGTGCAGCCGGTGCAGGACGATGCCGGGCACGTCGGCGAGCCGCTCCGCGGTGCGCTCGATCTCGGCGACGCCGGGCAGGAAGGCGAGCACGCCGCCCTGTTCCTCGCGCAGCGCGAGCCGGCACGCCGCCGCCATCGAATCCTCGATCCGCGCCTCGGCGGCGCGGCCGATATGGTGCAGGGCGAGCGGATAGCTGCGCCCCTCGCTCTCGATGACAGGCGCGTCCCCCATCAGCGCCGCGAAGCGCGATCCGTCGAGCGTCGCCGACATCGCGACGATCCGCAGGTCGGGCCGCAGCGCCGCCTGCGCGTCGAGCGCCAGCGCCAGCCCGAAATCGCTGTCCAGGCTGCGCTCGTGCACCTCGTCGAACAGCACCGCGGAGACGCCCGCCAGTTCGGGATCGCCCTGGATGCGATTGACGAAGATGCCTTCGGTCACGACCGTCACGCGGGTCTCGGCGGAGCGCTTGCTGTCCAGCCGGGTGGCGTAGCCGAACGTCCTGCCGACGCTCTCGCCCGCCAGCGCGGCCATGCGTTCGCCCGCCGCCCGCGCGGCGAGCCGGCGGGGCGAGAGCAGCAGGATCTCGCCGGCACACCAGGGCTCGGCGAGCAATGCGGGCGCCACCGCGGTCGTCTTGCCCGCTCCTGGCGGCGCGACCAGCACCGCGTTGCTGTCGGCGCGCAGCGCGGCAAGCAGGTCGGGCAATATGGCATGGATGGGCAGGGGCACGGACATCAGGCTGCAACCAATTGCCGGAGCCGGTGTTTGGCGCAAGCGAAGGAGCACGCGACATGGCACGTACCCTGGCACAATTCACCATCACCCCCGACAGCGACGGCGATTATACGCTGCATCTGGAGGATGACGACGGCGAGACGATCGAGTTCACCGCGAGCTTCGAGCAGCTCGATCTGGTGATGGAGGCGATCAACGAGGTTCTCGACAGCGACGAGGAAGACGCGCTTGCGGTGGATGAGGATGACGAGGAGGATGCCGAGGAGCCCTGACGGTCAGGGCACGGCCTGCGCCACATAATCCTGCCGGAACAGCGCCAGCTCCTTCGGGTCGAGATCGGACACCGCCCAATATTCGAGCCCGCCCGCGGTCCAGCGCAGCAGGCTGTAGCCCTCGTGCCGCGCGGCGATGGCGAGCGGCAGCGAGAGCGCGGCGGCCGGGCGCACGAACAGGTTGATGGTGTGGAGCCGCCGCCGATAGACGATCACCGCGGCGGCGCGATCGTCGATATAGTCGAGCCGCCCGCCGACCAGCGGGAAGCCGCTGGCGGCCAGCTCCGGCACCGGCGGCGCGAAATCGATCTTGCCGTTGAACCAGGGCTTCACGACGTGGCGATCGGAGGTCTGCACATCGACGACATGATCGACCAGCAGCGAGCGGACATGGCTCTGGACGAGCTGGTCCTCGATACCGGGTTGCGTCAGCTGCGGCATCGCCACGACGAGCGCAAGGCTTGCGGCCAGCGCGCCGGCGAGCGCACCCGAGGCCCAGCGGCCATTCAGCACATGCGCCGCGAAGCCTGCCCGCAGGGGTTTGCGCGGGGCGGGCGCGACGGCGCCTTCCGCCTCGAGCATCGCATCGATGCGGGTGTGCAGGCCGGCCGAAGCGCGATCCCTGAGTGCCGGCGCGGCGAGGATGCCGCGTACCGCCCGGATGCGCTCCAGTTCCGCCCGGCAATCCCCGCAGGACCTCAGATGCGCTTCGATCGCCACGGCATTGGCGGCGTCGAGCTCATTGTCGGCCAGCGCGTGGAGCAGCGGCAGCTTGTCGGGATGGAGGGTCATGCCTGTGCCTCCCGCGCATCGTCGGGCAGCAGCAGCTCGGCGAGCATCTGCCGGGCGCGGGCCAGCCGCGACATCACCGTGCCAATCGGTACCGCGGTGATCGTGGCGATATCGCGGTAGCTCAGTTCCTCCAGCTCGCGCAGGACCAGCGCCTCGCGAAACGGCTCGGGCAGCTGCTCGATCGTCGCGCGCAGCATCGCGGCCTCGCTCTTCTCGGTGAGCAGCGTCTCGGGGCTGCGCGCCTCGATCAGCTCGGGCGGGAGGTCCTCGGTCCAGCCGTCCAGGTCGCGCAGGGGTGGGCGGCCGGCGGTGCCGGCGACGCTGGTCAGGAAGCAGTTGCGCACGATCGCGAGCAGCCAGGCCTTGGCCGCGTCGCCACGCCACCCGTCGAAGCTGCGATAGGCGCGCAGGAACGCGTCCTGCACCACATCCTCCGCCGCGTCCGGATCGCGGGTCAGGTAGCGGGCGAGCATATAGGCGGCATCCATATGGGGCAGCATGGCGCGGCGGAAGCGCTCCGCCTTGTCGCGGGCCTGCCCGTCCGCGGCCGGAGCCCCGTCGGTGGAGCGGACGAGCCGTGGCCAGAAACGACCGGTCATGTGCCCGATGCTCCCATCGACCCTCAGCCCTTCACGATGACCTTACCGGTCATATGGGGGTGGAGCGAGCAGAAATAGGCGAACTCGCCCGGCCGGGTGAAGGTGAAGCTGAACTTGCCGCCGGTATCGAGTGCGGGCGAATGGAAGCTCTTGTCGTTGGCGGTCACCGTGTGCGGGTCCTCGTCCATATTGGTCCAGGTGACGGTCGTGCCGGGCGCGACGGTAATGATCTGCGGCGTGAAGGCGAAGCTCCGGATCGTGACCGCCTGCGTCTTCGCGGGCGTGGCGGCGACGATGCCGGGTGCGACGCCGCCCAGGACGGGCGCGGCGAGGGCGAGCGACAAAGCGAGGCGGCGCACGGGCGCGGGCGAAAGGGTCATGAACTTGCTCCGTAAGGGTCAGGCGAGGGTCTGTTCGATCAGCGCGATTTGCGATGCGCCGCGGACGAAGCTCGCGGTGCGGATGCCGAGCATCGAAGGCAGCTGGTCGGTCGGCACCTTGAGCGGGCCGGGCGAAGGCGCGGTGCCGCGCGCCGGCTGGGGATAGGCGGTCGAGCGCGCCGAGTGGAAGGCGATGTTGCCCTCCACCTTGTGCAGGATCTGGTGGATATGGCCGTTCAGCACGGTCACCGAGCCGAAGCGCCGCAGGAACGACAAGGCCTGGGCGCTGTCGTCGGTGCCCCAGCCCCAATCCTCATAGACCGTCCAGAGCGGAATATGGCCGAACACGACCACCGGCGTGCTGGAGGAGAGGCCGGCTAGATCCTGCTTCAGCCAGGCGATCTGGTCCTCGCCGAGATGCGCCATGCCGCCCGGCTTCAGGTCGGCGACATTGTTGAGCGCGACGAAGTGCACGCCGCTATGGTCGAAGCTGTACCAGCCGCTGCCCAGCGTGCCCTTGCCGTAATGGGCGAGGAAGGTCTTGCCCTGCCCCTCGTCGAGAAAGTCGTGCTCGCCGGGGACGTAGAAGATCGGCGTGCCGAGTCCCGAGAGGATCTGCTTAGCGTCGTCGAACTGGTCGTCGCGCGAAAGATGGGTGATGTCGCCGGTGTGGAGGATGAAGTCGGGCTTGTGCGGCAGCGCCTTGATCCGCTCGACCGCCCGCATAGCGGTGCCGCGCGTGTCCGGATTGGCTGCCTTGTCGAAGCCGATATGCGTGTCGCTGATCTGGAGGAAGGTGAAGGGCCGCGTGCTGCCCGTCTTGTGCCCCATGGCCAGCGCCGCATCGAGGCTGACCGAAGAGGTGACCCCGCCCGAGACGGTGTAGAGCGCGGCGGTGCCGGCCCAGCCCGCGCAGCGCGACAGCATGGCGCGGCGGCTGAGCGGAGAGTCCGGATGGTCGTGAGGGTCCATGAAGCTTTCCCGATTGCGTGGCATTCGGGGAACAGGACCGGAGCGGCGCGAGGTTTATTCCCGGGCCACGAAATTTTTTCGCTTCTAGTAGGCGCGCGCCACCGCGAACTCGACCGCCTCGACCATCGCGTCCTTCGCCTTGCCTGGGGCGAAATTGCCGAGCGCGTCGATCGCGCGCTGGCCGTAATGGCGGGCGCGGGCGAGCGTGTCGTCCACCGCGCGGCTGCTCTGCACCAGGCGGATCGCCTCGGCGAAATCCTCGTCGCCGACGCGGCGGCCGGAGATCGCTTCCTTCCAGAAGGCGCGTTCGGCATCGCCGCCGCGCGCATAGGCGAGGATTACCGGGAGGGTCATCTTGCCCTCGCGGAAATCGTCGCCGGCATCCTTGCCCATCGTGCCCGCGTCCGAGACATAGTCGATCGCATCGTCGACGAGCTGGAAGGCCACGCCCAGGTTGCGGCCATAGGCGTCGAGCGCTGCCTCGTCGCCCTCGCCCCGTTCGGCCACTACCGCGGCGATGCGGCAGGCGGCGGCGAAGAGCGCGGCGGTCTTGGCGCCGATGATGTCGAGATAGCGCTCCTCGCTGATGTCGAGCCGGCGCACCGCGGTGAGCTGGTTGACCTCGCCCTCGGCGATCACCGCGCTGGCGTTGCTCAGGATCTTGAGCACCTTGAGGCTGCCGTCTTCGACCATCAGCTCGAACGAGCGCGAGAAGAGGAAGTCGCCGACCAGCACGCTTGCCGGATTGCCCCAGATGATGTTGGCGGTGCGGCGGCCGCGGCGCAGGTCGGACGAATCGACCACGTCGTCGTGCAGCAGCGTCGCGGTATGGATGAACTCCACCGCGGCGGCGAGCCGATGGTGGCGGTTGCCCGAATAGCCGAGCAGCTGCGCGCTCGCGAGCGTCAGCATCGGCCGCATCCGCTTGCCGCCGCCGGCGATCAGATGGCCGGCGAGCTCGGGGATCAGTGGGATGTCCGACTGCATGCGGTCGAGGATGACCGCATTGACCAGGTTCATGTCATGGGCGACGAGCGCCATCATCGGGTCGAGAGATGGCTCCCCGCGCGAGCCCAGGCGATGGATGGTGGCGCTCATTGGGGGCGCTCTGGCCTGTGCATCGCACAAAGGCAAGAGCGCGGGCTTGCAAGGGCGCGTGCAGCGGGCGAAAGGGGCGCGAGGGAGACCCGAATTGGCCGACGAAACGCTGCAACGCTATCGCCAGAGCATCGACAATATCGATGCGGCCCTGGTTTTCCTGCTCGCCGAACGGTTCAAGGTCACGCAGGCGGTGGGCCGCTACAAGGCCGAGACGGGCCTGCCGCCCGCCGATCCCGGCCGCGAGGAAGCGCAGATTGCGCGGCTGCGCAGCCTGGCGCACGATGCCGATCTCGATCCCGAATTCTCCGAGAAGTTCCTGCGCTTCATCATCGACGAGGTGATCCGGCATCACCAGCAGGCACAGCAGGACGGAACCGGGACGACCTGATGCCGTTCGGTCCCTGGCACGAAAGGGGGACCGTTTGGCCTACGACTATCTGATCTTCCGCCCCGATGATGTTGACCTGACGCGCTCGCCGCTTCGCACGGGCGTCGACGAGCCGACCTATGTGCTGGGCGCATTCAATCCGGGTTTCGCCCGGTTGCCGAACGGGAATCTGCTGCTGATGGTGCGCGTTGCGGAGGCGTTGCGCGCGCCGGTCGATGGCGAGCATGCGCGAGCGATCCGCTGGACGGCCGGCGGCTATGTGCTCGATCGCCATCCGCTTGCCGGGATCGACATGGGCGATCCGCGCCAGTTCGCGCTCAAGGACCGCAATCCCCGGCTGCTCGGCCTTACCTCGCTTTCCTGGTTGTTGCCCGTCGAGCTCAGCGCCGATGCGCGCGCGATCGTCGCGATACATTACGACAAGGCGATCGCGCCGAGCGCGAGCTATCTGGATTATGGCGTCGAGGATGCCAGGATCACTCTAATCGACGGCACCTATTGGATGACCGTCTGCGGTGTGTCGGCCGAGCGACACTGCACGGCCATGTACCGTTCGTCCAACGGCCTCGACTACGAGCCGCTTGGTGTGGTGCTCGATCACCAGAACAAGGACATGATCCTGTTCGAGGGCAAGGTCGGCGGCAAGTTCATGGCGCTCACCCGGCCGCTCGGCGAGGTCTATTTCGCCTATCCAGAGGATTCGCTCTGGCTCGGCGGTCCTGCGATCAACATCGCCCAGTCGCCCGACGGACTGCACTGGAAGCCGCTCGACGCGCCGGGGTTGCGTGCGCGGAAGGGTTCGACCTCGAACCAGCGGATCGGCGGGGGCAGCCAGCCGGTCCTCACCGACAAGGGCTGGATGCTGATCTACCACGGCGTTGAGAAGAAGGCCGCGGTGGGCATCTATCGCAGCTTCTGGGCGCTGCTCGACCGTGACGATCCGTCCAAAATCCTGCGCCAGGAGGATGGCGATCCGGTGCTCGAGGCCGACCCGGCGCTCACCGCCGATATCGCGCACCAGATGTATCTGCCGACGCCGGTGGTGTTTACCACCGGCCTGGTCGACGCTGGCGACAGCTATATCATCGCGTCGGGCGAGGCGGACCTCGCCTGCCGGATCACGCACATTCCGAAGGAGCGCTTCCGGTGAGCCACCGCCTTGCCGTCACCCCGGACTTGTTCCGGGCCCCACCGGGAGGCGGGCTACGGACCAGAGGTTCGAATGCAGCGCGCGCGGTTAAGTGGACCCCGGAACAAGTCCGGGGTGACAAGAGGGGGAATGTTGCATGAGCCAGGTGCACTGGTGGCAATCCGCGGTGATCTACCAGATCTATCCGCGCTCCTTCCAGGATTCGAACGGCGACGGCGTGGGCGATCTCAAGGGCATCGAGGCCCGGCTCGACACGCTCAAGGAGCTCGGCGTCGATGCGATCTGGATCTCGCCGATC
>JBEVLV010000108.1:0-17553 GCA_040508955.1 Sphingomonas sp. | reverse complement strand
GGTTTTGCGTCGAGGCAAAAAAAGCTCGGGAGGCCATGGACAAGTTGGCTGGGGCTCGCATCACCCGGTGACACACTGCGCCGACATCGTCTGATCGGCCATCCTGATCACTAGACCCTCGGTGGGTGTGCGTAATGCATGTTTTCCCGCCGAAAGCCGTCGGCCCGCTAACCACCCACTTCCGGCCGCTGGCGATTATGAGTCGATGGCCTGGATTGCGGCGCCCCTGCCGCGCAGCAGGCTGCGCACGATCTCCGCGGTCGCGGCGTTGTGCGCCAGCAGCAGCCCCGTTTCGGTGCTGCCGGGGCGATAGGGCGTCCCGTCGAGCCGCTCCACCACGCCGCCCGCCTCGGCCAGGATCAGCGCGCCGGCGGCATGGTCCCAGACGAGCGTGCGCCAGTAGAGCGCGAAGTCGCGTTCGCCGAGCGCCACCACTGGATATTCGTGCCCCGCGCAGCGTTGCGTCGGCGTCGCCTGGCCGATCGCACGCTCCAGCGCGGCGACTGGCTCCACCATCGCCTCGGGCATGGCGAAGCGGCTGACGATGCCGTGCAGCGCGGCGAGCGCGGGCGCCGCGGCGGCAGCCTGGAGGCGCCTGCCGTCGATCCAGGTCCCGCCGCCCAGCTCCGCCTGGGCCATGCGGCCGGTGAGCGGATCGTGGATCCAGGCGGCGACGGTCACGCCGTCGCGCAGCAGCGCCACCATGATCGCGAACGGCGGCCGGCCGGCGGCGAAGTTGCCGGTGCCGTCGATCGGATCGACCACCCAGACCAGCCCCTGATCCAGCCCGGCGAGCAGGCCGGGATCGCGCGCGCAGCGCTCCTCGCCGACGAAGCGGGCATCGGGCATCAGGGCGCCGAGCCGGTGCGCCAATGCGATCTCGACGTCATGATCGGCCACGGTGACCAGGTCGCCCGGTGCCTTTTCCTCGATATCGCCGCTGGCGAGCGCCTGGTAGCGCGGCAGCACCTTCTCGACCGCGATCTCGCGCAGGATGTCGGCGACGACGGGGAGGAGGCTTCGGGTCATCGGCAATGCACCTTCGGTCGGCGGGCGCGGAACGACGCGCCTAGCGCGGCCAAGCGGCACCGTCCATGCGAGGATAGCCGTGCGTTTGGCCACCTGGCGTTTCACGCCGTGAATTTTCCCAAGTTTTAGCATTACAACGCGGCGGGGTCGAAACGCGAAATTCGATCATGAGTAAAATCAATGACTTATAATATTGGCACGCTTCCTGCTGAGATGTTGGCAGGCCCGGCATCGGGCAACCGAGATCAAAGGAACACTGCCATGACCTATCAAGCCGCTTCGCTTCGCAACGCCTTTGTCGCCGTCGCTTTCACCGTCCTCGCCAGCGCCGTCTTCATGGCCGGCGCGGTCGGTCCCGCGATCGCCTGAGCGCACCGCTCCACAACGCTCCGTCTAAAGGGATTCTAAAATGATCATCATCTTTTTCGCAGTATTGGCAGTGCTGTGCGGCGGGGCGATAGCCCTTGCGGAAAGCCGCGACCGTCCCCGCCGGCGTGCCGAACGCATCGCAGCGCAAACCGCGAATTGAGGGCTGAGCGTATCGCCCGCTGTCGCTCGCACGCCGCATATGAGGCAGGCAGCGCTACCGGGATGCGTTCCACCCGGGACCGCTCCGCATCAACCCCGCTATCCTGCGCCTCCATGCTGCCGGTTAGGGAATAGCAGGAGCCCACGACGGCACGCCGTCCCTTGCCCCCGGATTGAACCTGTTCGCCGCTGAACCCTTCCGCAAAGGCACCGGCGGTCGATTTTCTCGCCATCTCGCATGCGGCCGTCTCGATAATATGCGCGCTTCGAACGCCGCACCGCCCCGTGCGCGGGCATCCATAGACGACCGCCGTCGGCCGCCGGCTCCAGGGTTCGGCTTTGAATTCGCGTTGAGCTATGGGATGGAAAAATGGATTGCCGGGAATAGGGGAACTGTGGCGGAGGTTGCGGAAGACAAATCCGGGAGAGGGTTGGACGGGCGGGCAGTGAAAGGCCTGCTCCAGGGCGCCGTGCTGAAAGGGCGCGACCCGCTCCTGATATTGCGTGATGCCGCGATCGATCCGCGCGTATACGGAAACCCCCGAGCAGCGATCGACGGGCCCGCGCTTGTAAGACTCGTGCGCCAGATTCAGCTCTCGCTCGACGATGTATATCTGGGCTTTCTGGCGCAGGGCGTCAGAATGGCGCTCGAGACCGAGCGGCTCCTGTCGTTTTTGCACTGCAGTACGTTTGGCGAGGCATTGCGGGTCAGCATCCGGTTCACCGACGCGATGTCGACCGACGTCGGCCCCGGCATCACCGAAGAGCATGGCTCGGGGCTTCAGCATATCTGCAAATATCTGACCGTCCCCGGCGTGGATCGCGATATCCTTGTCTGGATCCGGTTCACCTGGATCTATCAGTTCTTCAGCTGGCTGCTTGGCCGTCCGCTGGCATTGCGCGAGATATCGGTCCGCTGCTCGCGCCCGGTGCAAGAGAATGGCTTCGATCGCTTTGCCCTGTTCGGCTGCCCCATCCGGTTCGACGCGCCCGTCGATGCGCTCAGCTATGACTTGCAGGACCTGACCGCCCGCCTGGTCCATAGCTCGATACAGGAATATGAAGACTATTATTCCAGTGCGCCGGACTGGTTCGCGTCCCCCCACGGCGGCGTGAGCTGGCGCGAGCGAACCCAGCAGGTGCTGGTCGACCTGCAAAGGGCGGGATTGTGGTCGGCGCCGATCGAAGTCGTCGCCGCGCGCCTTCGAACCCGCCCCCGCCGGCTTCGTCACGATCTCGCGGCTGAAGGCGAAAGCTTCCAGGACATCCGGACTCGCCTGCGTGGCGAGCTGGCGGGTGCCTATCTGCTGGCGAGCGACCTGCCGGTAACCTCCATCGGGTTCTCGCTCGGCTTTAGCGAGCCCGGCAGCTTCTCACGCGCTTTTCAAGTGTGGTCAGGCATGACGCCGTCGGCCTATCGCGCGGCATATATGGCCGATGCGACGAAGCTCGCGACCGCCACCACGTTGCTGAACGAGCGTCGAATCCTCTGACGCGTCCTTTCCGGGTTGCGCAATTTCCGGGCGATCCGGCCATCGCGCGATAGACACATCGATGGATCGAGAGGGGCTCCACACCCCGAGGCGCCTTACCTGGCGCCGACTATCGTCGCGAGGATGTGAAGGGCGCCTTCAAGTGCCTGACGCGGGTCGTCTTTGTCACTTGCGACAAATCACGCGGTCATTCGCGTCATGGCAATCTGTCCGACGCGGTTCAATTTCTGCAGGCCTCGGCGAACTGGACAACCAGCGCCGGGAGAAAAAATAGCATTGGGATGGGGATGGATATGACACTGAAACGCAAGACGGGCCCCCGTGCCCGCGCGCTTTGCGGTTCCGCGCTCGCCGCGATGACACTGCTCTCGGCCTTGCCGGCCTATGCGCAGGCCACGGACGAACCTCGGCAGAGTGCTGGTGAGCAAGCAGACGACGGCGCCGAGATAGTCGTGACCGGGACGAGCATTCGCGGCGTCCCGCCGACCGGCTCGAATCTGATCGCCGTCTCGCGCGAGGATGTCGAGGTAATCGGTGCCGTTACGACGGCGGAGCTTCTCGCGACCGTTCCCCAGCTCAACAGCTTCAACACCGCGCCGCGGACCACCAATGGCGGGGTCGGCTCCTTCGCGCCGGGCCTTCGCGGTCTCGCGTCCAGCGCTACCCTGCCGCTCATGAACGGCCACCGGCTGGTGTCCGGGAGCACCCAGCAGACCAGCCCCGACTATCCGTTCCTGCCGGAGCTGGCGGTCGAACGCGTTGAGATCGTCGCTGACGGCGCGTCGGCAATCTACGGCTCCGATGCGGTTGCGGGCGTCGTCAACTTCATCACCCGCAAGCGTTATTCCGGGATCGAAGCGTCGGTCCGGTACGGGATGGCGGACAATTACGACAGCTTCAGCGCGGGCGGCATCGTCGGCAAGGACTGGGGCAGCGGGTCGGCCCTGGTTTCCTACCAATATTCGAGAAACGGCAACGTCACCGGTGCCGACCGCGATTATCGTTCGCTCGACTTTCGCGGGGTCGGGGGTGTCGATACGCGCGGCACGATCTGCCCCGCGGCGAACGTCAACCTGGGCGGGGCGACCTATTACGCGGCGCCGAGCCTGACCCCGGGCCTGAACTATTGCGACCTGAACGGGTCGGTGGATCTTGTACCGGCGTCACGCCTTCACAGCGCGTTCGCCACCGCGCACCAGGACCTGACCGACACTATCACCCTCTGGGGCGAAGCCCTGTATTCGGATCGCAAGGACACCGTTCAGGCCGTGGTCCCCGGGCAGACGGTGGTATTGACCGCAGCGAATCCGTTCTTCCGCCAGCCGCCGGGCACCGCGACGGGCTTCGAGATCGTCTATTTCCGGCCCGACGCCCTCGTCGGCGACGATCATTTCAGCCAGACCTATGGGGTCAAGGCGCTCAATGCGTCGGCGGGAATCGACGTGGCCCTTCCCCACGCGCTCAAATTGAGCGTCTACGGCACGTTCGACGCCGCGGAGAACCACACCTTCCAGCCGGCGATCAATCCTATCGCGCTCGCCGCTGCCGCCGCCGGCACCACGGCCGCGACGGCCCTGGACCCCTTCGGCAGCTCGACCAGCGCGGCGGTCGCTTCGGCGATCACCAACTATTCGAACGACGTGACGATCAAGCAACGCACCAAGCTGGCCGCCGTCAAGATCGACGGGCCGATGGCCAGGCTGCCGGGCGGCGAGGTGAAGGTCGCTGCCGGCGCCGAATACCGGCGCGAAACCTTCGAGCAGAGCGGGTTCGTCGGCACCAGTCCGGTTCCCGAAAACCTCGGCCGCGATATCAAGTCGGTATACGGCGAGCTCTATGTACCGATTTTCGGAGACGGCAACGCGGCGCCCCTGATGCGCCGGCTGGCCGTGTCCGTATCCGGGCGCTACGATGATTACAGCGACTTCGGCTCGACGACCAACCCCAAGTTCGGCGTCAATTGGGATCCGGTCGACGGTCTGACCCTGCGCGGCACCTATGGTCGTTCGTTCCGCGCGCCCGGGCTTCGCGATGTGGGTGCGACCGTCGGCTCCTATTATTTCGATGCCGCCACCGCGGCGATCGTCGCGCGAGACCCGACCCGCGGTTCGGCCCAGGTCAACACGGTGGCGCTGTACGGCGGCAACAAGTCGATGCAGCCGGAAAAGGCGCGGACCTATTCGTTCGGCGCGGACCTGCGGCCGCTATTCCTGCCCGGGTTCAGCGCGAGCGCGACCTTCTACGATATCAAGTACACCAATGTGATCTCCACCCCGGCGGGCTCGATCATCTTCACGGACCCGACCTTCGCCTCGATCGTGTATCGCAACCCGACTCCGGCGCAGCTAGCCAGCCTGCTGGGGATCGCGGTGCCCGTCACCTTGCCGACGCCGTTGCCGGCAATCGGGAACCTGCTCGACCTGCGGCAAGGCAATTTCGGCGTGCGCAAGACGAACGGCATCGACTTCGACGTCAACTACCGGAGAAAGACCGGCTTTGGCGCGGTATTCGGGGGCATCGCGGGCAACTACATCCTGAACTATAAGTCGCAGCTCTCGCCGACGGCGCCCACGTCCAATTCTCTGCAACTCGGGATTCCCCGCACGACCTTGCGCACCACGCTCGGCCTCACCGCGGGGCCGATCAGCGTCGTGAATTTCGTCAATCGTCGCAGCGGGGTCACGAGCACCTTCGCAACGCCGGCGGGCACGGGCGTCTATTCGGCGAAGGGCTATACGACGGTGGATCTCCGCGTGACGGTCAAGCTGCCCGAAACGGGTCTCGCCCGTGGCACGGAGCTGGCGTTGCAGATCAACGACCTGCTCGACGCGACGCCGCCGTTCTTCCCGGCAACCGACGGCATAGGCGGAAACTACAATCCCATCGGCCGCTTCGTGGCCTTGAATCTTCGCAAGGTCTTCTGACCGGAGGGCGGCGGCCCGGATCGGGAGCCGCCGCCCTTCTCCCGTTGCCCGGTTTCGTTTCTTTCCCTCGATCGTGCGGCCAAGCGCCGATCCGGGGTGCATTATTTCTGAGGATCCGCGCGATGCGCCAAGACGATCACGCCCCGTTTCCTCCCGCGCTGGTTCCCCAGATCCGCCGCTATCGCGACTGGCTGCGCAGCACCCGAAACCTGGACTTTGCCGACTATGCCGCGATGTGGGCGTGGTCGACGACCGAACTCGATGCGTTCTGGCAGAGCATCTGGGACTATCACCAGCTGCAATCGGCCACGCCGTTCACCTCGGTTGTCGAGGACCTCACGATGCCGGGGACCGTCTGGTTCGATGGCGCGCGGGTGAATTATGCGCGTCAGGTGTTCGGCCATGTCGAGTTGGCCGAAGCCGCAGGCCAGCCGGCGATCATCGCCGAGAACGAGCTTGGCGACATCGCCGAGATCGGCTGGGCCGAGCTCCGGCGGCGAAGCGCATCGCTGGCGCTCGAACTGCGTCGTGCCGGTGTCGGTCGGGGCGATCGCGTGGCGGCCTATCTGCCGAATATCCCCGAAGCGGTCATGGCTTTGCTCGCGTGCGCGAGCCTGGGCGCCGTCTGGACGCTGTGTTCCCCGGACATGGGGACGCCGGCCGTGCTCGCCCGCTTCAGACAGACCGCGCCGAAGGTGCTGATCGCCGCGGACGGGGTCCATTACGGCGGGAAGCCCATGGATCGCAGCGCCGTCGTCGCGGAGATGCAGGGCGGCCTTCCCAGCCTGGCGGCGACTTTCGTCATTCGTACCGGCCATGGCCGGTCGGCCGTGCCCGGGGCGCTCGATCTTGGCCTTGCGCTATCCCGCGAGGATGAAGAGGTCGCCGGGTTCGAGCCCGAATGGCTGCCCTTCGATCATCCCCTCTGGATCCTGTATTCGAGCGGGACCACGGGCCTGCCCAAGGCGATCGTCCATGGACATGGCGGCATTATCCTCACCACCGCGGTGGGGAACATGCATCTGGATCTCGGTGCCAGCTATTCGCGCAACAATTTCGAGGAGCGGTTCCATTGGTACAGCGCGACGGGTTGGGTGATGTGGAACCAGCAGGTCGGCGCGCTTCTGAGCGGCACGACGATCTGCCTGTACGATGGTTCGCCGAGCGGGCCGAAGGGGAAGGCGGACTGGGGTGTTCTCTGGGCGTTCGCCGCGCGGCATCGCGTCACCTGGTTCGGCGCCGGCGCGGCCTTCTTCAGCAGCTGCCGCAAGGCGGGAATGGCACTGAACGAAGCGGGAAACCTGAGCGCGGTGCGTGCTCTCGGCAGCACCGGTTCGCCATTGCCGGTGGAGGTCCAGCTTTGGGGCACCGATCAATTCGCCGCGGTGGGCCGGCCAGATATCTGGTGGTGCAACATCAGCGGCGGGACGGATATCGCGGCCGCATTCCTTTCGGGCAATCGTGAGCTGCCGGCCACGCCCGGCAGCCTCCAGTGCCGGCACCTTGGGGCCGCGATCAAGGCCTGGGACGAAGACCGGCAACCCCTGATCGGGGAGATCGGCGAACTCGTTTGCACGCGGCCCTTCCCAAGCATGCCGCTCTATTTCCTGAACGACGCGGACGGCAGCCGGTATCGGTCCTCCTATTTCGGCCACTGGCCGGGTATCTGGCGTCACGGGGACTGGTTGCGCATCGAGGCCGATGGAAGCTGCACGATCAGCGGGCGAAGCGACGCGACGATCAATCGCCATGGCCTGCGGATGGGAACGGCCGAACTATATTCGGCAGTCGAGCGCCTGAGTGGCGTTCAGGACAGCCTTATCGTCGATCTGGAGGACGGGCGGGGCGACAGCAAGCTGCTGATGTTCGTTGTGCCCGCAGAAGGCCAGGAGCTCGACGCGGATCTCCGTTCCGCCATCACCCTCGCGATCCGAACCGGTCTCTCGCCACGTTTCGTGCCCGATCATTTCATCTGCGCTCCGGCGATCCCGCGCACCCTGTCGGGAAAGAAGCAGGAGCTTCCGATCAAGCGCCTGTTCCAGGGATGGCCGATCGCCAAGGTCATCGATCCGGGCGTGATCGCGAACCCCGAGGTCGTGCCCTGGTACGTCGAGCGCGCGACCTCTTGGTTGAAAGACGTGGAACTGGAACGTGCGAGCGAGGCGGAGCCGGTGGAAACCGACAAGGAATCCGGCGGGGAGATACGAGCATGAAGGTCGGCGTCGCGGGCGCCGGACTGATGGGTGCCGAGATCGCATTGGTGTTCGCGCTCGGCGGGTTCGAGGTGCTGCTGAACGATCGCGATGAGGACGCGCTGGCGCGGGGTATCGTTCGGCTGGCGACCGTGCTGGACAAGGGCGTCGCGCGGGGGGCCTATTCGCCCGAGCAGCGCGATCTTGCATTGACCCGTATCCGTCCTGCGCCCGACATCGCGGACTTCGCCGAATGCGGGCTGGTGACCGAGGCCGTGTTCGAAGCGCTCGGGGCCAAGGCCGCGGTCCTCGAAGCGCTGGATGGGGTCTGCCCGCCCGGATGCTTGCTGACATCGAACACCTCGACCCTGCCGATCTCGACCCTTGCCGCGATGCTGCCGCCAGCGCGCCGCGGCAAGTTTCTCGGCACCCATTATTTCTCGCCCGTCTCCCGAATGGCGCTCGTCGAGGTCATTCCGGGCTTTGATACGGATCCGGCGACGAGCGCGCAGACCACCGAGATACTTCGCAAGATTGGCAAGACGCCCGTGATGGTGCGTGATGTCGCCGGCTTCGCGGTGAACCGGATGCTGCACGCGATGCTGATCGAGGCGATCAAGCTGGTCGAGGAAGGCGTCGCCACGCCCGAGGATCTCGACCTCGCCTGCAAATTGGGCCTGGGCCACCCCATCGGACCCTTCGCGCTGATGGACGCGGTCACTTCCGGCCTGTGCCTGCAAGTCCAGGAAATCCTTCGGGATGCCTATGGCGAGCGCTTCCGACCGCCGGCGCTTCTGAAGCAGCGCGTCGCCGCCGGCCTGGGCGGCGGCCGGGGTCGGCGCGGATGGATCTCGAAAGACAGATCGAACGGCACGGACGGGGAGGTCCAAACATGACAGGAAACCCATTGCCCCACGGCAAGCCGGCCGCGCCGCCACGGTCCGGATTGATTCTCGGGATGCTGTGCTTCGTCTATGTGCTCAACTTCCTGGACCGGCAGCTCATCTCGATCCTCGCCAAGCCCATTCAGGACGGCCTGCACGTCACGGACAGCCAGCTGGGAAAGATCACCGGCCTCTATTTCGCGCTGTTCTACTGCTTCATCGCCATTCCGGTCGGCTGGCTGGCCGATCGCACCAATCGCGTGAAGGTCCTGTCGGTCGCCTGTGCCCTGTGGAGCGCCGCGACCGCCGCCTGCGGCATGGTCGGCAATTATGGGCAGCTGGTGGTGGCGCGGATGGCGGTTGGCGTGGGCGAGGCGGGTGGCGTGCCGCCGTCCTACGCGATCATATCGGATTATTTCCCGCGCGAGCGGCGCGGCACGGCCATGGCCATATTCAACCTGGGGCCGCCGCTCGGCTCGGCCCTGGGCGTCGCGTTCGGCGCGTCGCTCGCCGCCGCCTTCAGCTGGCGCGTTCCATTCTATGTGATCGGCGCGATCGGCGTCGTCACCGCCGTCGCCGTCTATCTGCTGGTCCCAGAGCCGCGCCGGGGGAGCAACGACGCGCCGAGCGACCCTGCGCGCGCCGACCTGCCGCCCTCGTCGTTGACCGCGACGATTGCGCGGTTCTTCGCGAATCCGGTGCTGCTCCTTGCGTCGGTCGCGAGCGGCGGTGCGAACTTCATCACCTACGGCATCAGCAATTTCGCCACGCTGCTCCTGATGCGCGAGAAGGGCATGACGCTCGGCGAGGTCGCCATCTGGTATGCGCTGGTGGTGGGTGTGGCGATGAGCGCCGGCATCTATGTCTCGGGTCGCTTGATCGACCGGTTCGCAAGCCGTTCCCGAGCAGCCTATGGCGTCATTCCGGCCATCTCCCTGCTGCTGGCCGTGCCGTTCTTCCTCGGCTTCGTCTGGGCGCCGCGCTGGGACGTGGCGCTTCTCTTCCTGGCCGTGCCGATGTTCCTGAATTCCTTCTTCCTGCCGGCTACCGTCGCGTTCGTGCAGGGAGAGGTACACCCCGACAAGCGGGTGATCTCCGGGGCGCTCCTGCTGCTGGTGATGAACTTCATCGGACTCGGCCTGGGCCCCACCTATGTCGGGATGGCCAGCGACTTCTTCCGCCCCGCGCACGGCGCGCATTCGCTCCAGACGGCGATGTACGCGCTCGCGCCCATGTACCTGATCGCTGCGCTGCTCTTCTTCGCGCTCGCCCGGCTGATCAATCGAACCCATTCCGTCACGAAAGGAAGTGCGCGATGAATTTCGGATCCCGTCTCGTTGCCGGCTTGATCGGCGCCTGTGCGCTCATGAGCGGGGTGCCCATCGCCTCCGCCGGTCCCGAGGGCAAGGCGGCGCCGGTCGCGAACCCGCCGGCCGGGCGCCTGCAGGGCGTGCGCGAAGGGGAGGCGAACGTCTTCCGCGCCATACCCTATGCGCTGCCACCGATCGGCAACCTCCGATGGCGTCCGCCCGCGGCGATGCCGCGCTGGAACGGCGCGCGCGCGGCCGAGCATGCCGGCGTGGCGTGCATGCAGCCGCCAATGGCGGCGGGTCCCTATAATCGGGGCCAGCAGAAGATGGACGAGGACTGCCTGACCCTCGACGTCACGGCGCCGGCCAATGCGCGCAATGCACCCGTCATGGTGTGGATCCATGGCGGAACCCTGATCTGGGGCACCGGCCAGTCGAAGATGTACGACGGACGGGAGTTCGCCAAACGGGGGATTGTCCTCGTCTCGATCAACTATCGGCTCGGCGTGCTCGGCTATCTGGCCCACCCGGGGCTCAGCAAGGAGTCGCCCGAGAATATCTCGGGCAATTACGGATTGCTGGATCAGGTCGCCGCGCTCAAATGGGTGCGCGAGAACATCGCCGCATTCGGTGGGAACGCCCGCAACGTCACCATCTTCGGCGAATCCGCCGGGGCGCTGAGCGTCGAATATCTATTGGCCTCGCCGCCCGCGCGCGGTCTCTTCGACAAGGCGATCGTCCAGAGCGGCTATCTGTTCACCACGCCGGAACTGCGCACCGCGCGCTACGAGGAGCAGTCCGCGGAGGGCATCGGCGCGACGCTCGCGACGAAGCTGGGGGCGCCCGACATTGCCGCGTTGCGGGCGATGGACGCGCGCGAGCTGGTCAATGCGGCGGCCATGGCGGGCTATGCGCCCTACGGCACCATCGACGGCAAGATATTGAAGCGCCAGCTCGTCGACACGTTCGATCGCGGCGAGCAGGCGCGCGTGCCGCTGATCGCCGGCTTCAACAGCGGCGAGGTTCGCAGCCTCCGTTTCCTGCTGCCGCCCCTCCCTGCAAGCAGCCAGGCCTATGAGGCCGGCGTCCGGGCGCGCTACGGCGACCTGGCGGACAGCTATCTCAAGCTCTACCCGCCACGCGACCTGGAGCAGATGCAGCTGGCCGCCACCAGGGACGCCGTCTTCGGCTGGACGGCCGAGCGCCTGGTCCGAAAGCAGGCGGCTCTGGGCCAGCCGTCCTATCTCTATTTCTTCAGCCATAGCTATCCGAGCGAACTGGCTGCGGATCTGGCGGCGTTCCATGCCAGCGAGGTCCCGTTCGTGTTCAACACGGCCGCCAACACCCCCGCCGGCTGGCCCCGGATTCCGGATACGGCGGGCGAGCGAAAGTTCGCGGCAGCCATGCTCGACTATTGGACGAGCTTTGCGCGAAACGCCGCGCCTGCCGCGACCGGGGCACCGGCGTGGAAGCCGTTCTCGGCTGGCGGCGCCTATATGGCGTTCGCGGACATGCCCAATCTGGCGCGATCGTTCATGCCGGGTATGTTCGAACTGCACGAAGAGGCGATGTGCCGGCGCCGGGCGAGCGGAACCCAATCCTGGAACTGGCGCATCGGGTCGATCGCGCCCGAACTACCCCAGGCCGTGACACAGTGCGGTAGCGCCCGCTGAGCACCGTCCCGGGAAAAGAGTGCGCGGCAGGTCGAGGCGATCGACCTACCGCCGATTCTTCGCGCCATCTGACGTAGCCGCCGGCTTGCGCGCGGGCGGCAGCTGGCTGCGCTTTCGGATGAATCCGATACCATCAAGACCGGCAGAAAAGCCGCGGTTTCTCGAGGCAATTGCCTTGGTAGGGAAATGGTGCCCGGGGACGGAGTCGAACCGCCGACACTGCGATTTTCAGTCGCATGCTCTACCAACTGAGCTACCCGGGCATACCCGGCGAACGCCGGGGAGGGCGCCTCTTAGTCGGCACTTGCGCCCGTGTCCAGCCCGCTTAGCGTGTCCGGATCGACAGGCTCGCCGGGCACGCGATAACCCTCGCCCAGCCATTGCAGCAGGTCGCGATCCTTGCAGCCGCGGCTGCAGAAGGGCTTGAATTCGGCCTGGGGCTGAGTGCCGCAGATCGGGCAGGTATCACGCTTCAAAATTCTGCTCCTTCGCGGACACGAATCGAATCGTGCCGCCCATGCGCCGCGCCAATGCCTCGCTCCAGCCCGGCTGCTGGGCCATCCGGCGGGCGATTCGCATGCTCACCATATGGGTGGCCGGCGGCGGCGGGGGAAGACGCTCCATCCGCCGTAGCTCGGCGCGCGTCTCGGCGCCGATCGGATCGCCGCGCAGCAACTCGGGCAGCGAGGGCCGGGTGCGGCGGCGGACGATCTGGAGGAAGCCGAAGCCGTTGACCGTCGTCCGTTCGAACGGCTGCGGCAGCGCCGCGTCGATCGCCTCGGCAATGGCGTTGCGCGCGGCCTTGCCCGAAAGCGTCGGAAAGTCGATGCCGATCGAGCCGGCGATGCCGTGCCGCTCGATCGCCCGCGCGACGGCGTGCGCGGCGGCGACCGCGAGCGGCTCGAGCGGGGCGGAGCCGTCGACGTCGAACAGCGTCATTGCCGGCGTGGGGGAGAGCCGCAGCGCGCCGCCGGGAAAGACGATCTCGCCGGTCACCGCCTCCTCCAGCACCTCGGACCAGCCGGCTTCCTCGAGCAGGTCGGGCTCGTGTGCGCGGAGCGTTCGGACCGGGAGCCCGGTCGCGGTGATCCGCGCCAGCAGGTCGGGGCCGTCGCCGGGCGCGGCATCGGCGGGTGCGGGCACCGCCTTGGGCAACTTGGCGCGGCCGGGCTCGGGGATCGCCTCGCGGACGATCTTCACGCGCAGCGTCGCGCCCTGGGTGATGCCCTTGGGCAGCGGATCGCACAGTGCCTCGCCGCCGCCGGCCAGTGCGACCTTGCCGGTGCCCTTGTCGATCAATCGCGCGTCGAAGACGCCGCCGGTGCGTGGCCGGGTGCCCTCCAGCTCGATCCGCGCCTTCCAGATGACGCCGCGCGAGACCAGGGCAGCGCGGTTCTCGCCGATCCCTGCCTCGTAGAGCCACTCAGCCAAGTCGGTACCCAGAGGCTTCCAGCAGCGCTCGCGTCTCGAACACGGGCAGGCCGACCACGCCCGAATGGCTGCCCGAGAGGAAGCGCACGAACGCCTCGGCCTTGCCCTGGATGGCATAGCCGCCCGCCTTGCCCATGCCCTCGCCGCTGGCGACATACCAGTCGATCTCGGCATCGCTCAGCCGCTTGAAGGTGACGATCGTGTCCGAGACGCGCGTCCGGACCTTGCCTGCGGCGTCGATCACGCAGACCGCGGACAGGCAGTGGTGGCGGCGGCCGGAGAGCAGGCCGAGCATGCGGCGCAGATCGGCTTCGTCTGCGGGCTTGCCCAGGATGCGGCGGCCGACGGCGATGGTGGTGTCGCCGGCCAGGACGATCTCGTCCCCGGCACGCGTCACCGCATGCGCCTTGGCCGTGGCGATGCGCAGCACATAGGGACGGGGAAGCTCGTTCGCGCGGACGTCCTCGTCGACATCGGGCGCGGCGACGCGATCGGGTGCGGCGCCGATCCGCGTGAGCAGGTCGCGGCGGCGTGGCGATGTGGAAGCGAGGACGAGCCGCACGGGGCCCGCGCCTTACTTGAAGCGGTAGGTGATACGGCCCTTGGTCAGGTCGTAGGGCGTCAGCTCGACGAGCACCTCGTCGCCCACCAGCACGCGGATGCGATTCTTGCGCATCTTGCCGGCGGTGTGGCCCAGGATCTCGTGATCATTCTCGAGCCGGACGCGGAACATGGCGTTGGGGAGAAGCTCCACAACCTGTCCACGCATTTCAAGCAGTTCTTCTTTGGCCAAAAATATGCCTCTCTGGTGAGCGCCCGCGAAGTGGCGGTGCCTTTACTCCGGCGCGGCGCAAAAGGGAAGGTGGGGGAATCGCGCGAAGCCTCGCGGATCCGAAGAGGGATATAGGGCATTCGGCAGCGAATTGCCACGGCTAGTTCGAAGCGGCCGGGTGATGCCGTGTATGCGTCTTCATGCTATTTCCGCCGCGAACCGGGAGGCATTTCGATGAAGATCAGCGCACGCAACCAATTGCCGGGGCGGATCGTCGCCATCCAGCCGGGCGCCGTCAACGGCACGGTCAAGTTGGATATCGGCGGCGGCATGACGGTGACCGCGAGCATCACCGAGGAAGCGATCGCGGATCTCGCGCTTGCCGAGGGCGATCAGGTGACGGTGCTCATCAAGGCGAGCGACGTCCTGATCGGCAAGTAGGATGCGCGTCGGACCGCTCAAGCTGAAGCTGCAGCTCGTCTGCGGCGACGGCTATGCGATGGGGCCGGGCAAGGCCGACCTGCTCGAGGCGATCGATCGCACCGGATCGATTTCCGCGGCCGGGCGCGCGCTCGGCATGAGTTATCGCCGCGCGTGGCTGCTCGTCGACGAGATGAACCGCTGCTTCAGCGAAAAGCTGGTCGAGACCCGCGCCGGCGGCGGGCGCGAGCGCGGCGCCCAGCTCACGGCGTCGGGGCGTGCGATCCTCGGCGCCTATCGTGATCTGGAAGCGCGAGCGGCGGCGCTCGCTGAGGGGCAGTCTTACCAGGAACTCACGCGCCTCTTGCGCGATGCACCGATGCCACCCGCGGCTGAGAGCTGACGTATACTGCTATATATCACGCGATATAGCCCGTTCCCCCGTGCGAAAGCCTCTGTATACGACCGGATATAGAGATTCGGTGGTGAAAAAGGGGCTTAAGCATGCGCGATATTCTGGCGATTTCGGCAACTGCACTGGCGCTGGTATCGCTCGCGGCGCCTGCCCATGCCCAATCCTCGTCCGATGCCGAGGCGCAGCCGGCAGCCGACGCGGGGCAGGACGCCAATGCGATCATCGTCACTGCCCGCCGTCGCGCGGAGGACGCGCAGCATATCCCGGGATCGCTGTCGGTGGTGAGCGGCGATCTGCTGGACCGATCCTATACCGTGAACACGCAGCAGCTCGCGCAGCTGGTGCCAGCGCTCAACTATAGTTCGGCCAATCCGCGCAACACCGCCTTCACCATCCGCGGCCTCGGCAGCAGCGTCGTCGCGGTCAGTCAGGCCAATGACGGGCTTGAGCCCGGTGTCGGATTCTATGTCGACCAAGTCTATCACGCACGTCCGGCAACCGCTGCGTTCGACTTCAGCGATATCGCGCAGGTCGAGGTGCTGCGCGGGCCGCAGGGCACGCTGTTCGGCAAGAACAGCACGGCCGGCGCGATCAACATCACGACGCGCGCGCCGACCTTCACGCCCGAGGCGCAGGAGGAATTCTCCTATGGCGAGTTCAACTTCGTCCAGGCCAAGGCGGCGGCTTCGGGACCGTTGATCGGCGACACGCTCGCCGCACGTTTCTCGGGCGTGATCACCCGCCGCGATGGGGTGATCCAGAACACGCGCACCGGGCAGGACCATAACCAGATCGGCAACCAGGCCGCGCGCCTCCAGCTGCTCTACAAGCCGTCCAACGATTTCCAGATCCGCCTGAGCGGGGACTTCACCAATTTCTCCAGCGATTGCTGCACCCAGGTCTATTATCGCGTCGCCGATCGCCCGGCGTCGCTGCGCACCCCGTCGCGCCAATATCCCGCGCTCGCCGCCGGGCTCGGCTATGCGCCGCCCAGCCTCAATCCCTATGACCGGCTGACCGATATCGATGCGCCGCTCGGCGTCGATACCAACGAAGGCGGGGTTTCCGCGATCGCGGACTGGAACCTGGGCCCGGTCACGCTCACCTCGGTCTCCGCCTGGCGCTTCTGGAACTGGGATGCGGCGAACGATCGCGACTATACCGGCATCCCGATCCAGCTGGTCCAACACATCCCCTCGCGCCAGGACCAGTACAGCCAGGAACTGCGTCTTGCCTCCAACGGCGAAGGGCCGCTCACCTATGTCGGCGGGCTCTATTTCTTCCGCCAGCGCGTGATCGGGCGGCCGATCTCGATCTATGGCCCGCAGGCGGCCTATTGGCTGATCGGCCCGACGACCGGCGCCAACGCGACGCCGGTGCCCGCCAATCTGCTCGACGGCTACGGCACCGACGGCCGCACCGATTTCCAGTCGAACAGCTATGCCGCGTTCGGCGAGGTGAACTGGCGCCCGCTCGACGGGCTGACCCTGACCGGCGGCCTGCGCTATACCTATGAGAACAAGCAGGGCAGCTACGACACCTTCGTGTTCGGCGGCCTTCCCACGACCAACACGGCGCTGGTCAACGCCAAGCTCTCGATCCTGCGCGGGCAGAGCTATGACGCGAAGATCGACGATGGCAGCCTCACCGGCCGCGCCAACATCGCCTATCAGGTCACCGGCGACCTGCTCGGTTATGCGAGCTTCGCGCGCGGCGCAAAATCGGGCGGGATCAACATGTCGGGCCTGCCGCTCGACAACCAGAACCTGCCCGCGCTCGGCACCGCGGTGGTGCGACCCGAGCAGAACACCAATTACGAGGTCGGCCTGAAGACCCAGCTGTTCGATCGTCGCCTGCTCTTCAACATCGATGCCTTCTACACCCGCGTCACCGATTTCCAGTCCAACGTCACCGACACGCGCGCCGCAGCAGCGCTGCGCACCTATCTCGCCAATATCCCGCGCGTCACCGTGAAGGGGTTCGAGGCGGACGCGAACGCCGTCATCACCCGCGATTTCTCGCTGCGCGCATCGGTCGCCTATGCAGACGGCAAATATGCCAGCTATCCCGCCGGCCCGTGTCCGATCGAGGCGATCGGCAACGCGACCACGGCCTGCGACCTGAGCGGTGTCGGCCTGCCGGGCCTGCCCAAATGGTCGGTGACCCTGGGCAGCGACTATGCCGTGCCGATCGCGCCGCTGGACGGCAGCGTGTTCCTCCACGCCGATTCGATCTCGAAGACCAGGCAGTTCGGCGACCCGACAGGATCGCGCTACACGGTGATCGACGGCTATACCAACGTGAATGCCAGCATCGGCTTCCGCGCTGCGCAGGGCTGGGAGCTGGCGGTATTCGCCCGCAACCTGTTCAATGCCGACTATATCCAGAACGTCACGATCCAGGCCGGCAATTCCGGCCTGATCCTGGCGACGCCCAGCGATCCGCGCGTCATCGGCGTGACCTTCCGCGCCCGGCAATAAGA
>JBEVLV010000107.1:0-5643 GCA_040508955.1 Sphingomonas sp. | reverse complement strand
TCTCAGGCCGGCCCGACGTGCTCGAATACGTCACGCCCGCGTTGGACGCCGATGTCCACATCATGGGCGCTCCGCAGGTCGATCTCTTCGCCTCAACGACCGGCACGGACAGCGACTGGGTGGTGAAGCTGATCGACGTCTATCCCGACGAAGTGCCGTCGCAGAAGGAGCTTGGCGGCTATCAGCTGGCGGTGGCGATGGATATCTTCCGCGGCCGCTACCGCGACAGCTTCGAAAAGCCGACCGCGATCCCGGCGACCAAGGTGCAGGAATACAAATTCCGCCTGCCGCCGACCAACCACGTCTTCCAGCCGGGCCACCGCATCCAGGTGCAGGTCCAGTCGAGCTGGTTCCCGCTCTACGATCGCAACCCGCAGAAGTTCGTGCCGAACATCTTCTTCGCCAAGCCGGGGGATTACGTGAAGGCGACGCAGAAGGTCACCGTGGCCGGCCCGGGCGAGAGCTATATCGCGCTGCCGGTGGTGCGGTAAGCAGGTGGAGAATCCTCCCCCTGGCGGGGGAGGATGGGGAAACGTCCGCTAGTGGCCGAAAACTGACTTGGTCCGATCAACCCGAACGCTAGCCCCGCTTCACGCGCGTCACATGCCCCATCTTGCGTCCCGGCCGGGCCTGTGCCTTGCCGTAGAGGTGCAGGTGCGCGCCCGGCTCGGCGAGCAGCTCGGACCAGCGATCGGCCTGGTCGCCGATCAGATTCTCCATCTCGACATGGCTGCCGGTCAGCGCGGTGCTCCCCAGCGGCAGGCCGCAGATCGCACGGATATGGTTCTCGAACTGCGAGGTCTCGGCGCCCTCGATCGTCCAGTGCCCGCTATTGTGGACGCGCGGCGCCATCTCGTTGAACACCGGGCCGTTCTCGGTCGCAAAGAACTCGCAGGTCAGCACGCCGACATGTCCCAGCGCCTCGGCGACGCGGCCGGCCAATGTCGCCGCCTCGGCCCAGTGCCGCGCGATCTCGGCGGGGGCGGGCACGGTCGAGCGGGCGAGGATGCCGTCGACATGCTCGTTCCAGGGCGGCGGATAGCTCGCCAGCGATCCGTCCACGCCGCGCACGGTGATGATCGAGAATTCATGCTCGAACGCGACAAAGCCTTCGAGGATCGCCGGCCGCTCGCCGATCTCGGCCCAGGCCGCCGCGGCGTCGGCAGCGTCGCGGATGCGCACCTGGCCCTTGCCGTCATAGCCGAGCCGCAGCGTCTTCAGGATCGACGGCGCGCCGATCCGGGCGATCGCCGCCTCCAGCTCCTCGGCGGTCGAGACCAGCGCCCAGGGCGCGGTCTTGCCGCCCAGTGCGGCGACGAACGCCTTTTCGCGCGCCCGGTCCTGCGCGATCGACAGGCTCTGCGGGCCGGGTCGCACCGGCACCTTGTTCGCGAGATGCTCGACCGGCCCCAGCGCGATATTCTCGAACTCGTAGGTCACGACATCGGCGTGCGCGGCGAGCTCGTCGAGCACGATCCGGCTGTGGAAATCGGCGCGCGTGTAGCTCGAAGCGGTCTGCGCCGCGACGCTCTCCTCGTCGGGCGCGAGGACGTGGGTGCGATAGCCGAGCTGCGCCGCCGCCACCGCGAGCATCCGCCCGAGCTGGCCGCCGCCCAGGATGCCGATCGTCGAACCGGGAGGGAGTGCGCTCATTCCGGGTCGGTCGCCACGCCGTCGGTCTGCGCCGCGCGCCATGCCTTGAGCCGTTCGGCGAGGGCTTCGTCGCTCGTCGCCAGGATCGCGGCGGCGAGCAGCCCCGCGTTGATCGCGCCGGCCTTGCCGATCGCCAGCGTGCCGACGGGCACGCCGCCGGGCATCTGCGCGATCGAGAGCAGGCTGTCCATGCCCTTCAGCGCCTTGGATTCCACCGGTACGCCGAGCACCGGCAGGTGCGTCATCGACGCCGCCATGCCCGGAAGATGTGCCGCGCCACCTGCCCCCGCGACGATCACCTTCAGCCCGCGCGCATCGGCGCCGGTCGCGTAATCGTAGAGCCGCTGCGGGGTGCGGTGCGCCGAGACGACCTTGGTCTCGTGCGGCACCTTGAGCTCGCCGAGCACCCGCGCGGCATGGCGCATCGTCTCCCAGTCGGAGGTGCTGCCCATGATGATGCCGACTAGAGGTGCGCCCGACATGTGTGCCCCGTGTTCAGGAAGCCGTGGTTCCTAGAGGCGAGGGGCGGGGAGGGCAACCCACTCCTCCCGCTGGAAGGCGGGCAAGCGCGGCGTTAGGATCGGGCATGCTGCTCAGCCTTGCCCTGTTCGCCGCCGCGACGACCGCCGGCCATTCACCCTTCCCGATCCGTGCGGGTCAGTGCCAATGGGCGCACGGGCGGTTCGTCGTCGCAAACGGCAGCAGCATCAACCGGCTGTTCCTCAGCCGGACGAAGCACGCCCTGGCGCTTCGCGATGACGACAGGAAGGTACCGCCGGCAATCTGGCGCTATTGGAATGACAGGCCCTTCGAGCACAGCCTGTGGGGCGACTTCTACGTCTGCGCGCGCGAACGCCATATCGCCGGCCACATGCAGCACATCCGCATTCTGCGAACGCGCCGCACGGTCATCGTCGACCAATAAGCCTCACCGCTCGCTCAGATAATAGCGATCCTTCGCCACCAGCGCGTCGTCCAGCTCGTAGACGATCGGCTGGCCCGTCGGGATCTCGAGCTCGGTGATCTCGGCGTCGGGGATGCCCGACAAATGCTTGACCAGCGCGCGCAGCGAGTTGCCGTGCGCCGCGATCAGCACGCGCTTGCCGGCCTTCAGCTCGGGGGCGATGCGCTCGTCCCAATAGGGCAGCACGCGCGCAATCGTGTCCTTGAGCGATTCCGTCTGCGGAATCGGCACGCCGTGATAGCGCAGGTCCTTGGCCAGGTCCCAGGGCGAGCCTTCCTCCGGCAGCGGCGGCGGCACGTCGAAGCTGCGGCGCCAGATCTTGACCTGGTCGTCGCCGTGTAGCGCCGCGGTCTCGGCCTTGTTGAGCCCGGTCAGGCCGCCATAATGCCGCTCGTTGAGCCGCCAGTCCTTCTCGGTCGGCAGCCACAGCCGGCCCATCGCCTCCAGCGCCAGGTTGAGCGTCTTGATCGCCCGGCTCTGAAAGCTGGTGAAGGTCATGTCGAAGTCGAGGCCCTTGTCGCGCATCAGCTCGCCCGCGGCCCAGGCTTCCTTGACGCCCTGCTCGGTCAGGTCGACGTCCCACCAGCCGGTGAAGCGGTTCTCGAGGTTCCACGAGGACTGGCCATGGCGGATCAGGACGAGCGTGGGCATCGCGGGACTCCTTGCATCTGTTTGGCGAGGTCCTTAGCGGCAATGCCGACAGGGGCAAGCAGTTGGGAGTTAGGCGCGATGGCGATCGTTCGGCAGACCCTGGTGTATGACGGCCCCGGCGGCCCCTTCGAGGGGGTGCTCGCCTATGAAGACGAGGTAACGACGCTGCGTCCGGGCGTGCTCGTGATCCCTAATGTGCTCGGCCAGAAGGAGGCCGACAATGTCCATGCCGAGAACCTCGCCAAGCTCGGCTATGTCGCGCTTGCCGCCGACGTCTATGGCCAGGGCAAGCGCACCAGCCACGGCCCGGATGCCGGCATCTATATGAAGCTGCTCAACGAGGATCGCGCATTGCTGCGCGATCGATTGGCGGCGTCGCTTGCCGCGCTGCGGGGTTTCGATCGTGCGGATCCGGACAAGCTTGCCGCGATCGGCTTCTGCTTCGGAGGCAAATGCGTGCTCGACATGGCACGCGCCGGGCTGCCGATCCTCGGCGGCGTCTCGTTCCACGGCGTCTATGACCGGCCGGACTATGCGAACGTCGCGCCGATTACCACGAAGCTGCTGGTCTGCCATGGCTGGGAAGACCCGGTCGCCCCGCCCGAAAAGACCGTCGCGCTCGCCCAGGAGCTGACCGAGAGCGGCGCCGACTGGCAGATCCACGCCTATGGCCATGCCGGCCACGCTTTCACCGACCTGGATCGCAAGACCTCGACGATGCCGGGCGTCGTCTATGAACCCAAGGCCGATCGCCGCAGCTGGCAGGCGATGACGAATTTCCTAGAAGAGGTGTTCGGCTGACGGTGTCGCCCGCGCGCCAGCGACGGTTTCCATCACTCTGAACGGGAATATCGATTGGGACGATGGCGCGCGGCACCCCATATCCCGCCTATGAAAAAGATCGCAAAAGCCATCGCCGTTCCCGTCGAACGCATCGTCAACCCGGTCGAGCTGGCATTGGGGGCCGCCGTCATCGTGGCCGGCCTCGCTACGCTCGCCGGGAAGCTTCTGCCGCTCGGCTGATCTACGCTTCGAAGCGCCCGGTTGCGTTTCGATCGCGGGCATATTGCTTGGTCAGCGGAAACCGCGGTAGCCACGCTTCGCGCCGGACGGTCCAGCTCTCATAGGTCGGCATCAGCCGGTCGGGCGCATCCAGCGCTCCCAAACTGATCTCTATCTCGTCTGCGGTACGCGCGAAGACGGAGGAGCCGCAGCGAGGACAGAAGAATCGTCCCGCATAGTCGCGGGTCTCGCCGTCGATCGTGACCGCGTCCTCGGGAAATATCGCGGAAGCCTGGAACAGGGCGCCATGATGCTTGCGGCAGTCCAGACAGTGGCAGAGGCCGACCCGGTAGGGCGGCCCCGATGCGACGATCCGAACATTGCCGCACAGGCATCCGCCCGTGATCTGGTTCATGCTGTCTCTCCCGGCGTTGGGGTCGGAAGGGTTTTCTCATTCGGGGCAACCGTCTGCAACCGGGGCGTTTATCGCCGGCCTGTCCTTGGCGTCTGGACAGGTGCGCGTTAGGGTAAACGCATGACGGGACGGGTAGCGTCGTGCAGCTGTGGACAGCTTCGCTTGACCTGCGAAGGCGAGCCGGTTCGCGTTTCCATCTGCCATTGTCTTGAATGCCAGAAGCGCACCGGCAGTGTGTTTGCGACGCAGGCACGCTTCGCGTGCGAAAACGTGACGATCGAGGGGCAGACGACGGCGTGGACGCGGTTCGGCGAGAGCGGCGGGTCGGCCACTTTCCATTTCTGCCCGGTCTGCGGCTCGACGATTTTCTGGGAGCACACCGGAATCCCGGGTTTCGTCACCGTGGCGGTGGGCATGTTCGCCGACCCGAGCTTTCCGCCGCCGCACGTCTCGGTCTACGAAGAGCGGCAACATCCCTGGGCGCTGGCGGTAGGACAATTGCCGCTGGAGCACATGTCCTAGCCGACGTGCGGCAGCGCGTCCCCGCTACAATACCCGCGACAGGAACCGGCTGAACGGATCGTCGGCGGGATAGTCGGCGAATGCGTCGCACGGCGTGAAGCCGAATTGGCGGTACAGTGCCAGCGACGCCTCGAACGCGGGCCCCGATCCGGTCTCCAGGCTGATCCGCCGATAGCCGTGGCTCCGGGCGACGCCCAGGATATGCGACAATATCGCTGCCGCCGTGCCCCGGCGCAGCTGCTCGGGATGGGTGCGCATCGACTTGATCTCGCCGTGCATCGGATCGAGCTGCTTGAGTGCGCCGCAGCCGAGCAGCCGCCCGTCCTCCCATGCCGTGAAGAAGCGGATCTCCGGGCGCTTCAGGCCGCTCAGGTCGAGCGCATGGACGCTTTCGCTTGGCGAGGTCGCCTGCATGGCCTCGAGGTGCAGCCGCAAC
>JBEVLV010000106.1:0-8900 GCA_040508955.1 Sphingomonas sp. | reverse complement strand
TCCTCGATCAGATAGGTCTCGCCGTCGATGCGGACGCGCTGGAAGCCGGCCTTCTGCCACTCGGCGAGCTCCTTGCGATACTCGCCCTTGCGGCCGCGGACGACGGGGGCGAGGAGGAGCAGGCGGGTGCCCTCGGGCAAGGCGAGGACGCGGTCGACCATCTGCGATACGGTCTGCGCGGAGATCGGCAGACCGGTGGCGGGCGAATAGGGGATGCCGACGCGCGCCCAGAGCAGGCGCATGTAATCGTAGATCTCGGTGACCGTCGCGACCGTCGAGCGCGGATTGCGCGAGGTCGTCTTCTGCTCGATCGAGATGGCGGGGCTCAGGCCCTCGATATGATCGACGTCGGGCTTCTGCATCAGTTCGAGGAACTGGCGGGCGTACGCGCTCAGCGACTCGACATAGCGGCGCTGGCCCTCGGCATAGATGGTGTCGAAGGCGAGGCTCGACTTGCCGCTGCCCGAAAGCCCGGTGATCACCGTGAGGGTATCGCGCGGGATGTCGATATCGACGCCCTTGAGATTGTGCTCACGCGCGCCGCGGACGGAAATGGTGGTAAGTGCCATGCCGGTGGTTCTAGCTTTGTTCTTTCAGGGATTCCAGAGGGAGAGATAGGGAGCGGGCGCCGCTTTTGCCACTTTGGCGACGATCAGACGTGCCGAGCCGCTTTTTGCGCCGTTTCGGATGCAGCTCCGCTGGCCTTGGGCCGGGATGCGCGGGACGCTGGACCGCGAGGGGGCGTCTCATGGCTTGCGTGCACGCTATCCGCGGAACCTGGTCCATTTCGGTCGATGTCGCGCGCCCGTTCCCGTTTTGATCGTCTACCCCTGCTGTCGGCTTTGCACGGCGGGAGGCGGCGGGAGATGAGTCAGCTCTATTATGGCGACAATCTCGACGTGCTGCGCGCGCACGTGCCCGACGAGAGCGTCGATCTCGTCTATCTAGACCCGCCGTTCAATTCGAACGCCAACTACAACATCCTGTTCAAGTCTCCCGCCGGCGGCGGCGCGCAGGCGCAGATCGAAGCCTTCGAGGACACCTGGCACTGGAACGACCATGCCGAGGATGCCTTCGACCAGGTCGGGCGCAGCGGCAATTGCAAGGCGTTCGACCTGCTCAACGCGATGCGCGCCTTCCTGGGCGAGAACGACATGATGGCCTATCTGGCGATGATGGCGATCCGCCTGATCGAGCTGCACCGCGTGCTCAAGCCGACCGGCAGCCTGTACCTCCACTGCGATCCCACCGCGAGCCATTACCTGAAGCTGCTGCTGGACGGGGTGTTCGGGCCGGAGAACTACCTCAACGAGATCATTTGGCGCCGCACCGGATCACATAACAATGCGAAGCGGTTCGGCCCGGTCCACGACGTCATCCATTTCGTACGCAAATCCGATGCTTATCGACATCGACCAGTGTTTCGGCCGTACGCGCTCGGGCACGTGAACGGCTACTTCAAGCGTGCGGACGAGCGAGGGCATTATTGGACCAATTCGATCCACGGTGCCGGCACCCGCAACGGCGATTCGGGACGGATCTGGCGTGGGTACGACCCGACCGCAGCGAAGCGCCATTGGGCTGTACCCAGCGAATTGGTCACGGCGTTCGGCATCGATCCCGACCTGCCGCAGCATCAAAAGCTGGATGCGCTCGCGGACCTTGGCCTGATCGACCTCCCCGACCCTGCTAGCGGAGCGCTGCCGACATATCGTCAATATCTCGATCGCAGCCCGGGGCTGCTGCTGCAGGACGTTTGGGCGTATCAGCCGCATACGCGCGGCACGCTGCATGGATCGGGTGAGGGCATCGACGAGGACGTGCGCTGGTTGACCGCGCAGGGCGACGAAGAGCGGCTGGGGTATCCGACGCAGAAGCCAGTTGGGCTCCTAGAACGGATCATTCACGCCTCCTCCAACGAAGGCGACGTCGTGCTCGACCCGTTCTGCGGATGCGGTACCGCGATCCACGCCTCGCAGAAACTCGGGCGGCGCTGGATCGGGATCGACGTCACGCACCTTGCCATCTCGTTGATCGAGAAGCGCCTGCGCGACGCCTTTCCGGGCATTGCCTTCAGCGTGGAGGGAACGCCCAAGGACCTCGCCTCGGCCGAGGATCTGGCGCGGCGCGACAAGTACCAGTTCCAATGGTGGGCGGTGTCGATGGTCGACGCGATGCCGTTCGGCGGCAGGAAGAAGGGCGCCGATGGCGGGATCGACGGGATCATCTATTTCAAGCCCGATGGGCGGCGGACCGAACGGGCCCTGGTCTCGGTCAAGGGCGGCGACAATGTCGGGGTGCAGATGATCCGCGACCTGCACAGCGTGATCGAGCGCGAGAAGGCGTCGATCGGCGTGTTCATCACCAAATCGCTGCCGACCAGCGCGATGGAGAAGGAAGCCGCGTCGGTCGGGCGGTTCGAGGACGGCTGGGGCCGCACCTATCCGCGGCTGCAGATCCTGACGCTGGCCGAGCTCTTCCAGGGCAGGAAGCCGCAGATCCCGTTCGTCGATCCCGGCGCGGTCTTCAAGAAGGCGGCCCGCGAGGAGCGCTCGGTGCAGGGATCGCTGCTTTAGGGGTGTGAGCCGGGAATATGGCCGGTCGCGGTTCGGCGACGGCCTCCGGCGCTTCGTCGGCGCGACATTGTGCGCAATTTCATTTCTGCATAGCCTGGGACCGAGTTTTCCGGAGGCGTCGGCGGAGGTCCTGCAGCATGGCGAAGCTCGTATTTGCGTTGAACCAGTCCCTGGACGGCTATGTCGATCACATGGAATTCGGGCCCGATCCTGCCCTCTTCCGTCATTTCGTCGAGGATGTGCGCGGCCTGGCCGGCAGCGTGTACGGTCGCCGCATGTACGAGGTGATGCGCTATTGGGACGACGACCGTCCCGAATGGAGCGCGGACGAGCGCGACTATGCGACGGCGTGGCGGAACCAGCCGAAATGGGTCGTGTCGCGTTCGTTGCAGTCGGTCGGCCCGAACGCAACGCTTGTCGATGGCGACGTCGGAGCGGCGATACGGGAACTGAAGGCCCGGCTTGACGGGGTGATCGAAGTCTCGGGACCGGAACTGGCGCAGAGCCTGACCGAGCTCGGTCTCGTCGACGAGTATCGACTGTATCTCCATCCCGTCGTGCTCGGCCGCGGCAAGCCCTTTTTCGCCGGCCCGCGGCCGCCGCTGCGCCTGGTCGCCAGCGACCGCATCGGCGAGAAGGCGATCCGGCTGACCTACGTTCCTGCCTGATCGGCGGCCGGAGGGCGATCGCCGCCTCGGCTCCCCCATCGTCGCTGGCTTGATCCGGTGTTGTCCGGTACGCCGGAAGCCAGCGCCCGGCCGGGCGCGGAAAGCACGGAGACAGGGCAGTGGGAACCGATACGCCGGCGGCGATCGACGAGGCGGTGCTGGCCTTCTGCGCGAGCATCGCGCCGGGGATGCCCGAATATGTCGAGGTGGTGCCGGGCGCGGGCGCCGAGATCGCCTATTGTTTCGACAATGCCGCGGCGCAGGTGGCGCGGGCGGGCGGATCGATCGCCTATGGCTGGGCGATCTGGCGCTGGCCGGGGCGCTATTTCGAGGCCGAGCATCACGGCATCTGGCGCAGCCCCGAGGGCGTGCTGCGCGACGTGACGCCGATGCTGTACGGGCAGGCGCGCATCCTGTTCCTAAGCGATCCGCAGGCGGTGTTCGATCCCGCGCGCTACCGCGCGAACCTGCTGGGCGCGGAGCCGGGCAACGCGGTGGCGGCGGACTATGTCGCGCTGGCGCAGGAACGCGCGGCGATCCTGAACGCCTATGGCGAGCCGGGCGTGGACCACGCGATCACCCCCGCGGACCAGGCGCGGCTGGACGCGATCGCACCGCGCTGGATGGCGCTGTATGCGGAATTGGAGCGGGGGTGAGTCAAAGCGCGGATCGCGCATGAATAGCGATCGAAGGACCGAGTCCAAAATCGACCGATTTACTTGACCATCGCTGGGCAGGACTAACGGTTGCTCATGGGATCATTCGAAGGCAGTATGTAATCGTCATGTAATTACCCGGGAGCATCCTGACTTCGTCAAGAACATGGGGGAGGGTGGAATGGCGATCGATTATCAGGCAATGGGCGGCAACGCCCGGGCACCGTTTACGCTGAAAGTACATCGTGGCGAGGGTGTCGCGCTACTCGCGATGAATTGGCGCGATGGCGAGCCGCCCGAAGACCTGGTTGGTTTCGGTATCGAATATTGCGAGCCGGGCAGCACGCGTTTCCTGATTGCGCGCAATCGCCTGAATTTCGAAGGCACCCCCAATCCGGCCGGCGAACGGAGCTTCCCGACGCTGGCCGCGCCGATCCAGAAATTCCGATGGGTGGTGTTTCCGTTCAATGCCGACCTGCCGGGGAAATTCACCTTCCGGGTGACGCCCGTGTTCATGAATGGCGACGGGATGCTGTCGACGGGCGAAAGCCAGACCGCATCGCTGGCGCTGGCGAGCCAGACCTATCCCGGCAAGCTCAACGTGTGCTTCACGCGCGGCTATGTCGCGTCGCAGGCGTTCGTCGACCGCTATGTCAGCGCCGGGCCGGTTTCGACGCTGCTGCCCGCCAAGGGTGACGACGGGCCCGATTTCGTGCCGACGCATCCCAAGGCGGACGAGGCGCTTGCCTGGATGGGGTTCGAGGCGCGGCGCGAGATATTGAAGCTGCTCGACGACGCGCTGGCCGATCCGGAGCGGGGCGAGGTGCACGTCGTCGCCTATGACCTGAACCAGAAGGACGTGATCGACCGGCTGGAGCGGCTGGGGCCGCGGCTCAAGATCATCATCGACGACAGCGCTCCACACAAGGAGGCGGGATCCGCCGAGAACCAGTCGGAGGCGCGGCTCAAGGCTTCGGCCGGGGCGGGCAACGTCAAGCGCCAGCATATGGGACAGCTGCAGCACAACAAGATGATCATCGTCGGCGGCAGCGTGCAGCGCGCGGTGTGCGGATCGACCAACTTCACGTGGCGCGGCTTCTTCGTCCAGTCGAACAATGCGATCCTCGTCCAGGGCAGGGAGGCGATCCGGCCGTTCCGCGATGCCTGGGACGATTACTGGACGCAGACGGGCTTCGGCCTGAGCCGGTCGGCGGATTGGCAGCCGCTGGGACTGGCCGGGATCGACGCCAAGGTGACCTTCTCGCCGCACGATCGGACCAAGGCGCGGCTCAAGGAGGTCGCCGACGACATGCTGACGGCGGAGACGAGCCTGTTCTATTCGCTCGCCTTCCTGAACCAGACCTCGGGGCCGGTGACGGATGCCGTCGAGGCGATCACCAACAGCGACGTCTTCACCTACGGCATTTCGGACAGGCGCACCGGTTTCGAGCTGCTGAAGCCCGACGGCAATCCGGCGCCGGTGTTCTTCTCGCGGCTCGAGAAGAATTTGCCCGCGCCGTTCAAGCCCGAGCCGAACACGGGCATGGGCACCAACATGCACCACAAGTTCGTCGTGCTCGACTTCGACACTGACAAGGCGCGGGTGTGGATGGGCTCGTATAATTTCAGCATCACCGCCGACGGCAGCAACGGAGAGAATCTGATGCTGATCCGGGACCGCAAGGTGGCGACGTCGTACATGGTCGAGGCGGTGCGGATCTTCGATTCCTATTCGTTCCGCGTCGCCCAGACCGACGCCAAGAAGGCGCGCAAGACGCTCGAGCTGCGCAAGCCGCCGGCGCTTTCGGGGAAGGATCCGTGGTGGAAGGAGGATTATACCGATCCCGTGAAGATCCGGGACCGGTTGCTGTTCGCCTAGAAAGCCCGCGTGATGCCGAAGGTCGCCGCGGTGCGGCGATAGTCGTAGAGGCCGACGGTTGAGCTGTTGCGCTCGACTTCGAAGCGGACGAGCGGGGCGAAGCCCTTGAACTGGAGCGCGCGGAAGGTGGCGCCGGCGCCGAGGGTGAAGTTCCAGTCGCGGCGGCGCTCGGGGAAGAGGAACAGGCGCGCGTCGCTCTCGAGCCGGCGGATGCCGGCATTGGCATAGAGCGTGGTGCGGCCGAGCTCGCGCCAGTAGAGCAGGCTCGCGCCGCCCGCTGCGTTGGCATAGCCGGGATCGCGCGCGGTCTGGCGGGTGGCGGAGAGGGTGACGCTGCCGCCGGCGCGGGCGCTGAACGCGCGCTCGTAGCTGACGCTGCCGTTCAGCAGCAGGCCGTTCTGCAGGTCGTTCTGGCGATAGTCGGTGTCGGCGACGGTGAGGCTGGTGGTGAGCTGGGCCTTGCGCCCGAGCGGATGCTGCCAGTCGAGGCTGGCGGTCGCGGTGCCGGCGTAGAGCGCGCCGCCATACCAGCGGAAGGTGCCGCCGAGCGAGGGGCGGATGCGATCGCGGCCGGGCGACCATTCGAGGCCGAGCAGGGCGGAGGCGGAGACGTCGTTGAACTCGCCCTCGCGATAGAATTCGCCCTGGCCCGAGACGCGGGGGAGCAGCGCGAGATCGGTCGCAATGGGAATGCGGGCATAGACCTGGCCCGAGGTGCGGGCGCCAAGGCCCGATTTCTGGCGGGCGTCGCGCGAGAGATTGAGCGGGGCGATGATCGTGTCGAGCGTCGCGGCATCGGTGGCGCGGTTGATGTTGCTGTCCGGCACGAGCGCGAACTCGACGCTGGCGCCCCAGGGCTTGTTCGAGCGCAGCGCCTGGGCGAACTGGTCGACCACCTGGGCGACCTCGGGGGGCAGGCCGCCGGCCTGGGCGGCGCGCAGCTCGCGGCGGGCGGCGTTCTCGTCGCCGAGCGTGGCGAGGACGCGGGCGAGCTCGAGCCGGACGCGGGCGGCGCCGGGCTTCTCGTCTAGCAGCGCGCGGAATTCGATCGCGGCATCGCGGTTGCGGCCGAGGCGCGAGAGCATCATGCCGAGGCGGAAGCGGGCTTCGCTGCGGATCTCGATGTCGGGATCGTGCGCGAGTGCGCGATAGAGCGTCTCGGCATCGCTCGGGCGGCCGGCGGCCTCGGCCTGGGCGGCGAGCGCGAAGACCTGGGTCGGCTTGAGATTGTCGATCCGCTCGCCCTGCTGCTGGGCATGCGCCGGCGTGGCGGCCAGCGGCAGCGCCGCCGCCAGCGCGGCGGCGAAAGGGAACGCCCGATACGTCATTCTACCCCTTGCCGCCGGATCAGGGCGCCTTCTTGCCGATGGTCACGCCGGTGAGCGTGGTGGTGTCGCCGTTGGCGGCGCCCTGCTTGATCGCGAAGCCGGCACCGAATTCCTGGGCACCGGGGCCATAGAAGGCGCCGTTGACCGTGCCCGAGGCATTGGCGCCGCTGGCGGTGGCCGAGAATTGCCCGCCGCTCATCGCATAGGACTGGAAGGCGAAGCTGCCGAAATCGCGGGTGCCGGCGGCGTTGGCGCCGGTGATCGCGAGGCTGCCGCTGGCGCGGTTGCTCGCGAAGTCGACGTCGAGCCGGCTGGTGCCGCCGAGGGAATAGAAGGCGCTGAATGCGGCGCCCTGGACGCTGCCCTGGCCGTAGATCGCACCATTGTAGCTGGCCGAGCCGGTGCGCGGCATGTCGCTGGCGGCGGTGCGCTGGCCGAACGGCTGGTAGCTGGTCCGGGTGGTGCCGTCGGTGCCGCGGAAGACGAGCTCGGCGAAGCTGGTATAGCTGAGCGCGAGCGGGCTGCCGGCGGCGTTGTAGATCTGCGCATCGAGCGTGCTGCCGTCCGCGAGCGTCTTGCGGAACAGGTCGAATGCGCTGGTGCTGCCGGCGGGATCGCGATCGGCGCCGGTGAGCGTGAGCGCCTGGCCGCCGGCGGTGAGCGAATAGCTTTGCGAGGCGGCATCGTAGCTGACGACGAGCGGCTGCGTGTCGTCGGGCGCCGGGACGCGGCCGCTGGAGAGCGGGACGCTGGCGTCCTGGCGGCCGATGATCGTGCCGGTCGCGGCGCGGCCATCGGGATTGGTCGCGGTCCAGACCGCGCCGACCTCTTCGGCACCGGGGCCGTAGAAGCGGCCGTTGAGCCCGCCGCTGAGATCGTCGAAGCCGAACGTGCCGGCAAAGGCGTTGGTGCTGCTCGACAGCTGGGCCGAGCCGCCGAAGCTGTGGCTCGCCAGAAGCTGCTGGGTGGCCGAATATTCGTCGAGTATGCCGCTGGTCGCGATCACCCCCGAGGCGAAATTGACCGTCAGCACGCTGTCGCGACCATGGAGCGCCGTTACCGTCTCACCACCCAGGGTACCGATCAGGTCGATGGTAAAGCCGGCGCTGCCGATGCGGGGAAGCGCCGAATCCGGGGTGACCACGCCATAGGTGAAAGGCTTGTAGTCGAAAATGACGTGGTCCCGGGCGGAAACGCCGCCTGGATCGGGAACGGCCGTTGTTCGCTGCCAGGCGCCGGCGCCGACATATTGATAGGTCAGGGGGCCGCTGGTGCCGGGATTGGTCAGCGCCAGCGAGTCGGTGACGCCACCGACTATCTTCTCGTACACGGTCATCAACAACGTGCTCTGCGAGGAGGAGATATCGCCCGGCAGGAAGGTCTGGCTGATGCCGCCGCTCGTGACGGTATAGCCTTGGCTGACCGCGTCGTAGAAAATCTGCAGCACGTTGCTGCCCGCCGTGCAACTGCACTGGGAGGGATATTGGAGGAAGCTGCCGTTCAGCGCCATCGCGTCGTTGGTGAAGCTCTCGCTCATCGTCAGGTGCAGCAGCGACGCATTGTGCGGCGTCGGCGTTGGCGTCGAGGTGGGCGTCGGCGTGGGCGTGGAGGTCGGTGTCGGCGTCGGCGTCGAGGTGGGGGTCGGCGTCGGCGTCGAGGTGGGCGTCGGCGTCGGCGTCGAGGTGGGTGTCGGCGTCGGCGTCGAGGTGGGTGTCGGCGTCGGCGTCGAGGTGGGCGTCGGCGTCGGCGTCGAGGTGGGCGTCGGCGTCGGTGTCGACGTAGGGGACGGACTC
>JBEVLV010000105.1:0-13428 GCA_040508955.1 Sphingomonas sp. | reverse complement strand
GACGACGCCCTCCATGCCACCCATGCCGCCGCCGCCCATGGGCATTGCGGGCTTGTCTTCCGGCAGCTCGGACACGGCGGCTTCCGTCGTGATGAGCAGGCCGGCGACCGAGGCCGCATCCTGAAGCGCGGTGCGGACGACCTTGGTCGGGTCGATCACGCCGGCCTGGACCAGGTTCTCATAGGTGTCGGTCTGGGCGTTGAAGCCGAGGTTCGAGTCGTTGCCGTCGAGCAGCTTGCCCGAGATCACCGCACCGTCATGACCGGCGTTCTGCGCGATCTGGCGGACCGGCGCGTAAAGCGCCTTGCGGATGATGTCGATGCCGCGGGTCTGGTCGTCGTTCGCACCCTTGAGGCCTTCGAGTGCCTTGGTCGCGTACAGCAGGGCCGTGCCGCCACCGGGGACGATGCCTTCTTCGACGGCTGCGCGGGTTGCGTGCAGCGCGTCGTCGACGCGGTCCTTGCGCTCCTTCACTTCGACTTCCGAAGCGCCGCCGACCTTGATCACGGCAACGCCGCCGGCGAGCTTGGCGAGACGCTCCTGGAGCTTCTCGCGGTCGTAATCGCTGGTGGTGTTCTCGATCTGCTGGCGGATCGCGTCGGTGCGGCCCTTGATCGCATCGGCTTCACCCGCACCGTCGACGATGGTGGTGTTGTCCTTGTCGATCGAAACGCGCTTGGCGGTGCCGAGCATGTTCAGGGTCACGGTCTCGAGCTTGATGCCGAGGTCTTCCGAGATGACTTCGCCCTTGGTGAGGACGGCGATGTCCTCGAGCATCGCCTTGCGGCGATCGCCGAAGCCCGGTGCCTTGACCGCTGCGACCTTCAGGCCGCCACGCAGCTTGTTGACGACGAGCGTGGCCAGAGCCTCGCCCTCGATGTCCTCGGCGATGATCAGCAGCGGACGGCCCGACTGGACGACGGCTTCCAGGATCGGGAGCATCGCCTGCAGGTTCGACAGCTTCTTCTCGTGGATCAGGATGTACGGATCGTTGAGCTCGACCGTCATCTTGTCCGGGTTGGTGATGAAGTAGGGGCTCAGATAGCCGCGGTCGAACTGCATGCCCTCGACGACGTCGAGCTCGAAATCGAGACCCTTCGCCTCTTCGACGGTGATCACGCCTTCCTTGCCGACCTTCTCCATCGCCTCGGCGATCTTCTCGCCGACGACGGTGTCGCCATTGGCCGAGATGATGCCGACCTGGGCGATCTCGGTGGTGCCGGCAACCGGCTTCGAGCGCGACTTGATGTCCTCGACGACCTTGGTGACTGCGAGGTCGATGCCGCGCTTCAGATCCATCGGGTTCATGCCGGCCGCGACCGACTTCATGCCCTCGCGGACGATCGCCTGCGCCAGAACGGTGGCAGTGGTGGTGCCGTCACCGGCGAGGTCGTTCGTCTTCGACGCGACTTCGCGGATCATCTGGGCGCCCATGTTCTCGAACTTGTCCTTGAGTTCGATTTCCTTGGCGACGGTGACGCCGTCCTTGGTGATGCGGGGCGCACCGAACGACTTGTCGATCACGACGTTGCGGCCCTTCGGCCCCAGCGTGACCTTGACCGCGTCGGCGAGGATATCGACGCCGCGCAGGATGCGCTCACGGGCGTCGCGGCTGAATTTTACGTCCTTGGCTGCCATGTTGGCTGACCTTTCAAATTAGTGTCGGTTGACGAAGTTGATCAACTTCGGGGGCTGAAGTTCAGCCGACGATCCCGAGGATGTCGCTTTCCTTCATGATGAGGAGGTCCTCACCGTTGACCTTGACCTCGGTGCCCGACCACTTGCCGAACAGGATGCGGTCGCCGGCCTTGACGTCGAGCGGCGTCACCTTGCCGTCCTCGCTCTTGGCGCCGGAGCCGGCGGCGACGACTTCGCCTTCCTGCGGCTTTTCCTTGGCGGTATCGGGGATGATGATGCCGCCGGCGGTCTTTTCCTCGGCCTCGACGCGGCGGACGAGCACGCGATCGTGCAACGGACGGAAGTTCATTGCCAGGTTCCTCTATGAACGTTGATTCGTGTTTAGCACTCAGTTCCCCCGAGTGCTAACAGGCCGGCATATGCGTAGCGCCCTTCGGTTCGTCAACGGGTCCGCGCCGATATGTTTTCGCCGGCGGTCGGTCCGCTCCGCTCTGTATTGGACTGGTAATACAGTCGGTTTACTCGGCTTGCCGCATCCGGTAGCAGGGTCGCGACATTGGCAGGAGCCGCACACGTGAAGCTTGTCCGGGGCGCTTGGAAGATATTGGTGGGCATCAAGGACTTTCTGGTCCTGGCTCTGCTGCTGCTGTTCTTCGGCGGCCTGTTCACCGTGCTTTCGCACAAGCCCAATGTCGCCGCGATCCGCGACGGCGCGCTGGTCGTGGCGCTGGAAGGCACGCTCACCGAACAGCCCGAGCAGCCCGATCCCTGGCAGAATGTCGGCGGCGGGGTGACCGGACAGGTCCGCCTGCGCGACGTGCTGCGCGCGCTCGATACGGCGCGCACCGACGGGCGGGTAAAGGCCGTGGTACTCGACATGGACCGTTTCATGGGCGGCTATCCCGCCGCGGTGAGCGACGTCGCAGCCGCGGTGGCCCGGGTGCGCGCGAGCGGCAAGCAGGTGCTCGCCTATGCGACCGGCTATACCGACAGCTCCTATCTGATCGCCTCGGCCGCGAACGAGATCTGGGTCCATCCGATGGGCGGCACGATGTTCATGGGGCCGGGCGGGCGCCAGCTCTATTACAAGGGGCTGATCGACAAGCTCGGCGTCACCGCGCACGTCTACAAGGTCGGCAAGTACAAGTCGGCGGTCGAGCCCTATATCCGCGCCGACATGTCGCCCGAGGCGCGTGAGGCGAGCCAGGCGCTGTACGGCGCGATCCTGGAGCAGTGGCAGCAGGCGATCGCCAAGGCGCGGCCCAAGGCGCGCATCGCCGAGTTCCTCGCCAAGCCCGACGCGGTGATCGCCGGTTCCAAGGGCGATATCGCCCAGGCGAACCTGGCCTATGGCATCGTCGACAAGGTCGGCGACCGCATCGCTTTCGGCAAGCATGTCGCCGAGATCGCCGGGACCCCGAGCAACAAGGTTGCCGGCAATTTCAGCGCGATCAAGCTGGGCGACTGGCTCGCCGCCAACCCCGCGCCGAGCGGCGGCGACGCGATCGGCGTGATCACCGTTGCCGGCGAGATCGTCGACGGCAAGGCCGGACCGGGCACCGCGGGCGGCGACACGGTCAGCAACCTGATTCTGAAAGGGTTGGCCAACAAGAATCTCAAGGCGCTCGTCGTGCGCGTCGATTCGCCGGGCGGCTCCGCCATGGCTTCGGAGCAGATCCGCCAGGCGGTGCTCCAGGCCAAGGCCAAGGGCCTGCCCGTGGTCGTCTCGATGGGCAGCCTGGCCGCATCGGGCGGATATTGGGTCTCGACCGCGGGCGACGCGATCTTCGCCGAGCCGAACACCATTACGGGGTCGATCGGCATCTTCGGCATCCTGCCGACCTTCGAGAACAGCCTCGCCAAGATCGGCGTGACCAGCGACGGCGTGCAGACGACGCCGCTGACCGGCCAGCCGAGCGTCTATGGCGGGACCAACGAGACGGTCGACCGCATCCTGCAGTCGGCGATCGAGGCGGGCTATGGCCGCTTCGTCAATCTGGTCGCCACGTCGCGCAAGCTCACGCCGCAGCGCGTCGACGAGATCGGCCAGGGCCGGGTGTGGATCGGCGGAGTCGCGCATCAGCTCGGCCTGGTCGACCGGTTCGGCGGGCTTCCGGATGCGATCGCCGAAGCGGCGAAGCGCGCGAAGCTCGATCCGGCCAAGGTCCATCCGGTCTATCTGGAGAAGCAGCCCAATGCCTGGATGACCTTCATCGCCGGCGTGTTGCGCCAAGGCAGCGACGAGGACGACGATGACTGGGCCGATCAGCCGGCGGGCGAAGACGCCTATGCGCGGATCGCCACCGAGCATCGCGCGCTGGTGGCGCAGGCGCTGGGCGACGCGAAGCGGCTGGCCTCGGGCGGATCGGTGCAGGCGCGGTGCCTGGAATGTGCTGGGATCGGACCGGCGGTGGGACGGCCCAGCGACCTGAGCCTGCTTCAGCTCCTGCTCGGCGAGGTGGCCCGATGATCGCGATCCGCGCCGCCACGCCCGAGGATGCCGCGGCGATCGCCGCCATCTATGCGCCGCACGTGCTGACCGGCACCGCATCGTTCGAGATCGATCCGCCCGACGCCCGCGCGATGCGCACGCGGATGGCGGCGAGCGACGGACTCTATCCCTGGATGGTGGCGACCAACGGCGACGCCGATACCGGCGGCGTGATCGGCTATGCCTTCGCGTCCAAGTTCCGCGATCGCCCGGCGTATAAATATGTCTGCGAGAGCTCGATCTACCTGACCGACGCATCGAGCGGCTCAGGGGTGGGGCGGCTGCTCTACGAGGCGCTGATCGATACGCTGCGCGCGCAAGGCTTCGTGCATGCGATCGGCGCGATTACCCTGCCCAACGATCGCTCGATCAAGCTCCACGAGGCGGTCGGCTTCCGCCGGGCGGGCGTCTATCGCGAGGTGGGCTTCAAGCACGGCCAGTGGATCGATGTCGGCTTCTGGCAGTGCCAGCTGAACGAGCCGCGCGTGCCCCCGGTCGAGCCGAGGAAGTTCAGCGACGTCGGGGTGGTGCGCGATTAGAAATTCGTCGACGCTCAACCTGTTGTTCGTAAAAGCTTTCTATATCTGGTTTCATGGCCGAGTCGCTTTCGCATAGCATCCAGGTCGACCATCGGCGCAAGCTGGTGGATGTCCGGATCAACGGCATATTGATGCCCGAGGACGTCGCATGGATCGGTGAGGAGATCCGCGAGGGCGTGCGCTCGCTGGGCAGCTTCGCCGGCCAGCACGTGACGCTCTACGACCTGAGCGGCCTGCAGGTCGCGCCGGCGGCGACCGTCGACATGATCAAGAACACCTTCTCCAACCCGGTGGTGCGCAAGCTGTGGTCGCGCAAGCTCGCGGTGGTCGCTTCGACGGCACTGATCCGCATGCAGGCGCACCGTGTGCGCGAATCCCGGCCGGACCTGCGGGTGTTCGAGGATCGCGAGACGGCGCTGGCCTGGTTGTTCGAGGACTGACGGAACGCGGCTCGCGCGAGCGTTGGGGGCGAATGCCTGCCCGGATGCGCCGGAGGGATAGCGCACCGCTCGGTGGGAGTGGCGCGTTAACTCCGTTGCCCCTATCTCCCCATGCATGCCCAGCCGTTTCGATTCCGTCCCCCATCGCCGCGCGTTGATCGACCGGCGGGCCGTTGCCGAGCGGCTCGCCGCGGTCGAGGGCAAGGATACGGCGGCATTGCGCAAGGCGGCGACCGCCGAGCTCAAGGCCGCGCTCGATGCCGGGCGCGCCGAGATCGAGCGCCGGCTGGCGGAGCATCCCTCGCGCGGGATCGAGATCGCGGCTGCGGGCGCGTTCCTGACCGACCAGATATTGCGGTTATTGTGGGACTTCACCGTCGAACGGCTGCACCGCAACTCCAATCCTTCGGCTGGCGAGCGCATGGTGCTGATCGCGGTGGGCGGATACGGGCGCGGCGAGATGGCGCCGCACTCGGACATCGATATCGGCTTCCTCACGCCCTGGAAGGTCACCGGCTGGAGCGAGCAGGTGATCGAATCGATGCTGTATTCGCTATGGGACATGCAGCTGAAGATCGGGCATTCGTCGCGCTCGCTCGACGAGATGGTGCGCCAGGCCAAGGCGGACGTGACGGTGTGCACCGCGCTGCTCGAGGCGCGCTACGTCTGGGGCGATACCGAGCTGTACGACGAGGCGGCGAAGCGCTTCAAGGCGGAGGTCCAGGCCGATACCGCGCGCGGCTTCATCGCGCAGAAGCTCGACGAGCGGAATGCGCGGCACAAGCGGATGGGCGACAGCCGCTATGTCGTCGAGCCCAATATCAAGGAGGGCAAGGGCGGGCTTCGCGACCTCCACACGCTCTTCTGGATCGGCAAATACGCCTATAACGTCCGCGAGCCGGCCGAGCTGGTCGAGGCGGGGCTGCTGACCAAGCTCGAATTCCGCCAGTTTCGCCGTGCCGAGAATTTCCTCTGGGCGGTGCGCTGCCAGCTGCACCTCGTCACCGGTCGCGCCGAGGATCGGCTGACCTTCGACGTCCAGCGCGAAATCGCCGAGCGGATGCGCTTCGCCGACCGGCCGGGCATGTCGAAGGTCGAACGCTTCATGCGCTTCTACTTCCTCCAGGCGAAGGTGGTGGGCGACCTGACCGGCGTTTTCCTCGCCCATCTGGACGAGAAGTTCGCCGCGCGCGGGCGCCGCTTCGGCCTGCCCGCCCTGTGGGGTGGGCGGCGCAAGCTGCACGGGTTCGTGCTCGATCGCGGGCGGCTGGCGCTGCCCGACGACGATTTCTTCCGCCAGGATCCGGTGCGGCTGGTCGAGCTGTTCCAGCTCGCCGACCTGCACGGGCTCGAGATCCATCCGCTGGCGATGCGCGCCGCCAATCGCGACGCCAAGCTGGTCGACGACGTCCGCGAGGATCCGCGCGCCAATGCACTGTTCCTCGACGTGCTGACGTCGAAGCGCGACCCCGAGACGGTGCTGCGCTGGATGAACGAGGCGGGGGTGTTCGGCCGCTTCGTGCCCGATTTCGGCCGCGTCGTCGCGCAGATGCAATTCGACATGTACCACCATTACACGGTGGACGAGCATTCGATCCGTGCGATCGGCCTGGTCAACGCGATCGAGAAGGGCGAGCTGAAGGACGATCATCCGCTCGCCACCGGCATCTTCGAGCATGTCGCGTCGCGGCGCGCGCTCTATGTCGCGGTGCTGCTCCACGACATCGCCAAGGGGCGCGGCGGCGACCATTCGATCCTGGGCGCCGAGGTGGCGGAGCGGCTGTGCCCGCGGCTGGGCCTGACCCCGGCCGAGACCGAGAATGTCGCCTGGCTGGTGCGCTGGCACCTGCTGATGTCGGCCACCGCGTTCAAGCGCGACCTTTCGGACTTCAAGACGATCCTCGACTTCGCCGAGCAGGTGCAGAGCGCCGAACGGCTGCGCATGCTCCTGATCCTCACGATCGTCGATATCCGCGCGGTGGGGCCAGGCGTGTGGAACAGCTGGAAGCGCCAGCTGCTTTCCAATCTGTTCGAGGCCGCCGAGGAGGTGCTGCGGCTGGGGCACAAGCAGAAGGGCCGTGGCGAACGCATTGCTGCCAAGCAGGAAGCACTGGCCACGATGCTGGGCTGGACCGAGAAGCGGATGGCCGCGCTGAAGAAGCGGCTCACCGAGCCCTATTGGATCGCCGAGCCGCTCGACGTGCTGGAGCGCAACGCCCGGCTGATCGATGCCGCGGGTGACGAGCAGCTTTCGATCGAGGCGCAGGTCTACCCCGATCGCGGCGCAACGCTGGTGACGGTCTATGCCTCGGATCATCCTGGGCTGTTCTATCGGATCGCAGGCGCGATCCATGTCGCCGGCGGCAACATCATCGACGCGCGCATCCACACCACGCGTGACGGCATGGCGCTCGACAATTTCCTGGTCCAGGACCCGCTCGGCCGACCGTTCGATGAGGAAGCGCGGCTGAACCGGTTGAAGACGGGTATCGCAGATGCGCTGGCCAATCGCTCCAAGCTTTCCGAGCGGTTGAAGACCAAGGCCGCGCCGCGCTTGCGTTCCGATGCATTCGCCATCGAACCAAATGTGTTCATCGACAACAAGGCTTCGAACCGATTTACCGTGATCGAAGTCAATGCGCGCGATCGACCTGCGCTGCTCTACACGCTGGCGCACGCGCTGTTCCAGTCGAAGGTGACGATCCATTCGGCGCATGTCGCGACCTATGGCGAACGCGCGGTGGATACCTTCTACCTGACCGACCTGATCGGCGACAAGATTACCTCCGCCTCGCGGCTGAAGACGATCGAGCGGCGCCTGCTCGAGGGCGCGGCCGGCGGGGAAATCGCCCAGGCGGCCTGACGCGCAGGGGCGGTGGGGCGACCGGGGTGGATCCGGGGTGTCTCCTTTCAAGCTTTGTTGTCGCGCGAGCTCCCTTCCCGATATAGTCTGCATGGGTCAGGCGGACCTAGGAGACGATGATGCCGGTTATCGGAATGGGCGGCTATTTCTTCCGCGCGCAGGATCCCGAAGGATTGAAGGCCTGGTACCGCGAGACGCTGGGCGTGGGCGGCGGTTGCGGCCGCGACGAGGCCGGCCAGTCGAGCGAATGGTTCTGGCATCCCGAGCCGGGACCGATCGTGTTCGAGCCGTTCAAGGCCGACAGCGACTATTTCGCGGCGGACAAGCAGGTGATGCTGAACCTGCGCGTCCGCGACATGGACAGCCTGCTCGAGCAGCTCAACGCGCTGGGCATCGAGATCATCACCAAGGACGAATGGGATACGCCGGAAACGGGCCGATTCGCGCGAATCCACGATCCCGAGGGCAATCCGATCGAATTGTGGGAGCCGCCCGCGGCGTGATTCTCCAGAGGCGCACATATCTAGATATGTGCTGCCGACGATGCCGATTGCGGCGATGGCGAATGTCGCGCTAGGCGCCGTGCTGCGTGTTTGTGGAGGGTTTATGTTCCTGTTTGCTTTGTTGTTCGCGGTGCAATCGGGCGTCACGATGAGCGGTTCCGAGCCTGCCGCGACGGGCCATCCGCAGAAATCGGTTCCGGTCGATTGCCATGCGTTCCGCGCGAACAAGAACGGATCCTGGACATCGATCCGGTCGACCAAGGTCGGCGGCGTATCGATGTCCGCGGGCGGGACCTTCTTCCCGGGGCTGCGGCTCGGCGACGTCGACCTTGCGGCGCAGCTCAACGCCCAGTGCAAGGGACGCTAGAGCCCGATAGCATACGATAGCGGGGAAATCCGGCCAGGAGGATCGACCATGACGCATCCACGAACCGGTCTGGGCACGCTTGCGGCGATCGCTGCGGTGCCCCTCGCCCTGCTGGCCGGCTTCGCCTGGGCGGGCGGGTGGATCGGGCCGGCACGGACGGGCGGCATCGGCATCGCCAACGCGCTCGAGGACAATGCCGGCAAGCATCCGGGCTATCGCCGCGCGCATGCCAAGGGGCTGTGCTTCACCGGGCGCTTCGACGCGAACGGGGCGGGTACGGCGGTGTCCAAGGCGGCCATCTTCCCGGCCGGCAGCTACAAGGTGCTCGGGCGCTTCTCGACCGGCGGCGGCAATCCGTTCGCGACCGACGGGCGCAACGTCTTCCACGCGATGGCGCTGCAGATCACCGGGGCGGACGGGCAGACCTGGCGGATGGCGCTCGACCATACGCCGATCTTCCCGGTCGCGACGCCCGCGGCGTTCGTCGAGTTGCAGCGCGCGACGCAGCCCGATCCCGCCACCGGCAAGCCCGACCCCGTGACGCTGCAGGCCTATATGGCCAGGCATCCGGAGACCAGGGCCTATCAGGACTATCTCGCCAAGGCGCCGTTGCCTGACAGCTTCGCCAACGGCACCTATTACAGCATCAACGCCTTCCGCTTCATCGGCGGCACAGGGGGCAGCCAGACGGTCCGCTGGGCGTTCGTGCCGGAGGCGCCCCTGTCCGCGCTCGACAAGGCCAAGCTCGCGGACCTGCCGACCAACTATCTGTTCGACGAGATGGCGGCACGGCTCGCCCGGGGGGCGGCGCGCTGGCACATGGTCGTGACGATCGCGGCGCCGGGCGATGTGACCGACAATGCGACCGTGCAATGGCCGACGGGGCGGCGGACCGTCGAGACCGGCGTGCTGACGATCGACCGCGCTGGGCCGGAAGAGCAGGGCGCCTGCCGCGACATCACCTTCGATCCGACGATCCTGCCCGACGGGGTCGCGCTTTCCGACGATCCGCTGCTCGGTGCACGGGCAGGCGCCTATGCGGCGTCGTTCCGTCGCCGTGCGCTGGAGGGGCCAGGCCCGAGCGCGATCGGCAAGGAGAAGGGGAAGTGACCGTGCCGGATCGTTTCCCGTTCGCGCTGCGGCTGCTCCACTGGACGATGGCGGCGCTGGTGCTGGCGATGCTGTTCGTCGGCGTGGCGATGGTCTCGACCGCGGGGCCGGCCTATCCGGCGCTGCTCGCGCTGCACCGGCCGATCGGCATCGCGATCCTGGTGCTGGTGTGTATCCGCCTGGCGATCCGGCTCTCGACCAAGGCGCCGCCGCTGCCCGCCGACCTGCCGCGTGCGCAGGTGATCGCGGCGAAGGGGTCGCATGTCCTGCTCTATCTCGCGCTGTTCGGCATGCCGCTGATCGGCTGGGCGATGCTCTCGGCCGGCGGCTATCCGGTGCGGATCGCGCCCGGTTTGGTGCTGCCGCCGATCCTGCCGCAGGACGGCCAAGCATTCGGGCTGCTGCGGCTGGCGCATGGCGTGATCGCCTTTGCCTTTTTTGCGCTGATCCTGGGGCATCTGACGATCGCGCTGGTGCACGGCTTTGTCCGCCGCGACGGGGTGCTGGCATCGATGGGGTTCGGCGGAAAGCGTGCGGAGGTGCCGGAGCCGGCCGCACCCGAGCCGGAGATCGTCGCCGAGACGAAGGACGAGCCGCAAGCCTAGGTCGCATCGGCGTCTAAGGCGTTCCTCGCCGGCCCTTGCCCATCCGTCACCCCGGCTTGTTCCGGGGGCCCCCTGGCCTCGCCCGCGGAGCGCGAGCCTCTCGTCCAGCGCCCGCCTCCCGGTGGGCCCCGGAACAAGTCCGGGGTGACGGTTGGAAATAGCCCCTCTTCCCAAATCCCGATCCGCTCTAGCGCTCGCGCTTCTGCCAGACGCGGACATAATCGACCTCCATCCGCGCCGGGAAGGCGGCGGGGTCGATGCCCTCCATCCCGCCCCAGCCGCCGACCGCGACGTTGAGGATCAGATATTGCGGGCTGGCGAAGGGCCAGGTCGCGGGATCGCCCTTATGGTCGTTGTCGAAGCGCATATAGGCGTGGCCGTCCACGCCGATCAGGATGCGGTCCGCATTCCAGTCGAGCTGATAGTCGTGGAAGGCGGTGCAGGTGTCGGGGACCTGGATGTGGGCGCCCTTCTGGGTCTTGGCGACGTGGTTGTACGCCTTGGTATGGACGGTGCCGTGGACGCGGCCCGGATCCCAGCCGACATGCTCCATGATGTCGATCTCGCCCATCGCCGGCCAGCCGGCGCTCCCGTCGCTCGCCAGCATCCAGATCGCCGGCCAGACGCCGCGCCCGCAGGCGAGCTTGGCGCGGACCTGGATGAAGCCGTATTTCCAGTCGGCGACACCGCGGCTGACCAGCTTGCCCGACGCATAGTCCTGGCCGCCGAAATCGGGCCTGTCGTCGAGCCGCTCCTTGCGCGCCTCGAGGATCAGGTGGCCGTTCTCGACCCGCGTGTTCTCGGGCCGGGCGTCGGCATAATATTGAAGCTCGTTGTTGAACCAGCCCTGCTTGTTGAAGGTGGTATCGTAGCGCCACTTGGCCGGATCGGGCAGGCCGGGCGTGTCGAACTCGTCCGCCCAGACGAGCGCATAATCCTTCGGCACCGCCAGCGGTTCATCGGCAGGCGCGGTGATCGGGGGATCGTTGACGGCCTGGGCAGCCGCCGCGAGCGGCAGCAACGCGGCGGGGGCCGCCAGCAGCAGCCCCCGCATGCGGATCATTTGGGCGAGATCACCATCAGCATCTGGCGGCCTTCCATGCGCGGATAGCTCTCGATCTTCGCGATCTCGGCGGTGTCGCCCTGGACGCGCTGGAGGAGGAGCATGCCGAGCTGGCCGTGCGAAAGCTCGCGGCCGCGGAAGCGCAGGGTGACCTTCACCTTGTCGCCTTCGCCGATGAACTTGTGGATCGCCTTCATCTTCGTATCATAATCATGATCGTCGATGTTCGGACGCATCTTGATCTCCTTGATCTCCTGCGTCTTCTGCGATTTGCGGGCGAGGTTGGCCTTCTTCTGCGCCTCGTACTTGAACTTGCCGACGTCGAGAAACTTGGCGACGGGCGGATCGGCATTGGGCGACACTTCGACAAGGTCGAGGCCGACCGACTGCGCCTGCTCCATCGCCTCGCGCGTGTACATCACGCCGAGATTCTCGCCGTCCTGGTCAATCACCCGGACCTTGGGCGATTGGATAAATTCGTTGAACCGCGGACCATTTAGCGGTGTTTGTGGCGCCATCGGGCGCCGGGTCATGGGAGGACGTATAGAAACTGCTCCTATTGTGGCTATTTCGTCATTCTAGCAGATAACGCAGGAAAGCGCGAGCCGGTAGCCCGGGTCGCGCATCTCCGCCGAAATTCCGCGCACTGTGGCGCGAATGCACCCCAGATATCGGGTCTTGCGATCCCCGGCGCAAGCGCTCTCTTGCAATCGAGGCCCGCACAGGGCTGCACCTACCTCACCAAATCCGTCCTGACTTTTCCTGGCCTTTCCGCTAGGATTGCTTCGTTTTGGGAGACGTGGATGCCGTACCAGCCTTTCACCGACTCGGAGGTCGAACTCATCTTCCAAATGTCCGAAGGGCGCCCCGTTTCCGGCAAAGTCCGCAGCGAAGGGCACTCTGGCGGCCGCCATGTGTCGATCACCAACAGCGGTCTCGCCGACCGGTTGCGTGACCATAATCGGGGCGGCTTGGCCATCTACACTGCTTTCCTGACCTTTCGCGATCAGATCGATGCCGCGGTCGCGTTTCTCAATTCGCCCAAGACTGCAGTGCGCCTGGATAGGTTCAGCATCGACAAGAAGCAGGGCGAATCCTGCGAAATCGTCGAGGAAATCGATCTGAATGCACCGTTTCGGATGCGATACGGAATCGGCGATGGAGCCCAGATATTCCCCTGCAACCGTTTCGAGATGCGCCTGATCAAGGATCATTCCCGACCGCGACAGATGCACATCGTCACGTTTTTCGGAAAGATGGGCGACCTCGTCTAGCCCTTTGCGTTAGTTGCCGGTGGCTCGCGACCCGCTAGCGCTACGGCGGCATGGATCGCGAACATGCCGAGTTATTTGAGGTCCGGCGGAGTCGCCTCGGCCACCAGCCTGGCGATGACCTCGTCGAGGGTCAGCATCTGCTGGCCCTGCGAGCCGAGGACGCGCAGCGCCACGGTGCCCTCGTCGGCCTCGCGCTTGCCGACGACCAGCAGGTTCGGGACCTTGGCCACCGAATGCTCGCGGACCTTGTAGTTGATCTTCTCGTTGCGCAGGTCGGTCTCGACGCGGATGCCGGCCTTGGCGAGCTTGGCCGCGACTTCCTTCGCATAGTCATCGGCGTCCGACACGATCGTCGCGACCACCGCCTGCACCGGCGACAGCCAGAGCGGGAAGCGGCCGGCGTGATGCTCGATCAGGATGCCGATGAAGCGCTCGAACGTGCCGAGGATCGCGCGGTGGAGCATCACCGGGCGGTGGCGGTTGCCGTCCTCGCCGACATAGCTCGCATCGAGGCGCTCGGGCAGCACCTCGTCGG
>JBEVLV010000104.1:0-23898 GCA_040508955.1 Sphingomonas sp. | reverse complement strand
CATCGCGCGCGGAACTCCCGGTTTCTCGGGTGCGGACCTCGCCAACCTGGTCAACGAGGCAGCTCTGCTCGCGGCGCGCAGGGGCAAGCGCCTCGTCGCGATGAGCGAGTTCGAGGACGCCAAGGACAAGGTGATGATGGGCGCCGAGCGTAAGTCGATGCTCATGACCGAGGACGAGAAGCGGATGACCGCGTATCACGAGGCCGGCCACGCCGTCGTCGCGATGCACGAGCCGGCTTCGGACCCGATCCACAAGGCGACGATCATCCCGCGCGGCCGCGCGCTGGGCATGGTGATGCGCCTGCCCGAACGCGACCAGAACTCGATGCACCGCGACCAGATGTATGCGCATCTCTCGATCGCGATGGGCGGCCGCGTCGCCGAGGAACTGATCTTCGGCTACGACCGGGTGAGCTCGGGCGCATCGTCGGATATCCAGTCGGCAACGCGGCTTGCACGCTCGATGGTGACCAAATGGGGCATGTCGGAAGCGGTCGGCCCGCTCGAATATGCCGAGGATGAGCAGAGCTATCTCGGCTATGGTGGCGCTCGCTCCGCACCGATGTCGAACGAGACGGCAAAGCTCATCGACGGCGAGATCAAGAAGTTGGTCGAGGGCGGGCTCAACCGTGCCAAGCAGGTGCTGACCGATCATATCGACCAGCTCCATTCGCTGGCGCAGGCGCTGCTCGCCGCGCGGCGCGGCAAGCGCCTCGTCGCGATGAGCGAGTTCGAGGAGGCCAAGGACAAGGTCATGATGGGCGCCGAGCGCCGCTCGATGCTGATGACCGAGGACGAGAAGCGGATGACCGCCTATCACGAGGCCGGTCACGCCATCGTCGCGATGCACGAGCCAGCATCGGATCCGATCCACAAGGCGACGATCATCCCGCGCGGTCGTGCGCTGGGCATGGTGATGCGCCTGCCGGAGCGCGACCAGAATTCGATGCACCGCGACCAGATGTATGCGCATCTCTCGATCGCGATGGGTGGCCGCGTCGCCGAGGAGCTGATCTTCGGGTATGATCGCGTCTCGTCGGGCGCTTCGTCGGACATCCAGTCGGCCACGCGCCTGGCGCGTTCGATGGTCACCCGCTGGGGCATGTCCGATGCGGTGGGTCCGCTCGAATATGCCGAGGATGAGCAGAATTATCTCGGCTATGGCATGGCACGCTCGGCACATATGTCGAACGAGACTGCGCTGCTGATCGATGCCGAGATCAAGAAGCTGGTCGAGGGAGGGCTCAACCGCGCCAAGCAGGTGCTGACGGATCATATCGACCAGCTGCACGGCCTGGCCAGTGCCTTGCTCGAATATGAGACGCTGACCGGCGAAGAAATCAAGCGGCTGATCGCGGGCGATGACATCGGCCGTGACGATCCCAGCACGCGCGCCGCCCCGGTTCCGACCGGCGGCACCTCGATCCCCAAGATTCGCCGTCCCAAGGGGCCGTTCGGCAATCCGACGCCGCAAGGCGCCTGAGACCGCGTTCGTTGCGGCGGGAAATGCAGGGCCCTTCCTCGATCCGATCGAGGGAGGGCCGCTTTTCGTGAGGCGCGTGGCATTGGCGGCCGCCGCCTCGCTGCTGATGGCCGGTTCGGCACAGGCGATGACCGTGGCCGAGTTCCTTGCGAAGGCGCACGGGCTGAAAGCGCAGGGCGCCATGGCGATGCTGTCGCCCGATGCCGAACTGCTCAAGGCCGAGATGCGCGGCATCCTTATCGCCTATCGCGCCGATATCCGGGCGGCCCGCGCCGCCGGCAGGCCGGCGCACAGCTGTCCGCCTGCCCGAAACCAGGTGGAGCCGCAGGTCGCCGCGAAACAGCTGCTCGCCGACCTCGAGAAAATCCCCGCGACGCAGCGCGGGATGAGCATGAAGCGCGCCTTCTACGCGTTCATGAAGCGGCGCTATCCGTGCCGCTAGGGGCTCAGCCGAGCATCCCCATCAGCACCAGCAGTGTCAGGAAGATCGCCAGGACGATGGCGATGAAGAAGGACAGGATGACCGAGCGCAGGATGGCCGAGCGCCAGCGCAGCGCATAGGCCTGCTTCATCTGCCGGGTGATGTGGACGAAGGGAATGACGAAAGCCGCCGTCTCCAGCCACTTCGCCTCGATGCCCGCGGCGATGCCGAGGGTGACGACGATGAAGAGCAGCGACATGAACGCGATCGAATAGGTGATGAACACCGTATGGTCGTAGAGCTTGTACTCGCGCTTCCAGAAGAACAGCAGCCACACAAACGGCAGCGACAGGGGTATGAGAAGCCACGAGAATTTATAGATGCTTGATTGGAGCTTGTAGATCATCAGCGCCGGATTCTTCCGCCACTTCTCGATGCCGTGATCAAGCGCGTGCCAGCCGGTATCGATGCTGACGGTATCGGGTTCCTCGCCCGCGTCGTGGAGCGCCTTGGCGGCGACATCGAGGTTGCGCAGTTCGGTGTCGGCCTCGGCGATCCGCTCGACATAGCGGGCGCGCTTGGGATCGTCTGCGGTGCGCTCGTCCCGTTCCTTGATCGCATTCTGGCGCTGCTCGACAACATGCTTGCGCGCCTCTTCCACCGCGGCGGCGGGCTTGGCGCTCGACGATTGCATATCCGCTGGCGGCGACATGCCGAGGATCTGGAACACCGCGAACATCGTGAAGATCGAGAACAGGAACAACGCCATCGGCGAGACGAACCGCGCGCGCTCGCCGGCGATGTAGCGCCGCGTCAGGTCGCCGGGACGCCAGACGAGCAGCGGGAGCGTGCGCCAGAGCTTGCCTTCGAAATGCGCGACTCCGTGCAGGATCTCGTGCCCGATCGCGCCGAGCGAGCGGTGGACATGGCCCGATTGGCCGCATGCGTGGCAATGCGAGCCGACCAGCGCGGTGCCGCAATTCAGGCAGATGCCGCCATGGCCATGGCCCTCGCCATGATGCGGCTCGACGGCGCGGCCCAGCAAGCCGCCCGTTACGAGTTCCCCTGCAGCGTCGAAATCCCCCATGCGCCGGAGGCTACCAGCTTCGATCCACTCGTGCTAGCGGGTGCAGCATGGCCGATGCTGATACCGCGATGCTGATCGACGACATGGGTAGGCGCGCGCGCGCCGCAGCACGGGCGCTCGCCGCGATGCCGACGGCCGCCAAGAGCGCGGCGCTGCTCGCCGCGGCCGCGGCGATCCGCGAGGCGAGCGACGCGATCGTAGCCGCCAATGCCGAGGACATGGCGGCGGCGCAGGCATCGGGCCTGTCCGGCGCGCTGCTCGACCGGCTGCGGCTCGATGCCGGCCGAGTCGAATCGGCGGCCGCCGGGGTCGAGGCCGTGGCGCGGCTGGCCGATCCGGTGGGGCAGGTGATCGACCGCGCCGAGCGTCCCAACGGGCTGGTGCTGACCCGCGTCCGCGTGCCGATCGGCGTGATCGGCATCATCTATGAGAGCCGCCCCAACGTCACCGCCGATGCCGGCGCGCTGGCGGTGATGGCGGGCAATGCGGCGATCCTGCGCGGCGGCTCCGAGGCGATCCGCAGCAACCGCGCGATCCACGCGGCGCTCGCGCGCGGGCTGGTGGCGGGTGGCATGCCCGCCGACGCGGTGCAGCTGGTGCCCGTGACCGATCGCGCCGCGGTGGGGGCGATGCTGACGGCCGAGGGGCTGATCGACCTGGTCGTGCCGCGCGGCGGCAAGGGGCTCGTCGCGCGCGTCCAGGCCGAGGCGCGGGTGCCGGTGCTCGCCCACCTCGACGGGATCAACCATAGCTATATCGATCGCGCGGCCGAGCCCGGCATGGCGCTGTCGCTCGCCCTCAACGCCAAGCTGCGCCGCACCGGCGTCTGCGGTGCGACCGAGACGCTGCTGATCGATCGCGGCTTTGCCGATCCGGCGCCGATTCTGGCGGCGCTGGCCGATGCCGGTTGCGAGCTGCGCGGCGATGCGGAGGTCCGGGCGATCGAGCCCCGCACCGTGCCTGTGAGCGCCGAGGACTGGGATACCGAGTATCTCGACGCGATCCTGTCCGTGAAGCTGGTCGATGGGGCCGAGGATGCGATCGCGCATATCGCCCGCCATGCCTCGCACCACACCGACGCGATCGTCACCGAGGACGTAGCGACGGCCGAGCGCTTCCTGGCCGAGGTCGACAGCGCGATCGTGATGTGGAACGCCTCCACCCAGTTCGCCGATGGCGGCGAGTTCGGGCTGGGCGCTGAGATCGGCATCTCGACCGGGCGGCTCCATGCGCGGGGCCCGGTCGCGCTCGAGGGGCTGACGACGTACAAATGGGTGGTGCGCGGGACGGGGCAGACCCGGCCTTGATCGATACCGTCACGCTCTGGCGCCCGGTCGGCCCGGCGGAGCTGGAACTGATCGAGCAGAGCGGCATGGCCGCCTTTCCGCCAAGGCTCCCCGATCAGCCGATCTTCTATCCGGTGACGACCGAGGACTATGCGGTCCGGATCGCGCGTGATTGGAACGTTCGCGACAGCGGGGCGGGTTTTGTCACGCGGTTCGAGGTTCGTCGCGACTACCTGTCGGCCTATGCCGTCCAAGATGCCGGCGGTCGCGTGCACCGCGAATATTGGATTCCCGCCGAGGCACTGCCGGACTTCAACGCCGCCATTGTCGGCGCGATCGAAGTGGTGCGGCGTTTCCCCGAATGAAGCGCATCGGGCTGTTGGGCGGGTCGTTCAATCCGGCGCACGAGGGGCATCGGCGGCTGTCGCTTCACGCGATCCGCGCGCTGGAGCTGGACGAGGTGTGGTGGCTGGTCTCGCCCGGCAATCCGCTCAAGGACAAGGCCGGAATGGCGCCCTTCAAGGCGCGCATCGCGTCGGCGCGGCGCATCGCACGACATGCGCCGATCCGCCCGACGGCAATCGAGAAGCGGCTGAAGACCCGCTATACCGCCGATACGCTCACCAAGCTTCCGCGGCTCTATCCGCGCCACCGCTTCATCTGGCTGATGGGCGCCGACAATCTGGCCCAGTTCCATCGGTGGGAAAGGTGGCGCCATATCGCCCGGCAGGTTCCGATTGCGGTGATCGCCCGTCCGGGCTATGATCGTCAGGCCCACGCAAGTCCTGCGATGGGTTGGCTGCGGCGCGCTGTGCGGCCCGCAGGCCAGGCGAAGAATTGGACGCGATGGAGATTGCCGGCCCTCGTGCTGCTGCGCTTCCGCCCCGATCCTACCTCGGCGACGCGCCTTCGGGCCGCCGATCCCGCCTGGCACCGGCGTTTCCTGGGCATGCTTCAAGATCGAGCATTGAAGGGTCCGGCGCCGTCTCCACCTATCGGCACAGAGCGTGTTCAACCCTAGGAGTTACCTTGGCCAGTTCCCCCAATATGCAGCGCTCGACCGACGCCGACGGCGTTGCTGCGCTGCATAGGCTCGTGATGACGTCGCTGGACGACGATCAGGCGGTCGAGACGGTTTCCATCCCGCTTGCGGGCAAGAGCAGCATCGCCGACTTCATGGTCGTGGCGTCGGGCCGCTCGACGCGCCAGGTCGCCTCGATGGCGGCCAAGCTCGCCGAGAAGATCAAGGCCGAGTTCGGCCGCTCGCCGCGGGTCGAGGGTCTGCCCACCGCGGACTGGGTGCTGATCGATGCCGGCGACGTGATCGTCCACCTGTTCCGCCCGGAAGTCCGCAGCTTCTACAATCTCGAGCGTATGTGGGCGTTCGGAGACACGGCCGCCACGGGCCAGGCCTGATTTCCGTCGGAGCCGCCTAGATGCTGCTCCATATCGTCGCGCGCGGGCGAATCGGGCGGAGTCCCGAAGCGGAGTTGGTCGATCGCTACCTCAAGCGGGTGAGCTGGCCGGTGCGCGTGACCGAGCTTCCCGATACCGGCGGCAAGATGCCCGCCGTCGAGGGTGCGACGCGCATCGTGCTGCTCGACGAGACCGGCGAGAATCTGCCGTCGCGCGTGCTTGCCGAGCGGCTGGGGGCGTGGCGCGACGACGGCATCCGCGAGACGCGCTTCCTGATCGGCGCGGCGGACGGCTTCGGCGACGCCGAGCGGGCGCAGGCGCATCTGCTCCTCTCCTTCGGCCGTGCCACCTGGCCACACATGATGGCGCGCGCGATGGTCGCCGAGCAATTGTGGCGCTCGATCTCGATCCTTTCCAACCACCCCTATCACCGCGAAGGCTGATGGGCCCGGCACGCAGCCTCGTCATTGCTGGGACCCTGTCGGCGATGCTCGCCATCGGCGGCCTGGCGGGGGCGCAGGTGCCGGGCGTGGCGGACCAGCAGCAGAAGCTTCGCGCTGCCCAGGCCCAGTCCCAGGCGGCGCAGGCGCGTTCGCAGGCGCTGGAGCGTGCCGCTGCGGGGGAGCGCGACCGCGCCGTCCAGGCCAAGGCGCAGGAAGCCGCGGCGGCGGAGCGGATCAAGGCGGCGGAGGCCGATATCCAGGCGGCACAGGCGCGCATCGCCATCGTCGACCGGCTGTTCGCGGCGCAGCGCGCGCGGGTGGCGGTGGGGCAGGGGCCGGTGGTACGGCTGATCGCGGCGCTCCAGTCGATGGCGCGGCGGCCGCCGGTGCTCGGGCTGGTCCAGCCGGGATCGACCGAGGACATGGTCCATGTCCGCGCCGTGCTGGCGACGACGATGCCGGTGGTCGCGGCGCGCACCGCCGATGTCCGCGCCGAACTGGGCCGGGTGCGGCGGCTGCGTATCGCGGCCGAGGCGGCGGTGGCCAGCCTGCGCGAAGGCCGGTCGCGGCTGGAGAGCGAGCGGAGTGCGCTGGTCCAGCTCGAGGCGCGGCACAGCCTGCGTTCGAACGAACTCGGGCGCAGCGCGATGGTCGAATCGGATCGGGCGATGGCGATGGGCGAGCGCGCGCGCGACATCGTCGACCAGATGGAGACGGCGGGCGCCGCCAGCGAGGTCCGCGCCGGGCTGGAGGCGCTTCCGGGGCCGTTGCCGCGTCCGGCGAAGGATTCGGACAAGCCTGGGCTGCCCCGCAGCGCACCCTATCGCCTGCCGGTCGCCGGCCAGGTCGTGACCGGGCTGGGCGAGCTTTCGGCGACGGGCGTGCGCGCGCGTGGTATCACGTTGGCCGGCGCGGCCAATGCGTCGGTCGTCGCGCCGGCGGGTGGGACGATCGTCTATGCGGCTGGTTTCCGCGATTATGGCGGGGTGGTGATCATCGATCATGGCCAGGGCTGGACCAGCCTGGTCTCCGGATTGGGCGCGCTGTCGGTGCGGGTCGGCGACCGGGTGGCGCAGGGTAGGGCGATCGGCCGCGCACCCGGCGGCGATGCGCCGCACATCACCGTCGAGCTGCGCCGGCGCGGCACGCCGATGGACCTGACCCGGCTACTCGATTGAGGCGCCCCGCTTCTCCTTTGCCCGCCGTGGAAAAGCCGCTATCCTGCGCCTAGATAAGTACGCGTATTTCCAGAAAGCCCCTCGATGCTGCGTCCGTTCCTGCAAGTCACCGCCGCCGTCAGCGCCCTCGCGCTGATCCCGATCGCCTCGGGCGCCATGGCGGGTGTCGATACCAACAGCTATCGCGAGCTGGACACCTTCATGGAAGTCTACAACCAGGTGAAGGCGAATTACGTCGACAAGGTCGACGACAAGGTGCTGGTAAAAGGCGCGATTCAGGGCATGCTCGCCGCGCTCGATCCGCACAGCAGCTTCGCCGACGGACTCGATTTCGACAATCTCAAGATCCAGACCGACGGCAATTACGGCGGGCTTGGTCTCACCGTCACCCAGGTCGACGGCGCAGTGAAGGTGATCGCGCCGACCGAGGATACTCCGGCGGCGCGCGCCGGGATCAAGTCGGGCGACTTCATCACGCATCTGGACGGCAAGTTCATCGTCGGCGGCAGCCTGGACGAGGCGATCGAGCAGATGCGCGGCGCCCCCGGCACCAAGATCACGCTGACCATCGTCCGCCCGGGCGCCGAGAAGCCGCTCCAGTTCACCCTGGTGCGCGAAGTCATCGTGCAGAAGCCGGTGAAGTGGGACATCAAGAACGGCGTCGGCATCATCAACATCAATACCTTCACCGCCCAGACCGGCGGGGACACCGCGCTGGCGATCCAGGCGATCGACAAGAAGCTGGGCCACAAGCCGCTCGGCTATATCGTCGACCTGCGCGAGAATGGCGGCGGCCTGCTGAGCGAGGCGATCGGCGTTTCGGACGTGTTCCTGAGCCATGGCGAGATCGTCTCGCAGCGCGGCCGCGAGAAGACCGATATCGAGCGCTACTATGCCGAATCGATGTTCCCGGGCGATCTCGCCCGCGGGCTGCCGGTGGTGGTTCTGGTCGATTCGGGCACGGCTTCGGCTTCCGAGATCGTCGCCGGCGCGTTGCAGGACCATCACCGCGCGCTGGTGATGGGTGTGCGCAGCTTCGGCAAGGGTTCGGTCCAGTCGATCCTGCCGATGGGCGACCGCGCCGCGCTGCGCCTGACCACGGCGCGCTACTATACCCCCTCGGGTCATTCGGTGCAGGAGGGCGGCATCAAGCCCGACATCATTGTCCCGCAGATCTCCGATCCCGATTACAAGGATCGGCCGGTCGTCCGCGAGGCCGATCTGCGCCGCCACCTGATCAACCAGGAGAAGGTGGACGACAGCGTGCTCGAGGAGGACGGCCGCACCGATCCGCGCTTCGCCGCAACGCCGGAGCAGCTGAAGAAGCAGGGCATCGACGACTTCCAGCTCCACTACGCCCTCGATACGATCGCGCGGCTGGGGCCGAAGCCGCAAGTCGCGACCAAGGGCAAGTAGGCGATGCGCCAGGACGGGCTCCGCACCGCGCGGTGGATCGCGCTGCTCCTGCCGCTTGCGCTGATGGGCGGCGCGCTCGGATCGCAGTTCATCGGCCATCTCGTGCCGTGCGAGATGTGCATGTGGCAGCGCTGGCCGCATGTCGCGGCGATCGTCGTCGCGCTGCTGGCGTTCGTGGTGCGCCCGCGCCCGGTGACGATGCTGTTCGTGCTGGTCGCCGGCGCGCTGATCGCGCTGAGCGGCGCGATCGGGGTCTTCCATGCCGGGGTCGAGTATAAATGGTGGCAGGGCATCACCGCCTGCACCACCAATCTGACCGCGGGCGACCCGATGGCGATCCTGAACGAGGCGCTGCGCAAGCCGCTGGTGCGGTGCGACGTGCCGCAATGGCAGCTGTTCGGGATCAGCCTGGCGGGCTTCAATGCGATCTTCTCGCTCGGCGGCGCGGTAGCGATCTTCGCGCTGGCGGTGCGGCGGGGCCGGCGATGAGCTGGAAGCCCGGCGACGCTCGCGAGGTGACCAAGGCGATGGTCCGGGTGGACCAGGCCGGCGAATATGGCGCGACGCGGATCTATGCCGGGCAGCTCGCGGTGATGGGCGATCGCACGCCGGCGGCGCGGACGATCGCCGGCATGGCCAACCAGGAGGAGCGGCACCGCGCATTCTTCGATGCGATGATCGCCCGACGCGGCGTGCGGCCCACGGCGCTCCAGCCCTTCTGGAAGGTCGCAGGTTTCGCCCTGGGCGCCGTTACCGCGGCGCTGGGGCCGCGCGCGGCGATGGCCTGCACGGCGGCGGTGGAGACCGAGATCGATCGCCACTACAGCAGCCAACTCGCGCTGCTGGGAGACGGCGATCCGGAGCTGAGCAGGGCCGTGGCCGAGTTTCGCGACGAGGAGTTGGAGCATCGCGATGCGGCGATCGCCGCCGGCGCGGAAACGGTGCCCGCCTATCCGTTGTTGTCGGGCATGATCCGTGCGGGGTGCCGCGCTGCCATTGCACTGTCAAAACGGATATGACAGGCCGGGTTCAAGATTAGGCGGGCATGACGTCCCGGTCCGGATTTTCGAGGAGAAGGCCGATGCTGAAGAGGATCGCATTTGTCGCCGGCGCCGTCGCGCTGCCGATGCTGATGCCGGCAGTGGCGCACGCACAGAATGCCGCGCAGAATGGCGTCCTTGTCATCTATGGCCAGGACAAATGTCCGACCAACGACAATGGCGAGGAAATCGTGGTTTGCCAGCGGCTCGACGAGGCCGAGCGCTTCCGCATCCCCAAGACGCTGCGCGACCAACCCGGCGCGCCGCAGACGAGCCAGAGCTGGGCCGTGCGCCAGCAGGACGCGCTCACCACCGGCGGCACCGGCACCGGCAGCTGTTCGGCAGTCGGCGCGAACGGATCGACCGGATGCTTCGTCCGCCAGGCGACCAAGGCCAAGGCTGAGGCCAAGGCGCGCAAGGAAGAACAGACCAACCTGCCGCCGCCCTGAGCCGGCTCAGCTTTCCGGACGTGCGATCCAGGCCGGCGGATCGCGCCGCACCGCATCGACAATGATCACCAGCATCGCCGCGGCGCGAATGCTCGCGGCGGTGGCGATGTCGGTCGAGGTGGCATACGGCCAGGCATTCTCCATGCCGGCGAACCACCAGAACTCGGCAAAATAGGCGGCGATGTCGCCGATCACGAACAGCGCCACCGGCCATAGCCGCGGCGCGGTCATCAGCAGCACCGGATAGAGCCACAGGTCGAATTGCGGCGAATAGACCTTGTTGCTGAGCATGAACCAGGCAAGCACCGGGGTGAACAGCACCCAGAGATGTGCGCGGTGCCGCTTCCAGCCGAGCGCGACGATCAGCGCCGCGCCGGTGCCGAACAACAGGGTGGCGTAGAGATTGCGGTCGGCGATCGCGGTCGTCCACCAGCCCATGCTGGACAGGACCTCCCAGGTCGAGGCTGCCGTGCCGGGGCGTTCCTGCGAAAAACGATAGAATTCGGACCAGTTCTCTGGTGCGAGCAGCGCGACGGGTAAGTTGACGACAGTCCAGGCGCCGATCGCGGCTGCCGTACACGCTGCGGCGCGCGTGACCCGGTGCCGCCAGCCGCTCTCGCCGAACAGTGCGCTCAGTCCGATCAGAGGGAGCATCAGCACCGGAAAGAGCTTCGCCGCGGCCCCTAGCGCCGCGGTCGCGGCTGCCCGGACCAGTCGACCGCTGCGGGCGAGCAGCATCGCCGCGACCGCCAATACGCCTGCGCCAAGGTCCCAATTATGGCCGAGATAGAGGATCAGCGGCGGCGCGGCCGCCCAGGCCCAGAGCCGGCTGCGGTCCATGCCGCCCTGCCGGAACATCCACAGGATCAGTCCGGCGAACAGCGCGTTGACTGCGCTCACCACGCCGAGAAAGTGGAAATCGCGCGCCTCCACCCCGAACAGGGCGTGCGTGATCGCGCCCTCAAGCCAGATTTGGGCGCCTGTAAGCACCGGATATTCCATCCGCGCCTGGAGATAGGGAATCTGGCCCTTGTCGACGCCGCGCAAGCTCCAGAAGGGCATGGCGTCGCTGTAGCAGCCCGTGGTGTATTGCTCGCCGCCGGTCCAGCCGCCCGGGGTGCAATGCGCCTTGAACAGCCAGCCGCACAGGCAGGTGACGGCGAGCGCGAGCGCCAGCACCATCAGCCGCCGGTCCCTCCAATGCCGCATCGCCACCCCCTTTTCGCGGCGTGCTTAGCCCAGCGCGTGCGCGCGCGTCCATCGCGCTGGACTTTGCGATATCAAGAACATAAGAAGAACGAATGGCCCAGCTCGATCTCCGCGCGAAGCTCGCGATCCTCGCCGACGCCGCGAAATACGATGCGTCCTGCGCCTCGTCGGGTACGGCCAAGCGCAACTCGGTGGGCGGAAAGGGCCTTGGCTCGACCGAGGGCATGGGCATCTGCCACGCCTATGCGCCCGACGGCCGCTGCATCAGCCTGCTCAAGATATTGCTGACCAACAGCTGCATCTTCGACTGCCATTACTGCATCAACCGCAAAAGCTCGAACGTCCGCCGCGCGCGCTTCACGCCGCAGGAGGTGGTGGACCTGACGCTGAGCTTCTACCGGCGCAATTACATCGAGGGGCTGTTCCTCTCCTCGGGCATCATCCGCTCCTCGGACTATACGATGGAGCAGATCGTCGAGGTCGCGCGGTCGCTGCGCGAGGATCATGACTTTCGCGGCTATATCCATCTGAAGACGATCCCCGATGCCGATCCGGCGCTCGTGCACCAGGCGGGGCTGCTGGCCGATCGCATCTCGATCAATGTCGAGTTGCCGACCGCCGCGGGGCTGACCCGGCTCGCGCCCGAAAAGTCCGGTGCGCGGATCGAGGGGGCGATGCGCGACGTGCGCAGCGCGATCGACGACGGCGCCGATGCCGGCAGGCGCTACAAGTCGGCGCCGCGCTTCGCACCGGCGGGGCAGTCGACCCAGATGATCGTCGGTGCCGACGCGGCTACCGACGGCGACATCATAGGCCGCGCCGCCGGACTGTACGATCGCTTCCAGCTGCGCCGCGTCTATTATTCGGCGTTCAGCCCGATCCCCGATGCCAGCGCGGTGCTGCCGCTCCAGCGCCCGCCGCTGATGCGCGAGCATCGGCTGTACCAGTCCGACTGGCTGATGCGCTTCTACGACTATCGCCCGGACGAGGTACGCGCGGCCGCCGATCCGGCGACGGGGATGCTGCCGCTCGACATCGATCCGAAGCTCGCCTGGGCGCTGCGCTTCCGCGAGCGCTTCCCGGTCGACGTCAATGCCGCGCCGCGCGAGGCGCTGTTGCGGGTGCCGGGGCTGGGGGTGAAGGCGGTCGATGCGATCCTGGCGACGCGGCGCTGGCGGCGGCTGCGGCTGGCGGACGTGGCGCGGCTGACCGCCTCGATCGCCAAGATGCGCCCGTTCCTGATCGCCGAGGACTGGAAGCCGCTCGCGCTCGCCGATCGCGTCGATCTCCGCCCCGTGGTCGCACCGAAGCGCGAACAGCTGGAGCTATTCGCCGCCTGACTGGTTGGGGGCGTTCGACAGCAGGAGTTTCCAAATGGCCGACGCGCGCATCTTTCAGGACCTCAAGGCCGATCACGACCGCCATCGCGCGATGCTCGCGGAGCTCGCCGCGGCGGATTACGCCGATCGCGCTGCTCTGTTCGAGGTCTTGCGGGTGGAGATCAGCGCGCACGCGGCGGCCGAGGAGGAATCGCTCTATGCGACGATGCTCGCCATCCCCGATCTCCGTGATGAGGCGCGGCATTCGGTTTCCGAGCACAAGGAAATCGATGATTATTTCGGCGAGCTGACTGATCTCGATCCGGCCGGTGCCGCATGGACCGCGAAGTTCGAGGAGATGCGCCACCGCTACGAGCATCATATCGGCGAGGAGGAGGAAGAGATGTTCCCCTCGGCCGCCGAGAAGTTGAGCGATGGGGACGAAGCGCGACTGGCTGCGGTGTTCGAGCGCCGCAAGCCCAAGGAACTGGTCCGCGCCGAAGAAGGGCAGCCCGGCGACGATCGTGAATGATGCGGGTCGTCGCGCTTGCCGCCGAGGATGATTTCGAGGGCTGGCGCGATGCCGCGCGCGCCTTGGCGCAGATGCGGGTGCCGGCTTCGGAGATGGTCTGGCAGGTTGGCGATGCACCGAGCGACCTGTTCGGCGATGAAGCGGTGCCTGCCTCCGTCGCGCCCGCGCCCTTTCGCGTGCCGCGTGCATTCCTCGATCTCGCGCAGAGCGTAATCCTGCATGCCGATCCGCAGCGTTTCGCCCTGCTCTACGCCTTGCTGGCCGGGTTGATCGAGAATCCCGCCCGGATCGACGATCGGACCGATCCGCTGGTGCGGCGGCTGGAGGCGATGGCGAAGGCGGTACGGCGCGACATCCACAAGATGCGCGCGTTCGTGCGGTTCCGCGAGGTGCGGGACGCGGACGGGGCGCGTTACGTCGCCTGGTTCGAGCCCGAGCATCACATCGTCCGGCACAATGCGCGCTTTTTCGTCGAGCGTTTCGCGACCATGCGCTGGTCAATCCTCACGCCCGAGCTGTCGCTGCACTGGGACGGCGAGGCGCTGGCTGAAGGGCCGGGCGCGACCCGTGCTGACGCGCCGGGCGACGATCCGGTCGAGGATGTCTGGAAGACCTATTACGCTTCGATCTTCAATCCGGCGCGGTTGAAGACCGGCGCGATGCTGAAGGAAATGCCGCGCAAATATTGGAAAAACATGCCCGAAACCGCGTTGGTGAAGGGGCTCGTCGCGGGTGCGCGGGCGCGGGAGACGGCGATGGTGCAGACGGCGCGGACCGCAGCGGGCGGCAATATCGCGGCGGCCTGGGCGGCGCTGCGCGACGAGGCGGCGGCCTGCACGCGTTGCGACCTCTACAAGCATGCGACCCAGACCGTGTTCGGCGAGGGGCCGGTCGATGCGCGGATGATGCTGGTCGGCGAGCAGCCGGGCGACCAGGAGGACCTGGCGGGCCGTCCGTTCGTCGGTCCGGCGGGCCAGATGCTCGACCGCGCGCTGGCCGAGGCGGGGATCGAGCGCGATGCCCTCTACGTCACCAACGCGGTCAAGCACTTCAAGTTCGAGCCGCGCGGCAAGCGCCGCATCCACTCCAGGCCCGACGCCGGCGAGATCACCGCGTGCCGCTGGTGGATCGAGCAGGAGCGCCTGTTGGTGAAGCCCGAGGTGACGGTCGCGCTGGGCGCGACGGCAGCGCGGTCGCTGCTCGGCAAGGCGGTGACGATCGGCAAGGCGCGCGGGCGGCCGATCGATCTGCCTGGCGGCGGCGTCGGGTGGATCACGATCCATCCCAGCTTCTTGCTGCGTATCCAGGATCGCGGCGAAGCGGATGCGGAATATGGCCGCTTCGTCGAGGATCTGAAGACGGCTCGAGCCAGCCTGGGCTGAGCTACGGCGGCCTCAGCGTCGCCCCGTCGCCTGTCGCTGCGCAGCGGCATGGACCGATCGGTCGATCTCGATCTGCACGCCGCCGCCCCCGTTCGACCAGTCCGTCAGGCAGCTATAGGCCGCATCGGTGTTCCCGGGGGCAGTCAGCACGAGCTTGCGATTGCCGTGTTCGTCGCGCCCGGCGACATACCATGCGGGATTGGCCCGGCATTGGCGGAACGCCTCCTCGAGCGACCATTGGCTACATTTTGCCTGGAGCACCCGATCGGCGCTGTCGGCGAGCCGTTGTGCCTCCCAGGCGCCGAACGGCACGATCAGCGCGAGGAACCACCACGGCGACGGCCGAATCACGCCGAAGCCTATCGCCGCGAACGCCCAGAACAATGCGATGGGGAGTGTGACGAGCGCCCAGATCCTGGTCGTGCTCGATGTGCAGGGCGCCATTTCCAAGAACAGGCCGGGAACTGCCCTGACGGACGTGACGACGAAGGCGGCGAACAGCGCCAGCGCGCAGATGCCGGCGGCCAGCGAGAGCAATCGTCGGGAGGCGCGGGGACGGTCAGTCACGTATCGCTTCCGCGATGCCGCGCACTTTTTCGGCGCGACCCGGCGCGAACTTCGCGACCATCGCATGGTAGCGTTCGAGCGTGGCCGCGTCGGCGCGTTCGGGCGAGCCGCTGTCGAAGGGCGGGGCGGGATCATATTCCAGGCTGAGCTGGACGAAACGGGCATGGTCCTTGCCGCGGATCGCCGCGGTCAGCGCCAGCGCGAAGTCGATCCCCGCGGTGACGCCGCCGCCGGTCACCCGGTTGCGATCGAACACGACGCGCTCGGCCACCGGCTCCGCGCCGAACCAGGCGAGCTGATCGCGCGAAGCCCAGTGGCAGGTGGCACGATAGCCGGTGAGCAGCCCCGCCGCGGCGAGGAGCAGCGATCCGGTGCACACGCTCGTCACCCATTGCGCCTCGGCGGCCATGCGGCGCAGCCAGTCGAGCGTTTCCGCATCCTCCATCGCCGCGACCGTGCCGAAGCCGCCAGGGACGCAGAGGATGTCGGTGCGCGGCACATCGACGAAGGTGGCGGTCGGGAGCAGCGCAAACTGCGCGTCGGTCGGCACCGGATCGCGCGACTTGGCGACGAGGTCGAGCTTCGCGTCGCCCAGCCGCGACAGCACCTGGGCGGGGCCGGTCAGGTCGAGCTGGGTGACGTTCGGGAAGAGCAGGAATGCGATATGCAGCGGTTCGGGCATGCGATCCTCCGTCGGAAGGGTGCCCAGGCGATGCGGCGTCCACTCTCACGCTTCCCGATGGTGCTCCATCCAGATCGCCAGTCACGTGAGATGCACGCAGGATAGCGCGGTCCGGGTCGGACGGAAAGGGCCGGCGACCGCCGTCTTACCGGATCATCCCTGCTCAATAGTCGACATAATAATCCTTCTTGAAGGCCATGCCCGAAAAGGCGCGCTTCGAGGTCCAGGGCTGGGCAGCATCGGTCCAATAGCTGTCGGACGCGGGAAGCCCGAGCGCGACCAGGCTCTCCGCGGCGAGGTACATGCTGCCGGCGTTCGAATACCAGTCGGCCAGTTCGGGCAGGTGGCCGGTGAAGCCGAGCGTCAGATAGCCCTTGGCGTCGAAGTTCGAAGGGAAACGGAACACCGCGCGCTGCGCCGCGAGCGTCGCCGCGCGGACCTGCCCTTCCGGCAGCGACTTGGGGAGGCGCTTGCGCCAGGCGAGCAGGCCGAGCGGCTGGAACACCGCCGTGCGATAGGTGAGCGAGCGGCCGATCGGCGCATAGGCGCCGTCGGGACCGACCAGCCGCTCGAGATGCTCGCCATAGCGCTGCATCCGCTTGTACGCCTGATCGAGGAGGGCCTTGGCATCCAGGCTGTTGAACTTGGCGCCAGTCGCGACGAGCACCTCGAGGATCTCGACCAGCATCGGATGGATCACATAGGAGCCGTAATGGTCGAAATGGAAGTGCGGGCCGTCGGCATACCAGCCGTCGCCGACATACCATTCGTTGATCTTGCGCACCGCGAGATCGATGCGCACGGGATCCCAATCCTCGCCGATCGACAGCAGGAACGCCTCGTTCATCGCTGCGAACAGCAGCCAGTTGGTATAGGGCGGCGAGAAGCGGCGGACGCCCTTGATCTCTTCGATCACGCGCTTTTTGGCGGTCGCGTCGAGTGCCTTCCACAGCTGCGGCGCGCGCAGGAAGGCGTTGGTGTAATAGGCGGAATCGACCAGCGCCTGGGGCGCCTCGCGCCAGAGCAGGTAATCGGGGCTCGCCGGATCGACCGAATGCGCATAGCTGGCCACCGCCTGGTCGCGCAGCGTCGCGCGGAGCTTGCCTTCGGGCGAGTCATCGTCGGGCAGCGCGAGCCAGGGGGCGATGCCGGCGATCAGCCGGCCGAAGCATTCGAGATAGGCGACCTTGGGGTTGCGGCCGTCCCAGGTCGGGCTGAGTTCGGGCTTGAAGACCGCCTGGAGCCTGCCCTGCGCCATCGGCGCGAGCACCGGGTTGGCCATCTTCGCGAGCAGATCGAGCATGTAACGGCGATCGGCGGCGCCGCCCTCCGGCGCGGGGCGCGGATCGGCGGAAGCGCGGGCGGGAACGGCGGAGGCCGCCGCGAGCGTGCCGGCGCCGAGCGCCGAGGCGAGGAAGTTGCGTCGTTCCATGGAAGCGGCTCCGGGAGGGATGTCAGTTTTTCGGCACGGCGAAGTCGACCCGTTCGGCGGCGACATGGCGGTCCCAGTCCGCGCGGGTGCGGAAGCCGTCCTGGCCCAGGCTCCACGCCGAGCCCGAATAATAGACGAACGGCTTGCCCGGCGTCGCCCTGACCAGGACGAGGTGATTGTCGGCATCGTTCTTGATGTCGACGATCTGGGCCGGGTCGACGCGCAGCGCGATCATCATGCGGCCGTGATGGGGATCGTCCGGGCCCCACCACGACAGGATGCCATGCGCGCGATCGACGGTGAGATCGCCGCCGTCGCCGGTGGTGCGCTTGCCGATGCCGATGCCGACGACCAGCTCGCCCGGCTTGTCGGACTGAAGCGTCGAGACCATGCGGGTGAAGTGCGTGCCGAGCGGCAACGTGAAGCGCCGCGTCTCCCAGACCTTACGCGACACGTCGATCGGCCAGGGGGCGTACTCGACCCGGAAATCGGCGACGTCAGGACCGTTTTTCAGGATCCGGTAGCTGCGATAGTTGCGCGAGGTCCACAGCTTGTTGTCGTGCCAGATGCCGAGCCCGCCGGCGCCCCGGCCGGTGCCGACATTGTAGAAATCCAGACCCTCGCCGTGGAACTGGTGCTGGTCGCCCGAGCGGAGCTGGCGGTCTGTGAAGGGCCAGGACACGTTCTTGCCCCAGCTGTCGACGCCCGAGCCCGAGGGCGGCTCGGCCGCTTCCAGCGCGTGGCCGTAGATCCGGTGCGCGGTCTTGTCGTTCTCCCAGAGGAGATCGTCATAGCGATACTCGGCGAGCATCACCGTGGCCCGCGGGGTCTTGTCCGGCGCGGGAGGCAGTGGCTTCTCGACCGGCGGAAGCCGGGTGGCGCCGGGCACGTCCTGCGCCAGCGCGGTTCCGGTCAGCAGCATCGCGGTGGCGAGCAGGGCGAGGCGGTGGTTCATTGCAGGGCTCCGGCATTGGCTGGCTTGGCAAGTGCGGGGTTGGTGCCGTCTCCGGCAAAGGGAGTCAGACGGAAGCTGTAGCTCCGCGGCTTCAGTGCGATGCGGTATTTGGGCAGCGGACGACCGCCCGCGTCCCAATTATCGTCTCCACCCACGCCGGCCTGGACCGCGTCGATCATCAGCGACACCGCGCCGTGGGGCATGATATCCGAGCTGCGCCGGGTGCCCGGGGGACGGCGCGACAGATCGTCATAGGGAAAGGCGAGCGCGTTCATCGATAGTGGCGCGTCCCCGGTCACGCGCAGCCCGCCCAGCCCGGGCTGGAGCAGCTCCATCCAGCGGACATCGACCTTGTTGCCGCTCTCCTGTGGCCGCATGTAATCGTGATACTGGTCGGCGATCAGGCCGCGCCAAAGGCCCAGGGGCGCACCGGTCTTGCGGTCCTGATAGGTCTCGTGCGGGCCGCGACCATACCATTCGAGTGTCGTGATCGCGGCGGGCATGGTGAAGGCAAGGCCGATACGCAGCGGATCGGGGAGATCGGTCCCGAGTGGGGTGAAATCGCCCTCGACCCACACCGATCCGTCGCCGGCCATCCGATAGCGCGAGACGAAGGTCGCGGTGCCATTGCCCACGGCGTAGCGGACGGTGATCTCCGCGCCGTCCCGGCCGAGCTTGCGAGCCTCGACTCCCTGTACGATCCGTTCGGACGAGGCCCGTTTCCACGCGCCGTGCGTCTTCTCGACGCCGGTGCCGATATCGTTGTCGATCAGCGCGCGATAGAAGTTCGGCGCACCGCCCTGAAGCAGCAGGCGGCCGTTCGCGGCGTAGCGTTCGATCAGACCGGTCTTGCGGTCGAGCACGAGCTCGGCGCTGGCGGCGGAGAGGCGGAGCTTGCCGCCGCTCTCGGTCAGTGCGACCGGGCCGGCGGCGGGCGCGACCGGCGCGGGATCGCCACCCAGCGCGAACTGGTCCCAGCCGATCACCGTTCCGGCATCGACCGCGGGGATCGTCCCCGTCCTTGCGCGTGCGACGACGGTCAGCACATATTCGGCGCCTGCCCTGCGCGCGAAGGCCGGAAGGCGCAGCGTCGCGGTCGCGCGTCCGTGCGCGGGGATGTCCGGCGCGGCGAAATCCCCCTTCGCCACGGCCATGCCGTCCTCCAGCACCTCATAGCCGAAATCATATTCCGAGAGATTGACGAAGTCGTGGCGGTTGACGATCGTCAGCGCGCCGCGCGCGGCATCGAACTCGGCGAACTGGATCGGCGCATAGACCTTCCGCAGCTCGAACAGCTGGGGGTTGGGCGTGCGATCGGACTGCATCAGCCCGTCGCCGAACTCGATGTCGCCGCCCGGGTTCGGGCCATATTCGCCGCCGGTGCCCCAGTAGCGCTTCCCGTCCGCCGTATAGCGGACCATCGACTGGTCGACCCAGTCCCACACGAAACCGCCCTGCAGCTTGTCGGGGTGCGCATAGATCGCGTCCCAATATTCCTTGAGGTTGCCGCCCGAATTCCCCTGCATATGGGCGTATTCGCACTGGATCAGCGGCTGCCAGAACGCCCAATTTTCCGCATAGTCGACGATGCGGTCGACGCTGTCGTACATCGGGGCGTAGATATCGGCATATTCGTTGGGCCGATGGTCCGGCAGGCCCGGCCACGTGCCCCAGCCGAGATAGCTTACCAGCCGGCCCGGATCGCGCGCCTTCACCGCGGCGGCGGCGTGCGCGAAGGTCGGGCCGATTCCCGCCTCGTTGCCGAGCGACCAGAAGAGGATCGAGGGGTGATTCTTGTCGCGCTCGACCATGTTGATGACGCGGCTCACATGTGCGGCCTCCCAGGCGGGATCGAAGCCGAGCTGGTATCTGCCGCGCTGGTCCGGATGATTGTTGGCCCAGTCCATATAGCCGTGGCTCTCGATATTGGCCTCGTCCATCACGTAGAGGCCGTATTTGTCGGCAAGGTCGTAGAGCCGCGGATCGTTCGGATAGTGCGAGGTGCGGATCGCGTTGATGTTCGCGCGCTTCATCAGCTGGATGTCGCGCTCCATCGATTCGAGCGAGATGACGTGGAAGGTCTCCGGGTCGTGCTCGTGGCGATTGACGCCGCGGATCGTGATCGGCCTGCCGTTGACCGTCACCAGCCCGTTGCGGATCGCCACGGTGCGGAAGCCGATCCGGCTATAGGTCGACTGGATGATGGCGCCCTTGGCATCATAGAGCTCGACCAGCAGCATGTAGAGATTGGGCGTCTCGGCGGTCCAGGGGCGGACGTTGCGCAGCGTCGCGGCGAGCGTGAGATTACGCTCCGCCTCGCCGGCGGGCACCTTGCCCGATACCTCCAGCACCTGCCGATCGCCGTCGAGCAGCACCGCGCGCGCGGTGGTCGCGGCGCCCGGCGTCACCGCCAGGTCGACCGCGAGCTTGCCGTCCGTGAAGCTGTCGTCGAGCCCGGCATGGACGAAATAGTCGCGCACCCGCGTCCTGGGCGCGGCGACCAGGAAGACCTCGCGCTCGATCCCCGAGACGCGCCAGAAGTCCTGATCCTCGAGATAGGAGCCGTCCGACCAGCGAAAGACCTGGACGGCGATCGTGTTGCGGCCGGGATGGATGAAGCGGGTGACGTCGAATTCGGACGGGAGCTTCGAATCCTCCGAATAGCCGACCTTCTCGCCATTGACCCAGACCTGATAGGCCGATCCGGCTCCGGCGAAGTGGAGCAGTATGTCCGACCCTGTCCAGCTCGCCGGCACATCGACGTCGCGGCGATAGGAGCCGACCGGGTTGGTCGCGTGCGGGATCAGCGGCCGGTTGGCGGGGAAGGGATAGGTGATGTTGTTGTAGCGCGGCTGGTCGTATCCCTCGGCCTGCCAGTCGGCCGGGACCTTGATCTCCTTCCAGCCCGACACGTCGTAGCCGGGCTTCTCGAAGCCGTCCGGCAGCCTGTCGGCGTTCGGCGAGAAGGCGAACTTCCATTGGCCGCTCAGCAGGATGAAGCGATCGGACTTGGTGCGGTGGCCGGCGATGGCCTTGGCCCGGCTCTCGAACGGGAAGCCCGTGGCGCGGGCCGGCTCCTTGCCGCGCGCAAAGACCGCGGGATTCTCCCAGTCCGGCCGGCCCGGATCGATCTGGGGCTGGACCGGCGGCGCCGGGCCGTCCTGCGCCGCGAGCACGAACGGCATGGTCGCGAGCAACGACGCGGCGAGCAGGCGGGCCGAACGCTTCATCCTCTTCCTCCCCCGGGTTCGTTTCGCCGGATCGACTGGCTTGGCCATTGGTGATAGACCTGACCTACAATTTGGAGATTCGTATGACAAGTCGGGTCGTTGCAGCCCGGTCATCGGAGGGGGGAGCCATCGGCGAGGATAGTGCGCGGACGTCGTCGCTTACCGACGACCTGTTCACCAAGCTCGAGGCGCAGATCCGCTCGGGCGGGCTCGCGCCGGGATCGCGTCTACCGACGCAGAAGGAGATCGCGCTCGCCGAGAATGTGAGTCGCACCGTGGTGCGCGAGGCCGTCGCCCGGCTGAGCGCGCAAGGGCTCACCGTGTCGCGCCAAGGATCGGGCGTGTTCGTCGCGGATACCGCGGAATATCGCGCCTTCCAGATCACGCGCGACGAGCTCAACGAACTGGCCGACGTGATAAAGCTGCTCGAGATGCGGCTCGCGGTGGAGACCGAGATGGCCGGGCTGGCCGCGGCGCGGCGCACGACTGCCGATATCGGCGCGATCCAGGAAGCGCTGCACGACATGGACGCACAGAGCGGCGATCCGGTTGCCGCGGCAAGGGCGGACGCCGCCTTCCACCTTGCGATCGCGCGGGCGACCCAGAACGACTATTATGTGCGGCTGGTCGATTTTCTCGGGCTGCGGCTCGTGCCGCCGCGCAACCTCTATTTGCGCGACCAGCCCGACGAGGCGCACGAGGCCTATGCCGCCAAGGTACGCGGCGAGCATGACGCGATCGTCGACGCGATCGTCCGCATGGATCCGCCGCGCGCGCGAGAGGCGGCGCGGCATCATATGCAGGAGAGCCTCAGCCGCCACTCGATGCTGAGCGCGAGCGCGCGGGTGCGCGACCGGGCGGGGTGATTGCGCGTCGCGCGCAGTCGCGCGTTGACGGTATAGTGCGAGGTTGTATGATAACTCTATAAGCGAGCATCAGGCTCGCAACGGAGAGACCATGATCGCACGTCCGCTCGCCGCGCTCGCACTGGCGCAACTCCCGGTCGTGCCCGCGCCGGCGCAGGGCACTCCCCATGCCATCGAGCGGCCTGTCGCGCGCGAAGCGATCGAGACCGCGACCCGGCTCGCCCGGTGGCAGCTCGCGCGCATGGCCGATACGGCGCATGTCTCGCGCATCACCACCGAGACGCGCAACCCGCGCGCCTGGGAGCAGGCGGTGTTCTGGATCGGCATGACCGCGCTGGCGGATGCCGGCGGCTCCCCCGAAATCCGGGAGGCGGTGCTCGACATGGGCCGCGCCAACCAGTGGCTACCGGCACGGCGGCCCTTCCATGCCGACGATCTCGTCATCACCCAGTCCTATCTCTGGGCGGCGAAGCACGGTGCGGGCGCCGCAGCCACCCTGCCGACGCGCAAGGCGTTCGATTATATCGTCACCCACCAGCCGAGGGTGACCCTGGCCTTCTACCAACCGCCCTCCGGCTATGACGATACCGAATGCCTGACTCGCTGGTGCTGGTGCGACGCGCTGTTCATGGCGCCCCCGGCGATGATCGAGCTGTCGCGCCAGACCGGCGACCGCCGCTTCCGCGACTATGCGATGCGGGAGTATTGGGCGACCACCGATTTCCTGTTCGATCCCGCCGAGCATCTCTTCTACCGCGACAGCCGCTTCTTCGGGCGGCGCGACGAGAAGAACCGCAAGCAGTTCTGGAGCCGCGGCAACGGCTGGGTGTTCGCCAGCATGGCGCGGATCATCCCGATGCTGGCGCCGGGCAGCCCCGATCGCGTGCGGATGGAAGGACTGTTCCGCGAGATGGCGGGGAAGCTGAAGACGCTGCAGAAGCCCGACGGCTATTGGTCGCCCTCGCTGCTTGCGCCCGAGGAGTCGCCGCCCGAATCGAGCGGCACCGGCTTCTACACCTATGGCATGGCGTGGGGGATCAAGGCGGGGCTGCTCGACCGGCGCCAGTATGAACCGGTGGTTCGCCGCGGCTGGACCGCGCTGACCCGGGCGATCCAGCCCGACGGGCGGCTCGGCTGGGTACAGCAGGTGAGCGACCAGCCCGAACGCGTCGAGCCCAGCGACACCCAATTCTATGGCGTCGGAGCCTTTCTCCTCGCGGCGACGGCCGTCGCCGCGCTCTGATTTCGCTGGAGAATTCCGTGTTTGAGAAGACCTATTACGCTACCCATCCGGACATGATGGCGGGCGCCAGCAACGAAGAGTTGCGCGACCGCCACATCGCCGGCAACCTGTTCCGTGCCGGCGAGATCGTGCTGACCTATTCGCACGGCGAACGCTTCATCATCGGGGGCGCTGTGCCTTTGGGTGGGTCGCTCGCGCTGCCGGCGCAGTCGGAGCCGGCCAGCGCGGCCGCGGACATCACGGGGAGCGGCGCCGACTGACC
>JBEVLV010000103.1:0-7523 GCA_040508955.1 Sphingomonas sp. | reverse complement strand
CAATCAACATGTCGCACCGATTGGGTGCTTGTTCTTCCATCCGCGCCAGACACAAAAACGGGCGTGACGCCGACTGTCCTCGGCCATGGGAATAGCGTTTGCCATTGCGGAAATCGATGCCGAAGACGCCTGTCCGCCCTCCGCTCAAAGCGGACGTGATCGCTTACAGACGGGACCTGACGTGACCTGACGCGGCCGGGGGAGTCCATCGCCGCCACGGACTATGAAATTGAACTATCCGCCCGGGCATCTCGCATCGCGGGCGGAGAACCCCGTGACCCCTACCAAACTCCTTATCGGCCAGATCGTCGTTGTGTTCGCGATCGTTCTCGGCGGTATCTGGTTGGCGACGCAGTGGGCCGCCGCGGCGCTGGCCTACCAGCCCGAACTCGGGACGCCGTGGTTCCATGCGTTCGGGCGGCCCATCTACCGACCGTGGGCACTCTTTGTCTGGTGGTATCATTTCGACGCCTATGCGCCGAAAGTCTTCGACCGCGCCGGCGAGATCGCAGCCGCAAGCGGGTTCGCCGGCTGCGGCGCCGCCGTGTTCGGCTCGCTGTGGCGCGCGCGACAGCGCCGCAACATCACCACCTATGGCTCGGCGCGCTGGGCAAGCAACGCCGAGATGCGTCGCGCAGATCTACTGGGACCTGCCGGCATCTTCCTCGGTCGGATCGGGCAAGAGTATCTTCGCCACGATGGACCGGAGCATGTCATGGCCTTCGCGCCGACCCGGTCGGGCAAGGGCGTCGGGCTTGTCGTGCCGACCCTGCTGGGCTGGACCGGTTCCGCCGTCGTCCACGACATCAAGGGTGAGAACTGGCAGCTGACCGCCGGCTGGCGTTCGCGTTTCTCGCATTGCCTGCTGTTCAACCCGACCGACGCACGCTCGGCCCGGTACAATCCGCTGCTCGAAGTCCGCCGTGGTGCCGAGGAAGTCCGCGATGTGCAGAATATCGCAGATATCCTGGTCGATCCGGAAGGGGCGCTGGAGCGGCGATCGCACTGGGAAAAGACCAGTCACTCGTTGTTGGTCGGTGCGATCCTCCACGTCCTTTATGCCGAACAGGAAAAGACGTTAGCGCGGGTCGCGACCTTCCTGTCCGATCCCCAGCGCCCCTTCAAGGCGACACTGCAACGGATGATGTCGACCAACCATCTCGGCACCCCTGAGGTGCCGCGGGTTCATCCCGTCGTCGCCTCAGCGGCGCGCGAAGTCCTCAACAAGTCCGAAAATGAACGCTCCGGCGTGCTGTCGACAGCGATGTCTTTCCTCGGGCTTTATCGCGATCCGACCGTCGCGGAGGTGACCTCGCGGTCCGACTGGCGGATCGCCGACCTGGTCGAAGGCAAGTCTCCGGCCTCGCTCTATTTGGTGGTGCCGCCCTCGGACATCAGCCGCACCAAACCGCTCGTCCGCCTTGTGCTCAACCAGATCGGCCGCCGGCTGACCGAGCGGCTGCATGCCGAGAAGACAGGCGGCCGCCACAAGCTGCTGATGATGCTGGACGAGTTTCCAGCGCTTGGCCGGCTGGACTTCTTCGAGACGAGCCTCGCCTTCATGGCCGGCTACGGCGTGCGTGCTTTCCTGATCGCCCAGAGCCTCAACCAGATCGAGAAGGCGTATGGCGAACACAACTCGATCCTCGACAATTGCCATGTCCGCATTGCGTTTGCGACCAATGACGAGCGTACCGCCAAGCGGATTTCCGACGCGCTCGGCACGGCCACCGAGCAGCGCGCGATGCGCAACTATGCCGGGCACCGCCTCGCACCTTGGCTCGCCCATGTCATGGTCAGCCGGCAGGAGACCGCCCGCGCGTTGCTGACGCCCGGCGAGGTCATGCAGCTGCCGCCCAGCGACGAGCTGGTCCTGATCGCCGGTACACCGCCGATCCGCGCAAAGAAGCTGCGCTACTTCGAGGACGCCAGCTTCACCTCGCGCGTCCTGCCGCCACCGTTGCTGATGATCGGCGCCTATGCCGACCGTCCCGCCGCCCGTGCCGACGACTGGGAGGGCGTCGTTCGCGGCGTCGATGCCCGGCTCGGTACCGGCGAGGAGAAGGAGGGGGATGCCACATCCGGCGGCCTCGAACAGGCTCGGCATCCGGCACTCGAATCTGAGAAACCGGTCGAGCCCGAGCCCGCCAACCCCGATCCGCTCGGCTTGGGCGACGATGACGGCGATGTGGCCGCCGAAAAGCGCGCGATGGACCAAGCGAAGACGCTCGGCGCCGCGCGCACCGTCTATGCGATCGATGCAACCAGCGGCCACGCCAACGACTTGCAGCTGGATCTGTGACGATGGTCGAGAAGATCCGCCACCAACTCTTCCTCCCAAGGGACGTCAGCGACCGGCTCGAGGTGCTCGCCGCGAAGCCGGGCGCGTCAAAATCTGCGATCCTCGCCGACGCCGTCACCGCCTGGCTCGATCGGCGCGGACGCTCCGAGCTCGAGGACCGGTTCGGGCTGCGGCTCGACCGCTTGACCGCCGCGCTCGGCCGGATCGAACGGGACGGTCATGTCCTGCTCGAGACGCTGGCGCTGTTCGTCCGTTACGAGCTCGCGATCCACGCGCCGCTCGCCGAGAATGACGCAGCGGGCCGCGCGATCGGCCGCGAGCGCTTCGAGGCGTTCGTCGCCCAAGTGGGACGCCAGATCGCCGCTGGCCGCCGCACGCTCGCGGTCACGGAGTCCGACCGATGAGCGGCACCGTATCCGCCGACCGGCGCCGGGCGATGCTGCGGACGGCCATGGGGCCGGCGATCGCCGCCGCGATGTCCGACGCTCGCGTGATCGAGATCATGGTCAACCCGGACGGTGCGCTGCGCGTCGATATCCTGGGCGAGGGTAGGGTCGATACCGATGTTCGGCTTGAGCCGGACCAGATCGAGCGGATCATACGGTTGGTCGCAAGCCATGCGCGGGCCGAGGTTCATGGCGAGGCACCGATCGTGTCGGCCGAGCTCCCGCCGCATATCGAAGGCCGTGCCGGCGAGCGGTTCGAAGGTATCCTTCCACCCGTCGCGGTTGGGCCGTGCTTCTCGATCCGGAAGCCCGCGACGCGTCTCTACACGCTCGACGACTATGTCGCCGACGGGCTGATGAACCAGGTGGCTGCGGACCGGCTGAAGGCGGCCGTCGTTCAACGCTTCAACATCCTGGTCGCGGGCGGCACCAGTTCGGGCAAGACCACGCTCGCCAATGCGCTCCTCGCCGAGATGGCTTGGGTCGACGAGCGGGTGATCCTGATCGAGGACACGCGCGAGCTGCAAAGCCCGGCACCCGACACGGTGGCGCTGCGCACCCGCCCGGGCATCGTGACCATGGCCGACCTCGTCCGCTCGACGCTGAGACTTCGGCCCGACCGCATCGTCGTCGGCGAGGTTCGCGGGCCCGAGGCTCTCGACATGCTCAAGGCGTGGAACACCGGCCATCCGGGCGGCATCGCGACGGTGCACGCCAATAGCGCAGCGTCTGCGCTCTTCCGCATCGAACAGCTCGTCCAGGAAGCCGTGATCACGGTGCCGCGGCGCCTGATCGCCGAGGCGATCGACCTCATCGTCTACATCGCCGGCCGAGGTGTGGACCGCCGGATCGAGACCATCGCCCGCGTCGCGGGTCTCGATCCCGACGGCAATTACGGCCTCGTCGACCTCCTCAATCCTGCCGATCCCAAAGGAGAATGAACATGCGCGTTTCCCGTACTTCCGATCGCCGGTCGCACTTCCTCGTCGGTGCCGCGCTCGGCCTTGCCCTCACCATCGTCAGCCAGGCGCAAGCGGCCGGCTCCGGCATGCCTTGGGAGCAGCCGCTCCAGCAGGTGCTGGAATCGGTACAGGGCCCGGTCGCGAAGATCGTCGCGGTAATCATCATCATCGTGACCGGCCTGACGCTCGCGTTTGGCGAGACCGCGGGCGGTTTCCGCAAGCTGATCCAGATCATCTTCGGCCTTTCGATCGCCTTTGCGGCCTCCAGCTTCTTCCTGTCCTTCTTCTCGTTCGGCGGCGGAGCGCTGATCTCGTGATCGGGAGCGGCGGGCATATCGAAGGCTTCGAAGCGCCGATCCATTCCAGCCTCGGTTCGCCGATCCTGCTGGGCGGAGCGCCGCGAGCGATCGCGATCGTCAACGGCACGGTCGCCGCCGCGATCGGTCTCGGCCTCCAGCAATGGATCGCCGGCATTCTTCTCTGGGCGGTCGGGCACAGCCTCGCCGTCTTCGCGGCCCGCCGCGATCCTGACTTCGCCTCCGTGCTGGTTCGCCACCTTCGCCAGAAAGGGCATTTCGCGTGCTGAACCTGTCCGAATATCGCGGCCGCGCCGACCGGCTTGCCGACCATCTTCCCTGGGCGGCGCTCGTCGCGCCCGGCATCGTCCTCAACAAGGATGGCAGCTTCCAGCGCACGCTCGCCTTTCGCGGTCCCGATCTCGAGTCCGCGACCGAAGCCGAGCTGATGTCGGCCTGCGCGCGCGCGAATAACGTCCTCAAACGCTTCGGCAGCGGCTGGGCGCTATTCTTCGAGGCGGAACGCCGCGAGGCGCTGGCCTATCCCGACAGCCAATTCCCGGACGCGGCATCCTGGCTAGTCGATCAGGAGCGGCGCGCTGCCTTCCTTGCCGAGGGCACGCACTATGAGAGCCGCTACCATCTGACCCTGGTGTGGCTGCCGCCGGCGGACAGCGCCGACTCCGCGGGGCGTTCGCTGGTCGAGCGGCCCGAGGCAGGCAAGGGCAGGGACTGGCACGCCGGCCTTGCCAGCTTCATCGCCGAGACCGACCGAGCGCGCGACCTCTTCTCGGGGTTCATGCCCGAGATCCGCGCGCTCGACGATTCTGAGACGCTCACCTACCTGCATGGGACCGTCTCGGGGCGGCATCACCTCGTCGCGGTGCCCAAGACCCCCATTTATCTCGACGCGGTGCTGGCCGACACACCGCTGGTGGGCGGACTCGAGCCGATGCTCGGCGATCACCATGTCCGCACCCTGACGGTTCTCGGCTTCCCGAACATGAGCCGGCCCGGCATCCTCGATGCGCTCAACCATCAGGACTTTGCCTATCGCTGGGTCACCCGTTTCCTCAGCCTCGACAAGAGCGATGCGACCAAGGTTCTGACCAAGCTGCGGCGCCAATGGTTCAACAAGCGCAAGTCGATCACCGCGCTGCTGCGCGAGGTGATCTACAACCAGCCGACCCAGCTGCTCGACAGCGACGCCGACAACAAGGTCATCGATGCCGATCTCGCGCTTCAAGCGCTGGGCGGCGACCATGTCGCATTCGGCTATCTGACCACGACGATCACCGTGGCCGATCGTGACGGGCAAGCGGTTGAGGACAAAGTTCGACACGTCGAGCGGATCGTCAACGGCTTGGGCTTCACGACGATCCGGGAGGGCGTGAACGCGGTCGAGGCCTGGCTGTCGTCTCTGCCGGGGCACGCCTACGCCAATGTCCGCCAGCCGCTGGTCCACACGCTCAATCTGGCGCACCTGATGCCGCTGTCGAGCGTCTGGGCGGGGCCGGCACGGAACGCGCATCTGGATGGTCCGCCGCTGCTCCATGCGGGCACCGCCGGCTCGACGCCGTTCCGGCTTTCCTCCCATGTCGGCGATGTCGGCCATATGCTGGTCGTCGGGCCAACTGGTGCCGGCAAGTCGGTGCTGCTAGCGCTGATCGCGCTGCAGTTCCGGCGCTACGCCGGTGCTCAGGTATATATCTTCGACAAGGGCTTTTCGGCGCGCGCGGCCGTCCTCGCGATGGGCGGCGCGCATCACGCGCTCGGGCTCGGGGCCGATAGCGGTGAGACGCTGGCGTTCCAGCCGTTGCGCTGCATCGACGATCCAAGCGAGCGCAGCTGGGCGGCAGAGTGGATTGCGGCGCTGCTCGAGCACGAGAAGGTCGAGGTCACGCCCGCGATCAAGGATGCGGTGTGGTCGGCGCTCGGGAGTCTTGCCTCGGCCCCGCTCGAAGAACGGACCCTCACCGGTCTCGCGCTGCTGCTGCAGTCCAATGCGCTGCGCGTCGCGCTCGGCGCCTATACGCTCGAGGGACCCTATGGACGGCTGCTCGACGCGGCCGAGCAAGGCATGGCCTTTGCCGACGTCCAATGCTTCGAAACCGAGGCGCTGATGGGGCAGGTCGGCGTTGTCGCTCCGGTCCTCACCTATCTGTTCCACCGGCTCGAGGAGCGTTTCGACGGCCGGCCGACCTTGCTGGTCCTCGACGAAGCCTGGATCTTCCTCGACCATCCACTGTTCGCGGCACGCATCCGCGAATGGTTGAAGGTGCTGCGCAAGAAGAATGTCGCGGTGCTCTTCGCGACGCAGAGCCTTGCCGATATTGCCGCAAGCACGATCGCGCCGGCGATCATCGAGAGCTGCCCCCAGCGGATCCTGCTGCCCAATGATCGCGCGATCGAACCGCAGAGCCGCGAGGCCTATGCCCGGTTCGGGTTGAACGAGCGCCAGATCGAACTCGTCAGCCGAGCCACGCCCAAGCGGCAATATTACCTCCAGTCCGGGCGCGGCAACCGCCTGTTCGAGCTGGGCCTGGGCCCGGTCGCGCTGGCGCTTTGCGGGGCGTCCGACCCTGAATCTCAGAAGCGGATCGACGCGGTCCTGGCCGAGCACGGCTCGGCGGACTTCGCCTCCCATTTCCTGAGCGACGCCGGTCTCGACTGGGCGGCGGCGCTGCTCCGCGACTTCCCCGCCCAATCAAAGGAGTAATCGAAGATGCGTACCCCTTCATCCGCCAGGAAGACGATCATCGCTTCGCTGCTCGGTTGCGGTGCCGCGGTGTCGCTCGGCATGGGTCTGCTCACCAGCATGCCGGCGCACGCGCAGATCACCGTGTTCGATCCCACCAACTACAGCCAGAACATCCTCACCGCTGCGCGGACGCTCCAGCAGATCAACAACCAGATCCAGTCGCTCCAAAACGAGGCGACGATGCTGCGCGGCCTCGAACTCAATCTCGCGCGCACCGACTTCCCGGATTTCGCGGCGCTGGTCTCGCGGATGCAGGAGATCGGCGCGCTCATCCAGCAGGCACAAGGCATCGCCTTTCGCGTCGGCCAGGTCGATCAGCAGTTTCGCCAGCTCTTTCCCGACTTCGATGCCAGGGTTGGCGCCAGCGGGGTCGCCGCCCAGGCCAAGACGCAGCTCGACACCGCGATGGCGGGCTTCCGCCACACCATGAAGGTCCAGGCGGACGTCGCCGAGAATATCGAGGCGGACGCGGTCACGCTGCAGAAGCTTTCCGAGAAGAGTCAGAACGCGGTCGGCGGCCTCCAGGCCGCGCAGGCGACCAACCAACTGCTCGCGCTCGCCGCCAAGCAGCAGCTCCAGATCCAGCAGCTGCTCGCCGCTCAGTTCCGCGCCGATGCGACCGATGCCGCGCGCCGTGCGCAGGCCGAACTCGACGGACGCGCGGCGACCAAGAAGTTCCTCGGGTCCGGCACGGCCTACACGCCCCACTAGGCCGTGCTCGCATGACGGCGGCGCCGGTTTCCCGCCGCCGTCGCC
>JBEVLV010000102.1:0-11845 GCA_040508955.1 Sphingomonas sp. | reverse complement strand
ACCCCTCCCTTGCAGGGAGGGGCGCAGGATGAGCTACTTCTCCAATTTCTCCAACAGCGCCGCCGCCGCCGCGGTTTCCGCTTCCTGCTTGCTCGTGCCCTCGGCGCTCGCGTCGGCGAGCTTGCCGATGCTTACCTTCACGGTGAAGCGCGGGGCGTGATTGGGGCCGGAGCGATCGACTATCTCATATTCGGGCGGACGGCGATTGTGCGCGGCCGCCCATTCCTGGAGCGCCGACTTGGGATGCTTGGGCGCGGTGGCGTGCGCGTCGATGCGGCCGTCCCACGCCTTGCGGACGAAAGCGCGGGCGGGCTCCAGGCCGGCTTCGAGATAGAATGCGCCGATCAGCGCCTCCATCACGTCGCCCAGCACATTGTCGCTGTCGGCGGCGCCGTCGTCGCGTGCCTGCTTGCCCAGGCGGAGATGCGGCACGACGCCGATCTCGCGGGCGACCTGGGCGCAGACCGGGCCCGTGACGAGCGAATTGAGCCGGCGCGACAGCGCGCCTTCGGGTTCGTTGGGGAAGCGATCGAACAGCGATTCGGCGATGACGAGACCGAGCACGCGATCGCCGAGGAACTCCAGTCGTTCGTAGTTCGCCGCCGCCTGGCTACCATGCGTCAATGCGCGCTCAAAGGCTTTCAGGTCCCGCGCGGGCCTGCCGAAGACGTCAGCGATCCATCCCCCCAGGTCCGGGATGCTCAGAAGCCTTCTCCCAGCCGACTCCAGCGCGCCGCAGTGAACCAGGTCCAGGGCAGGAACCAGTTGGCGCTGCCATCGGTCGACCAGAAGTTCACGACCGCCTTGCCCTCGATATTCTCGAGCGGGACGAAGCCGATGCCATTGCCCTCGGGCGGCTGGGGAAAGCGGCTGTCGGTCGAATTGTCGCGATTGTCGCCCATCAGGAACACGTGCCCGGCGGGCACCGTGTAGACCACGGTATCGTCCTGCGGCAGCGTTGCCTGGTCGAGCACGTTGTAGCTCTTGCCGTTGGGCAGCGTCTCGCGGAACTGCGGGATGCGGCAGACCGGCGCACCCTTCGCGTCGACATTCTGGAACTGCGTCTGGCAATTGGTGAAATTGGGCGTGATCGGCAGCGAGAAGTCGGCGATCTTCTGCTTCGGCACCGGGCGGCCGTTCAGGATCACCTGGCCGTTGATCATCTGCACCGTGTCGCCCGGCAGGCCGATCACGCGCTTGATCCAGTCCTCGCCATTATGGTTCGGCGCCTTGAACACCACCACGTCGCCGCGCGCCGGCGTGCCGGGAAAGATGCGGCCGGGGATCAGCGGCAGGCTCCACGGCAGCGAGTGCTTGGAATAGCCGTAGTTCCACTTGGTGATGAAAAGATAGTCGCCGATCAGCAGCCGCGGCAGCATCGACTCGGACGGGATCGAGAAGGGCGAGAAGATGAAGCTGCGCACCACGAACACGATCAGCCCCAGCTTGATCAGGAACGAGCCGAGGTCGCGCCATTCCGATTTGGGCTTGGCCGGCACCGCGGCGGGGGACTTGGCAGAGGACGGGGCTTCGGCCTTGTCCTGAGGTTCGGCGGGGGGCGCGTTCTCCATGGCTTCTGCTCTGCTAGGGCCGGGGCATGGCGTCAAGCCGATGAATCCGGCTGGCAGCGACCACGGCGGGACGATAGGGGCTTATTGACCCAAGAGGAGATGAACATGGCCTTGCCCGACTGGTCGCCGATCCAGGCGCTCGAAACTGCGCGTCTTTCCGAGCTTTTCGCCCGCGATGCCGGCCGCGTGGAGACCTTGTCGGTGGATGTCGCGGGCATCCATTTCGACTGGTCGAAGACGCATCTGACCGCGGACGCGATCGTCGCATTCTCGTCGCTCGCCCAGGCGATGGGCCTGGCGGCGAAGCGCGACGCGCTGTTCGCGGGCGAGGCGATCAACGTCACCGAGGGCCGCGCGGCCGAGCATGGCGCCGAGCGCGGTGAGGGTTCGCCCGAGAGCGTGGCGCGGGCGCAGGCCTATCATGCGCGGATGCGGGCGCTGATCGACGCGATCGAGGCGGAGGCGTTCGGGCCGGTGCGGCACATCCTCCATATCGGCATCGGCGGTTCGGCGCTGGGGCCGGACCTGCTGGTCGACGCGCTGGGCCGCGACGCGGACCGGTATGACGTGGCGGTGGTCTCGAACGTCGACGGATCGGCGCTGGAAGAGGCGCTGGACCGCTTCGATCCCCAGACGACGCTGATCGCCATCGCCTCCAAGACCTTCACCACCACCGAGACGCTGCTCAATGCCGAAAGCGCGCTCGAATGGATGCAGGCAGGCGGCGTCGAGGATCCCTATGGCCGCGTGGTCGCGCTGACCGCCGCGCCCGACAAGGCGGTCGAATGGGGCGTCGACGAGACGCGTGTCCTGCCCTTCGCCGAGAGTGTCGGCGGGCGCTATTCGCTGTGGTCGTCGATCGGCTTCCCCGCGGCGCTCGCGCTGGGCTGGGACGCGTTCGAGGAACTGCTGGAGGGCGCGGCCGAGATGGATCGTCATTTCCGCCTGACGGAGCTTTCGAGCAACGCGCCCGCGCTCGCGGCGTTCGCGGATCTCTATTACACCCAGGCGCGCGGCTGCGAGACGCGCGCGACCTTCGCCTATGACGAGCGGCTGCGCCTGCTGCCGAGCTATCTCCAGCAGCTCGAGATGGAATCGAACGGCAAGGGCGTGACCGTCGAAGGACAGCCGGTGACCTGGCCGACCGCGCCGATCACCTGGGGCGGAGTCGGCACCGACGCGCAGCACGCGGTGTTCCAGCTGCTCCACCAGGGCACCCGGCTGGTCCCGCTCGAGTTCGTCGGCGTGATCGAGCCCGGCGACAGCCTGGCCGACGACCATCACCGCCAGCTGCTGATCAACATGTTCGCGCAGGGCGCGGCGCTGATGGCCGGCCGCGACGCGACGGACAAGGCGCGCGCCTATCCCGGCGACCGGCCGAGCGCGACCCTGCTGCTCGACCGGCTCGATCCGCGCACGCTGGGCGCGCTGCTGTCCTTCTACGAGAACCGCACCTTCGTGAATGCGGTGCTGCTCGGCATCAACCCGTTCGACCAGTTCGGCGTCGAGCTCGGCAAGGAAATGGCCAAGGCGGCGGACAAGGGGGGGCTGGATTTCGATCCTTCCACCACCGATCTGATCCAGCGGGCATTTGGAGAATGAGCGTGGCCGAGTTCGACTATGATCTGTTCGTCATCGGCGCCGGCTCGGGCGGCACGCGTGCGTCGCGCGTCTCGGCTGCCTATGGCGCCCGCGTCGCGGTGGCGGAGGAGTATCGGGTCGGCGGCACCTGCGTGATCCGCGGCTGCGTGCCCAAGAAGCTGCTCGTCTATGGCGCGCATTTCGCCGAGGATCTGAAGGACGCCAAGCGGTTCGGCTGGAACGTGCCCGATTGCGAGTTCGACTGGACGGTGCTGCGCGACAACGTCCTCGCGGATGTCGATCGCCTCAACGGGCTCTATACCCAGGGGCTGGAGAATAACGGCGTCGAGATCATGCTCGAGCGCGCCACCGTCACCGGCCCGCACGAGGTGACGCTGGCGTCGGGCAGGAAGGTGACGTCGAAATACATCCTGATCGCCACCGGCGCGCATCCACACGTCCCCGATTTCCCGGGCAGCGATCTCGGCATCACCTCGAACGAGGTGTTCCATCTCGACAAGCTGCCCAAGCGCATCCTGATCGCCGGCGGCGGCTATATCGCCAACGAGTTCGCGGGCATCTTCAACGAGTTCGGCAGCCATGTGACGCTGGTCAACCGCACCGACGTGATCCTGCGCGGCTATGACCATTCGATGCGCGACCGGCTGCTCCAGATCTCGATCACCAAAGGCATCGATTTCCGCTTCCATTCCGATTTCAAGAAGATCGAGCAGCTGGAGAGCGGCGCCTTCCGCGTCGAGCTGACCAAGCACGAGCCGTTCGAGGTCGATTGCGTGCTGTTCGCCACCGGCCGCGTGCCCAACACCGAGGGGCTCGGCCTAGCCGAGATCGGCGTCGAGCTGGACGGCAAGGGCGCGGTGAAGGTCGATGCCGACAACAAATCGTCGATCGACAGCATCTTCGCCGTGGGCGACGTGACCAACCGCGTGCAGCTCACGCCCGTTGCGATCCGCGAGGGCCAGGCGTTCGCCGACACGATGTTCGGCGGCAAGCCGCACCGCGTCGATTACAGCTGCATCCCCAGCGCGGTGTTCAGCCACCCGCCGATGGCCGGCGTCGGCATGACCGAGAGCGAGGCGAAGAACAAGCTGGGCTCGGTCGCGGTCTACACCTCCGATTTCCGCTCGATGAAGAACGTCCTCGCCGACCGGCACGAGCGCGCGCTCTACAAAATGGTCTGCGACGGCACGACCGGCCGCGTCGTCGGCCTCCACATGATCGGCCCCGACGCGCCCGAGATCCTCCAGGCCGCGGCGATCGCGGTGAAGGCCGGGCTCACCAAGCAGGCGTTCGACGACACCGTCGCGCTCCACCCGACCATGTCGGAGGAGCTGGTGCTCATGAAATAGGGGCGAGCCGGCCCGCCGCGAAGCGCGCCAACGCCGGACCCAGCCCGAGCACCGCGACGAAGCGCAGCGTCTGCATCGCCATGACGAAGGGCTGGTCGACCGGCACCGAGGTCGCGATGATCGCGACCGAATCGAGCCCGCCCGGGCTCACCGCGAGATAGGCGGTGACCGGGTCGATCCCGGTGGTGCTCGACAGCACGAACGCCAGTCCGGCGGAGAAGGCGATCAGTGCCGCGATCGACAGCAGCACGCGGGGCAGGGCGCGCGCGGCGACCAGCAGCGTCTCGCGGGTGAACGCCAGCCCGATCCGCCAGCCGATCAGCGCATAGCTGATCGCGAGCACGGGCTGGGGCAGGGTGATGTGCACCAGCCCCGCCGACTGGAGCGCGACGCCCACTACCAGCGGGCCGAACAGCACCGCACCCGGGATGCGCAGCGCAAGCCCGATGCATGCGGTCGCCCCGGTCATGGCCAGGGTCAGCAGGGTGGGGCCGATCGGCATCGGCTCGACGAGATGCGCGAACCAGCTGGTGCCGGCATGGCCGGTCAGCACCGCGGCAAGGATCGACGCGACGCCGGCGACGCAGACGACCCGGGTATAGGTCATGAACGCGACCAAGCGGGCATCGGCGCCGAACGCGTCGGCCATCACCACCATCGCCGAGGCGGCGCCCGGCATCGAGCCCCAGATCGCGGTGCTCCCCGGCAGGATCCGCCAGCGGCTGAGCAGGTAGCCGAGCACGCTGCTGGCGCCGAGCGTGACGAAGGTCACCAGCAGGAACAGCGGCCATTCGCGCGCCACCGTCGCGAAGATGCCGGTCGAGAGCGTGCCGGCGACCAGCGCGCCGATCACCGCCTGCGCGCCCAGGAACCAGGGCTTGGGCAGCATCAGCCCGGCGCCGCGCGCCGAGAAGACGATCGCCGCGATCATCGGCCCGAGCAGCAATCCGGCGGAGAGGCCGATCGCCTCGAGGATCAGCGCGAGCGCCGTCGAGACCAGGGCGAGCGCCAGCCACAGGCCGGCGCGGCGTGCGTTCACGCTTCCTGGGCCACTATCGCGTCCGCTTCATCCAGCGGCACCTTTCCGGTGCGGCGCGAGAGCCAGGCGGTGGTGGCGAGATCCCAGGTCACGTTGCCGACCGTGCGCATGATGTCGGGCAATGTCTCGACCGCGACGAGCAGGCCGAGCGGGCCCACCGGCGCGCCGATCGTCGAGGCGACCGGGGCGATCGCGCTGACATAGCTCACCGTGCCCGGCAGGCTGACCGAACCGAGCGAGGTCAGCGTGGCGACCACCACGCCCACCGCCAGGGTCGCCGGGCTCAAGGGCACGCCAAACCATTCCGCGACGTAGATCGCCACCGCGAAGTTCATCGCCGGCCCGGTCGCGCGGAAGATCGCCACCGCGAGCGGAAGCGTGACGCCCGACACCGCCACCGGCACCTTGAGCGCGCTGGCCCCCTCGATCATCACCGGCAGCGTCGCCAGCGAGCTCTGGGTGCTGAGCGCCACCGCCTGGCTGGGCAGCGCGGCGCGGATGTAGCGGCCAAGGCCGACCCGCGCGCCGAACACCGCCACCGGATAGGCGAACACCGTCACGGCCAGCCCGACCGCCGAGACGGTGAGGATATAGTGGATCAGCGCGCCGAACGCCCCGGTCCCGGCCTTGGCGCCGACGACGAGCGCCAGCGCGAACACCCCGAGCGGCCCGACCCAGAGCACCCAGTTGATGACGACGAGCATCACGTCGCGCAGCGCCATGAAGAAGCGTGTCAGCAGGGCCTGGGCCTCCTCGCCGACCCGTGTCATCGCGAAGGCGAAGACCAGCGAGAAGATGATCAGCGACAGAAAGGCATCGTTGGCGGCCGCCTTGACGATGTTGGCCGGAACGATCGCGGCGAGGAACTCGCCGATCGGCGGGACGGGGCCGATCTTCTCGGCACCGGCGAGCGCGGCGCGCAGCGCGTCGGCCGATTTGCGCGGCAGCGGCGCGATATGGAGGAATAGCGGCGTCAGCAGCGCCGCCGCGGTGGCCGACAGGAACAGCAGGACCGTGTAGAGTATGATCGCGCGGCCGGCCAATCGACCCGCCTGGGCAGCCTCGGCGGTCGCTGCAACGCCGGTGATAAGCAGCGCGACGACCAGCGGCACGATCGTCATCTGCAGGCCGTTCAGCCAGGCCTGGCCGATCGGTTGCGCCCATTCGGCGACGATATTCGCAGTGGCGGGCGCGTAGCCGGCGAGTACAGCGCCCAGGATAAGGCCGGCGATCAACGAAAGAAGAATACGGGTTGGTTGCGACATGCTCGCCCTTTTGGAGTTTCCGCGCTAATCCCGTGCGGCAGTAGAGCTCCGCAAGGTCGCGAGAAAACGGATCATGGCAAGAAAATATTTCGGTACCGACGGAATTCGCGGCCTCACCAACGTCGCGCCGATGACCGCGGCGATGGCCATGAAGGTCGGCATGGCAGCGGGCGCACATTTCTTCCGCGGCGATCACCGCCACCGCGTGGTGATCGGCAAGGACACGCGCCTATCGGGCTATATGCTGGAAAATGCGCTGGTCGCGGGCTTCACCAGCGTCGGCATGGACGTGGTGCTGGTCGGGCCGATGCCCACCCCGGCGGTTGCGATGCTCACCCAGTCGATGCGCGCCGATCTGGGCGTGATGATCTCGGCGAGCCATAATCCCTATGCCGACAACGGCATCAAGCTGTTTGGCCCCGACGGCTACAAGCTCTCCGACGCCGATGAGCTGGCGATCGAGGCGCTGATCGACAGCGACGTGCCCCTGGCGGCGGCCACCGATATCGGCCGGGCGCGCCGGGTCGAGGATGCCCGCGGCCGCTATATCCACTTCGCCAAATCGACCTTCCCCGAGGACCTGCGGCTCGACGGGCGGAAGGTGGTGATCGATTGCGCCAACGGCGCCGCCTATCAGGTCGCGCCCTCCGCCTTGTGGGAGCTGGGCGCCGACATCGTCGCGATCGGCGTCGAGCCCAACGGCAAGAACATCAACGACCGGGTCGGCTCCACCGCGCCGGAAACCCTGTGCGAGACGGTGGTGGCCAGCGGCGCCGCGATCGGCATCGCGCTGGACGGCGATGCGGACCGCCTGATCGTTGTCGACGAGACCGGCAAAGTGATCGACGGCGACCAGCTGATGGCGCTGATCGCGAGCGGCTGGGCGCGCCAGGGCAAGCTCGCCGGCGGCGGGCTGGTGACGACGGTGATGTCCAATCTGGGCCTCGAGCGGCACCTCGCCGCGCAGGGCCTGGGCATGGTGCGCACCGCGGTGGGCGACCGCTATGTGCTCGAGAAGATGCGTGCCTCGGGCTATAATGTCGGCGGCGAGCAGTCGGGGCACATCATCCTCTCCGACTATGCGACGACCGGCGACGGACTGGTCGCCGCGCTCCAGGTGCTGGCCGAACTGGTCCGCGCCGGCGCGGGGGCGAGCGAGGTGCTCCACCGCTTCGATCCGCTGCCGCAATTGCTCAAGAATGTCCGCTTCAAGGGCGGCAAGCCGCTCGAGGCCGAGAGCGTCAAGGCGGTCATCGCCGCGGCCGAGGCCGAGCTCCAGGGCAAGGGCCGGCTGGTGATCCGTCCCTCGGGCACCGAGCCGGTGATCCGGGTGATGGCCGAGGGCGACGATCGCGGCCAGGTGGAGGCGGTGGTCGACCGCGTCTGCGACGCCGTCCGGCTGGCGGCCGCCTGATGCTCGAGATGCGCCCTGATTGCGAGCGGTGCGGGGCGGATCTTCGCGCCGACGAGCCGGGCGCGTTCATCTGCTCGTTCGAATGCACCTATTGCGCCGAATGCGCCGAGGCGGTCGACGATATGTGCCCCAATTGCGGCGGCGAACTGATGGACCGGCCCACGCGAACTGGTAAGACACTGGCGCAAAATCCGGCTTCGACCGAGCGCAGATTCAAGAGGTAAGCGGATGACCCCGCGCGTGCTGATCATCGCCGGTTCCGATTCGGGCGGGGGCGCGGGCGTCCAGGCCGATATCAAGACGGTCACGATGCTCGGCGGCCATGCCATGACCGCGATCACGGCGATCACCGCGCAGAACACGCTGGGCGTCGATTCGGTGCATGCCGTTCCCACCGACATGGTGATCGCCCAGATCGACGCGGTGGTGCGCGACCTGGGCCTCGACGCGATCAAGATCGGCATGATCGGATCGGCGCGCACCGCGCTGGCCGTGGCGGAGAAGCTGGGCGAGCTGCCTGGTATCCCCGTCGTGTTCGATCCCGTCATGGTCGCGTCCAGCGGCGCCACATTGGCCGACGACGCGACGATCGCCGCCTTCGAGCGGCTGATGGATCGCGCGACCGTCGTCACGCCGAACCTGCCCGAGCTCGAGGCGCTGGGCCGCGATCCACAGGAACTGGTCGCCGATCATCGCTGCGCCGTGCTGGTCAAGGGGGGCCACGCCGCCGGCCCGCAGGTGATCGACACGCTCTATTCGGCCAATCCCGACGATCCACCCGAGATCGACTGGACCAATCCGCGGATCGAGACCGACAGCACCCACGGCACAGGCTGTACGCTATCCTCGGCGATCGCCTGTGGCCTTGCCCAGGAATGGGATCTTCCCGAAGCGATTACTCGCGCCCGGCGCTTTGTGCGGATCGCGATGCGCGAAGCGGCGGGGCTGGGCCGCGGCCACGGCCCGATGGCGCAGCAGGCGGTGCGGCTCGACCTCAACATGAGCTTCTTCGAGCCGATGCTGAACCAGGTGACGGTGCCCGCGCAGGACTTGGCGGCCAGCGAGCGCTTCTACCGGCTGCTCGGCCTGCGTCAGGTCGTCCGCGCCGCCCCGCGCTATGCGCGGTTCGAGACGGAGGGCGGCGCGACCTTCTCGATCGCGACCGATCCCGATTACACCGCGCCGGTCGTCTATTTCGAATGCGGCGATCTCGACGTGACCGTCGCCTATCTCCAGCAACAGGGCTTCAAGTTCGAGCAGGAGCCGAGAGACGAGACCTGGGGCTGGCGCGAGGCGCGGCTGCGCGATCCGGCCGGCAATGCGGTCCGTCTCTATCAGGCTGGCGAGATGCGGCGCTTTCCGCCATGGCGCCTCGACGATGCCTGATTTGAAGTTCGAACGCCGGTACATGCGCAGCCACAAGGGACCGGTGGCGGGCGTGGACGAGGCCGGACGCGGGCCGCTCGCCGGGCCGGTGGTGGCCGCTGCCGTCGTGCTCGATCCGAAATGCATTCCCGAGGGTATCGATGATTCCAAGGCGCTGACCGCGAGGAAGCGCGAGGATCTCTGCGCGCGGCTGCTCGCCTGCGCGCGGGTCGGCGTCGGCATCGCCACGGTCGAGGAGATCGACTCGCTCAACATCTTCTGGGCGACGATGCTGGCGATGACCCGCGCGGTCGATGCGCTGGGCTTCGTACCGGCGATGGTGCTGGTCGACGGCAATCGCTGCCCGGACTGGGGCCATAGCAGCACCGCGATCATCGGCGGCGATGCGCTGTGCCTGTCGATCGCGGCCGCCTCGATCGTCGCCAAGCATCGCCGCGACTGCATGATGCTCGAATATGACGCGCTCTATCCGGGCTATGGCTGGGCGAGCAACAAGGGCTATGCCGCTCGGGTCCATCAGGAGGCGCTGCGCAACCTGGGGCCCACGCCGCTCCACCGCCGCAGCTTCGCGCCCGTCGCCCAGGCCGAGCTGAACTTCGGATCCGTCGCGGCGGAATAAGGCGTTCAGCCGAGCAGCTGCGCCACCCATTCGGGCACCAGCGTCCCCGCCGGACCCATGCGGCTCTCCCGAAACCAGACGCTCCCGCCCGAGGGCTCGAGGTTGAGCTCCAGCGTGTCGGCGCCGTGATAGCGCGCGGTCTGGACGAAGCCCGCCGCCGGATAGACCGCGCCCGACGTGCCGATCGACACGAACAGGTCGGCATCGGCGATCGCCCGCTCGATCGCGTCCATCCGGTACGGCATCTCGCCGAAGAAGACGATGTCGGGCCTGAGTGCCGCCCCGCCGCATGCCGGGCATTCGCTTCCGGGCGGCAGCGCCGTCTCCCAGGCGTGCTGCGCTCCGCAGGCCGCGCACAGCGCGGATTTGAGCTCGCCATGCATGTGGAGCAGCCGTTTCGCCCCGCCGCGCTCGTGCAGGTCGTCAACATTCTGCGTCACGATCAGCAGTTCGCCTGGCCATTCGGCATCGAGCCGCGCCAGCGCCCGGTGCGCCGCATTCGGCGCGACGCTCGCCAGTTGCGCGCGCCGCGCGTCGTAGAAGCGATGCACAAGCTCGGGATCGACATCGAGCGCCTGGGGCGTGCAGACATCCTCGACCTTGTGCCCTTCCCAAAGCCCGCCTGGGCCGCGAAAGGTCGCCACGCCGCTTTCGGCCGAGATGCCGGCGCCGGTCAGCACCACGATGTTCCGGATATCGCGCATGATGCTGGTCCCTAGCCGCTGCCATGCGCTCGCCGCAAATCATGTGCAGGACGCGGGGGCATTTTTCGGGGGCCGGATCCATGTTCGCTTTCGCGTTGCTGCTGACGATCGCACAGGATCGCTCCTCGATCGTCCCGAGCATCGATGACGAGCCGCCCGCGGGTTCCGCTACGGCCCGCTGCGGCCAGACTTCCGACGAGATCACCGTCTGCGGCAACACCGACCAGTCCCGCTTTCGCGCGCTGCCGCTGGAGCAGCGCTATGCCGAAAAGCCGATCCGCTCGCAATTCGCCTTGCCGGGCGGCGCGACCGGCTCGGTCCATGCCGACCAGCGCAGCGTCGGCGGGATAAGCGTCCCCGCTGCGATGATCACGCTGCGCATTCCGCTCGGCGGCAAGAAGAAGGCGACGGAGCCCGATCCCCAATAAGCCTATCGCGATCTGGCGTTCGCGCATGCGCTGGCCTAGAGCGTCGGCATGACCAGCATCGGTATTTTCGGCAGCCAGGGCCGCATGGGCCAGGCGATCGCGGCGATCGCGCCCGAACTCGGCGCGCAGCTCGCGGGCGGTGCGGATATCGGCGACGATCCCGCCGACATCGCCCGCAAGGCCGACGTGCTGGTGGACTTCTCTTCGCCTGCCGCGCTTGAGGCGCATCTCGCCGCCGCGCGCGCGGCCTGGACGCCGATCATGATCGGCACCACCGGGCTGGGCCCCGTCCATCACCAGATGATCGACGCCGCCGCCGCCGAGATCGCGGTGCTCCAGACCGGTAACACCTCGCTCGGAATCGGGCTGCTTGCGCGGCTGGTCCGCGAGGCCGCGCTGCGGCTGGATCCGGACTGGGATATCGAGATCGTCGAGATGCACCACCGCAACAAGGTCGACGCGCCTTCC
>JBEVLV010000101.1:0-4668 GCA_040508955.1 Sphingomonas sp. | reverse complement strand
AGGCAGCCGGCCTTCTTCGCCTTGTCGAGCGCTTCGGCGGAGAGATCGAACGCGCGGACGTCATGGCCCGCTTGGGCCAGGTTGGCGGCCATGCCGCCACCCATATTGCCCAGCCCGATGAATGCGATGCGTGTCATGCTGTCCTCTTCCTGCATTTCCCTCTCCCCTCAAGGGGAGAGGGGAGAGGGAAGATCGGCTTATTGCCCCGTCCAATTCCCCGGGCGCTTCTCGACGAAGGCAGTCATGCCTTCCTTCTGGTCGGCAGTGCCGAACAGCGCGTGGAACAGGCGGCGCTCGAACTGCACGCCCTGCGTCAACGTCGTCTCATACGCCGCATTGACCATTTCCTTGTTCGCCAGCACCGCCAGCGGGGCCATGCCGGCAATCGTCGCGGCGGTCTCGAGGGCATCGTCCAACAAATCCGCGGCGGGAACGATGCGCGCGACCAGCCCGGCGCGCTCGGCCTCGGCGGCGTCGATCATCCGGCCGGTGAGGCACATCTCCATCGCCTTGGCCTTGCCGACCGCGCGGGTCAGCCGCTGCGAGCCGCCCATGCCCGGCGAGACGGCGAGCTTGATCTCGGGCTGGCCGAACTTCGCGCTGTCCGCGACAAGGATGAAGTCGCACATCATCGCCAGTTCGCAGCCGCCGCCCAGCGCATAGCCGGCGACCGCAGCGATGATCGGCTTGCGGGTGCGAGTGAACGCGTCCCAGCCTGCGAAGAAGTCATGGCGGTACATGTCGGCAAAGCCCTGCCCCTGCATCTCCTTGATGTCGGCACCCGCGGCGAAGGCCTTTTCGTTGCCGGTGATCACGGCGCAGCCTTGCGAAGCGTCGCCGTCGAAAGCGTGCATCGCTTCGAGCAGTTCGGACAGGGTCTGGCTGTTCAGCGCGTTGAGCGCCTTGGGGCGGTTGAGCGTCACCAGCGTGACGGCGCCGCGCTGCTCGACGAGGATGGTTTCGTAGGCCATTTGCACTCCTTCAGGCCGGTGCCCATGCCTGGTTGTCGGGCAGTGGTGCGAAGATCTGGTCGATGACGTGGTCGGTGACGCCTTCGACGGTGGCGGGTTGCCAGCGCGGGGCGTGGTCCTTGTCGAGGATCACGGCGCGGACGCCCTCGGCGAAATCGGGGCGCTGGACGACGCGGGTGGCGACGGCGAATTCCTGGCGCATCTCGTCCTCGAAGCTGGGCATGTGGCGGCCCTGGCGGACGAGGTGGAGCGAGACTTTCATTGCCTGGGGCGATTTGGTCGCGAGGATCGCCAGTTGCTCTTTGGCCCACAGCCCGGGATCGGCGGCGAGCGCGGCGAGGATCTCCTCGAGCGTGTCGGCGGCGAACAGCCGGTCGATGGCGTCGCGATCGGCGAGGATCCTGGCCGCGGGCGGCGTCTCGGCAAGCAAGTCGAGGGCGGCGGCGATCGCCTGCGGATCCTTCGCGATATCGGCTTTGGCCTGATCGAGCCGTTCGGCGGGCAGATAGTGGGTGGCGAGGCCGAGTGCGAGGCAGTCGGCGCCGTCGAGCCGCGCGCCGGTCAGCGCGATATATTCGCCGAGATGGCCGGGCAGCCGCGACAGATGCCAGCCGCCGCCGACATCGGGGAACAGCCCGATGCCGGTTTCGGGCATGGCGAATTTGGTGTTCTCGGTGGCGACGCGGAACCTGGCCGGCAGCGCGATGCCGACGCCGCCGCCCATCGTGATCCCGTCCATGAACGTGACCACCGGCTTGGCGTAGGTGAACAGCGCGTGGTTGAGCTGATATTCGACGCGGAAGAAAGCGCGCGCCGCGGCGCCGTCGCCTGCGCCGCTCTGCGCGATCATCCGGATGTCGCCGCCGGCGCAGAAGCCGCGGGAGCTTTTTGGGTCGCCGTCCGGCGAGGGCGCATGGTCGAGCAGCACCGCCTCGACGGCGGGATCGCCGCGCCAGGCGAGGAGTGCGTCGAGCATCGCGGCGCACATCGCGGTGTTGAGCGCGTGGATCGCCTTGGGCCGGTTGAGCCGGATGCGGCCGATACGGCCCTCGGTGGAGATCAGGACATCGCTCATTGGCGGGTCAGCTCGCGTCCGACGATCATCCGCATCACCTGGTTGGTCCCCTCGAGGATCGAATGGACGCGCAGATCGCGCCAGAAGCGCTCGATCGGATAGTCCTGCAGATAGCCATAGCCGCCGTGCAGCTGGAGCGCGCGATCGACCACGCTCGATCCGGTATCGGTGGCCAGGCGCTTGGCCATCGCGGCGAATTGGGTCTTGTCGGGCGCGCCGGCGGTGACCTTGGCGGCGGCGAGATAGAGCAAGGCGCGGGCCGCCTCGAGCTCGGTCGCCATGTCGGCAAGGGTGAACTGGGTGTGCTGGAAATCGGCGATCGGGCGCCCGAATTGCTGGCGGTCCCGGGTATAGCGGATCGCTTCGTCGAGGCAGCGCTGCGCCCCCCCCAGCGAGCAGGCGCCGATGTTGAGCCGGCCGCCGTCCAATCCCATCATCGCGATGCGGAAGCCTTCGCCTTCGCCGCCGACCAGATTCTCGGCGGGCACCCGCACGTCTTCGAGGATCACCGCCGCGGTCGGCTGCGAATGCCAGCCGAGCTTCTTCTCCTGCGCGCCGAAGCTGACGCCGGCCATGTCCTTCTCGATCACCAGGCACGAAATGCCCCTGGGGCCCTCCTCGCCGGTGCGGACCATCGTGACATAGACTTCGTTCTCGCCGCCGCCCGAGATGAACTGCTTGGTGCCGGTGACGACATAATCGTCGCCGTCCCTGACGGCGCGGGTCTTGAGCGCGGCGGCGTCCGAGCCCGAGCTGGGCTCGGTCAGGCAATAGCTCGCCAGCCGGTCCATCGTGATCAGGCCGGGGAGATATTTGTCCTTGACGCCCTGCGACCCGAACCGGTCGATCATCCAGCTCGCCATGTTGTGGATCGAGATGAACGCCGAGGTGGACGGGCAGCCATAGGCCATCGCCTCCATGATCAGCGCCGATTCGAGCCGGCCGAGGCCGATCCCGCCGCTCTCCTCGGAAACGTAGATCGACGCGAAGCCGAGCTCGGCGGCGGCGCGGATCGTGTCGCGCGGGAAAAAATGCTTTTCGTCCCACTCGCCGGCATGCGGCGTGATGCGATCGGCAGTGAACGCCTGCGCCACCTCCTGGATCTGGCGCTGCTCGTCGGTGAGGTCGAACTGGCCCATCGGCTCAGCCCATCGTCGGGATGACGAACGCGTCCTGGATGCGCGACGGGCCGCCATCCTCGCTGCCGCGGGGGAGATCGGCGGCGCCGTCGGGCCAGCGCTGGGTGACGGTCTTGACCTTGGTCCAGAAACGCACGCCTTCCATGCCGTGCTGGTTGACGTCGCCGAACGCGCTGCGCTTCCAGCCGCCGAAGCTGTGATACGCCACCGGCACCGGAATCGGCACGTTGATGCCCACCATCCCGACATTGACCCGCGCGGCGAATTCGCGCGCGGCATGGCCGTTGCGGGTGAAGATCGCCACGCCGTTGCCATATTGATGCTCGCTCGGCAGGCGCAGCGCCGTCTCGAAATCGGGGGCGCGGACGATCTGGAGGACCGGGCCGAAAATCTCCTCCTTGTATGATTGCATCTCGGGGGTGACGCGGTCGAACAGGCTGGGGCCGATGAAGAACCCTTCCTCATGCCCCTGCAGCTGGAAGCCGCGGCCGTCGACCACCAGCTCGGCGCCTTCGTCGACCCCGGTCTGGATCCAGTTCTCGACGCGCTGCTTGTGCGCGGCGTTGACCACCGGGCCGTAATGCGCGTCCTTGTCGGTCGATACCCCGACGCACAGCGCACCAATCGCCGGGATCAGCTTTTCGCGCAGCGCATCGGCGGTCCTGTCGCCGACCGGCACCACCACCGGCAGCGCCATGCAGCGCTCGCCCGCGCTGCCGAACGCCGCGCCCGACAGATCGGCGACGACCTGGTCGAGATCGGCATCGGGCATGACGATGCCGTGATTCTTGGCGCCGCCCATCGCCTGAACGCGCTTGCCGGCCGCGACCCCGCGGCGATAGACATAATGCGCGATGTCCGACGAGCCGACGAAGCTCACCGCGCTGATCGCCGGATGATCGAGGATCGCATCGACCATCTCCTTGTCGCCGTGGACGACCTGCAGGATGCCCTCGGGCAGCCCGGCCTCGAGCATCAGTTCGGCGAGGCGCATCGGGACCGAGGGATCGCGCTCGCTCGGCTTGAGCAGGAACGCATTGCCGCACGCGATCGCGACGCCCGACATCCACAGCGGAATCATCGCCGGGAAATTGAACGGCGTAATCCCCGCGCCGATGCCGAGCGGCTGGCGCATCGAATAGACGTCGATGCCGGGGCCGGCGCCCTGGGTATATTCGCCCTTCAGCGCATGCGGGATGCCGCAGGCGAATTCGATCACTTCGAGCCCGCGCTGGATGTCGCCCTTTGAATCGGCGATGACCTTGCCGTGCTCGGACGAGAGCAGATGCGCGAGCGAATCCATGTTCGCTTCGACCAGCTCCTTGAAGCGGAACATCACCCGCGCACGGCGCTGCGGGTTGGTCGCCGCCCAGCCCGGCTGCGCAGCCTGCGCCGCGCCAACCGCGCGCTCGAGATCCGCCTGCGTGCCCAGCGACACCCGCGCCTGCACCTGCCCCGTGTTGGGATCGAACACGTCGGATTG
>JBEVLV010000100.1:0-17617 GCA_040508955.1 Sphingomonas sp. | reverse complement strand
AAGCTCTTGTTCAGCCGGTGAGGACGCGTGGACCCCGGAACAAGTCCGGGGTGACGGGATAGGGCAAGGCCGACGAAGCGATGCCTTGGATGTCGATTGGTCCTAGCCCGCCGCGGGATCGACGATGCCGTCGGTGCCCTTCTTGGCAAGATCGGCCGCCACCTGCGGCGCCAGGCGGATATTGAGCTCCTTGAGCTGCTTCTCGCTGACGAAGCTCGGGGCCTGCATCATCAGGTCCTCGGCCTTCTGCGTCATCGGGAAGACGATTACCTCGCGAATGTTCGGCTCGTCGGCTAGCAGCATGACGATGCGATCGACGCCCGGCGCCGATCCGCCGTGCGGCGGCGCGCCGAACTTGAAGGCGTTGATCATGCCCGCGAAGTTGGTGTCGACATCGGCCTGGGTATAGCCGGCGATCTCGAACGCCTTGTACATGATCTCCGGGCGGTGGTTCCGGATCGCGCCCGAGCTCAACTCCACGCCGTTGCAGACGATGTCGTACTGGTACGCCAGGATATCGAGCGGATCCTTGGTCTCCAGCGCCTCCAGCTCGCCCTGCGGCATCGAGAAGGGGTTATGGCTGAAGTCGACCTTCTTGGCGTCCTCGTCATATTCGAACATCGGGAAGTCGACGATCCAGCAGAATTCGAAGCGCTTCTGGTCGATCAGCTCCAGCTGCTCGCCCACGCGCGTCCGCGCTAGACCCGCGAGCTTGGCGGCCTGCGCTTCCTTGCCCGCCGAGAAGAAGATGCCGTCGTTCGGGCCGAGGCCGAGCGCGTCGGCAATCGCCTTCATGCCCTCCTGGCCATGGTTGTTGGCGATCGGACCGCCGAACACGCCGTCCTTCTGTGTCGCATAGCCCAGGCCCGGGAACCCCTCGGACTGCGCCCAGGCGTTCATGTCGTCGAAGAATTTCCGCGACTTCTCGTGGGTGTTCGGTGCCGGGATCGCGCGGACGACATCGCCGTCCTCGACCATCGAGGCGAAGCGGCCGAAGCCCGAGCCGCGGAACTGCTCGGTCACGTCGGTGATCAGGATCGGGTTGCGCAGGTCGGGCTTGTCGTTGCCGTATTTCAGCATCGATTCCCGGAACGGGATGCGGCGGAACGGCAGCGCGGAGACGCTGCGGCCCTTGCCCTCCCAGTCGGCGAACTCCTCGAACACGCCGTGCAGCACCGGCTCGATCGCCGCGAACACATCGTCCTGCGTGACGAAGCTCATCTCGAAATCGAGCTGGTAGAATTCGCCCGGGCTGCGGTCGGCGCGCGCATCCTCGTCGCGGAAGCAGGGCGCGATCTGGAAATAGCGGTCGAAGCCCGCGACCATCAGCAGCTGCTTGAACATCTGCGGGGCCTGCGGAAGCGCGTAGAACTTGCCCGGATGGACGCGGCTGGGGACGAGATAGTCGCGCGCGCCCTCGGGGCTCGACGCGGTCAGGATCGGCGTCTGGAACTCGGTGAAGCCCTGGCCGATCATCCGGCGGCGCAGCGACGCGATCACGTTCGAGCGCAGCAGGATGTTCTTGTGCAGCCGCTCGCGGCGCAGATCGAGGAAGCGATAGCGCAGGCGGATATCCTCGGGATATTCGGCGTCGCCGAACACCGGCATCGGCAGTTCCTGCGCCTGCGACTGGACCGAGACCTGCGCCGCACGCACTTCGATCGCGCCGGTCGGCAGGTTCGGGTTCACCGCTGCCGGATCGCGCGCGATGACGTTGCCCGTCACCGTCACGACCGACTCGCTGCGCAGCGACTCGATGGCGGCAACGGCGGGCCCGCTCACGTCGGTGACGATCTGGGTGATGCCGTAATGGTCGCGCAGATCGATGAAGACCAGGTCGCCATGATCGCGCTTGCGATGCACCCAACCGGACAGGCGAACCTCCTGGCCGACATGTTCGGCGCGGAGTTCTGCGCAATTATGCGTACGATAGGCGTGCATGGGTCTCGACTTTGTGGTTGGGAAAGTTGGCGTGCGCTTTCCCCTCCCACCCTCTTTTGTCAACCCGAAGACCGGTCTATGGGCTCTAGATGCATATCCATGGCCTGATCGAGGACTCTGCCGCCCTCGCCAATCTCTGCTCCCGTTTCGCCACCAAGCCTTATATCTGCGTGGACACCGAGTTCATGCGCGAAAACAGCTATTGGCCGGAACTCTGCCTGATCCAGATCGCCGACGACGAGGAAGCCGCCGCGATCGATCCGATGGGCGGCATTGACATGCAGCCCTTGCTCGATCTGCTCGTCAACAACGAGGACGTGCTCAAGGTCTTCCATGCCGGCGGGCAGGATATCGAGATCGTCTACAACCTCACCGGCAGGACTCCGCATCCGCTGTTCGACACCCAGGTCGCCGCCATGGCGCTCGGCCAAGGCGAGCAGATCGGCTATTCCAACCTGGTCGACACCTATCTGGGCATCACCGTCGACAAGGGCGCCCGCTTCACCGATTGGGCGCGCCGTCCGCTCGACAAGCGCCAGATCGACTATGCGATCTGCGACGTCACCTATCTTTCCGAGATCTTCCCGCGGATGCTCGACAAGCTGCGGAAAACCGGCCGCGGCGCCTGGCTCGACCAGGAGATGGAGCGACTCGCCGATCCCGAGAACTATCGCAACGATCCCGATCAGGCGTGGCAGCGCGTCCGCGTCTCGAGCCGCAAGCCCGAAGTGCTTGGCCGGCTGAAGGCGCTCGCCCGCTGGCGCGAGCTGGAGGCGCAGGGCAAGGACCTGCCGCGCGGTCGCATCATCAAGGACGAGACGCTCGCCGATCTCGCCGGCACGCCGCCTAGGAAGCAGGCCGATCTCGGCCGGGTGCGCGGGCTTTCCGCGGCTTGGGCAGGCAACGATATCGGCGGAAGGCTGATGGCTGCGCTCGATGGCGCGACGCCGATGTCCGGTGCCGAGCTGCCCCCGCGCGACGATCGCAAGCCTTCGCTCGGCAAGGACGGCGCCCTCGTCGCCGACCTGCTCAAGCTGCTGCTCAAGATCCGCGCCAAGGAAATCAACGTCGCTGCGCGCCTGCTCGCCCGCTCCGAGGATCTGGAGGCGCTCGCCGCCGGCCAGCGCAACGGGCTGCCGATCCTCGAAGGCTGGCGCTACGAGCAGTTCGGGCGCGACGCGGTCGCTCTGGTCGAGGGCGAATTGGGCTTCACTGTCCGCGGCGGAAAGCTCAAGATGACGCGTACGGAGGTACAGCCATGATCCGCTTCGCCATCCCCTTGATTGCTCTGTCCGCCACCGGCTGCATGCATGACGGACGTCCCCAGATGCCGGGGCCCGCGCGCCAGTGCAACGCCGACCGTCTGGACCGCTTCGTCGGCCAGCAGCGCAGCCCGCGCATCGCCGAGCGCGCAAAGCGCGCGTCCGGCGCTCGCACCGTGCGCTGGCTCGAGCCCGGCACGGTCACCACGATGGAATTCCGCGCCGATCGCCTGAGCCTCACCGTCAATGAGCGCGGCCGGATTACCGGCGCGCGCTGCGGCTAGGATTCCAGGACCGGCGTCTTGCCGAAGGCGCCGGCCAGCGCCTTGTGGCGCTTCTCCACCGCCTCGCCGTAAAGGGCCTCGTCCACGCCCTCCAGGCATAGCGCGAGCTCGTCCTGGTCCAGCCGGACATGCGATCGCTTCAGCGGTGCGGCAACACCGCCGCTCAGCCGCTGGCCCAGCCGCATTGCCAGGCCCCACAGTTTCGCGCGATGCAGCGCTTCAGGCCCTGCAAGCCGGCTCAGCGGCTCGGGCGTCTCGACCGTCCCGCCCAGCGAGGTGAACAGCGCCTGGGCGATGATCGCCCGGCCGATCGAATCCACGCCCACCCAATTGCCGTGCAGCCCGATCTCCATGCCGCGCTCGGCACGGAACTCGGGATTGGCGCGCCAGCCGACATCGGCGAGCAGGCACGCCGCATGGCGCAGCCGGGCAAGCTCGACATTGTCGTCGGCGAAGAGCGGGGCGATCCATTCGTCGAGCAGGTCGCCATGTTCGGCGAAGCGGCCAAGCCGCTGGCCTTCGTCGCGCGCCGCCACGATCAGCGGATCTTCCTGCCGCTCCTGGGTCGACAGGCGCTGGAACAGCAGCCCCTCGCGCAGGCCATAGGCGGAGACCATCGTCCCGCTGCTGCCGAGATGCTTCAGCACGCTCGCCAGCAGCGCGGTGGCATTCCCCAGCGTTGGCACGCGCGCGCTCGACAGATCGGGAATGGCCTTGAGGTCGGATTTGGAGACCAGCCCGATCGTCCGCCCCAGCTCGGCAATGCGCTCGATCGTCAGCGGATATTGATGAACGATCGGCAGCGGATAGCCGGACAGATGCATGTCGAGCTTGGCGAGCGAGCGCCACGACCCGCCGACCAGATAGAAGGGCAAATCCTTGCCCCGCCCCTTCCAGCCTGCTTCGCCGACGAGCCTGCCCACCAGCCGGTCTAGCGCCAGTCTGCCCTGGGCGCGGATCGCTTCGAGCCGCAGCACGCCCAGCGGAAACGACACGCGATCGGTGACGGTGCCGGCCACCACGCGCACCAGTTCGAGCGAGCCGCCGCCCAGGTCGCCGACAATCCCGTTGGCGTCGGGAATGCCGGAAAGCACGCCCATGCCCGAGGCCATCGCCTCTTCCTCGCCCGAGAGCAGCTCGACCTCGAGCCCCAGCGCTTCGGCCGCATCGATCAGCTCGCCGCCGTTGGAGGCGTCGCGCACCGCGGCGGTCGCCACCGTGCGCAGCTCGGTTACCTGCATCTCGCGCGCCAGCAGTGCAAACCGCGCCAGCGCCGCGCGCGCCATCGCCAGGCTGCCTGCCTCGATCGCGCCGGTCTCGCTCAGCCCGCGGCCCAGGCCCGCCATCACCTTTTCGTTGAACAGGATCGCCGGCAGCCGCGCCGCGCCTTCGTACACGACCAGTCGCACCGAATTGGAGCCGATATCGATGATCGCGACTCGCGAATTCGCGGCTGCCCGTTCGTTTCGTGGCTTGCGGAACAGCAAGGTCGCCACCCGTTCAGCTCTCCTTCTTGGGAGAACGCCGTTGGCGCAGGGACAGTTTCGGCACCGGCTTGCGCGATTCCAGCGCCGCTCCGCGGCCGGACAGCGAGGGATTGGTCATGAAATAGCGGTGCAGGTTGAAACTGCCTTCTTCGGTCGGCTCGATGCGTTCGTAATGCCCGTCGCTCTGCAGCGCCCAGCTCTGCTCGTTGTCGAGCAGGTTGGCGACCATCACTTGGTCCATGATCTGGTCGTGCACCGTCTTGTTGAGGATCGGCAGCATGAACTCGACGCGCCGATCGAAATTGCGCGGCATCCAGTCGGCGGAGGAGATGAACAGCTTGGCGCCGTCGCTCGGCAGGCCCTTGCCCGCCCCGAACGCCCAGATCCGGCTGTGCTCGAGGAAGCGTCCGACGATCGACTTGACCCGGATATTCTCCGACATGCCGGGCACGCCGGGACGCAGGCAGCATATGCCGCGGATGATCAGATCGATCCGCACGCCGGCGTTGCTCGCTTCGTACAGTTTCTCGATGATCGCGGGATCGACGACCGAGTTCATCTTGGCCCAGACCGCGCCGGGCCGTCCCGCCTGGGCGTGGGCGATCTCCTCGTCGATCAACTCCATCAGCCGGGGGCGCAGGTCGCGCGGCGAGATGCCGAGCAGCTCGAGCCCGTGCGGCTCGACATAGCCGGTGACGTAGTTGAAGATCTGCGCCGCATCCCGCCCGATCCGCGGATCGGCCGTGAAGAAGCTGAGGTCGGTATAGATGCGCGCGGTGATCGGGTGATAATTGCCCGTGCCGAAATGGCAGTAGGTGCGGAAGGCGTTGCCCTCGCGCCGCACCACCATCGAGACCTTGGCGTGGGTCTTCCAGTCGATGAAGCCATAGACGACCTGCACGCCCGCGCGCTCCAGCGCGGTCGCCCAATAGAGGTTCTGCTCCTCGTCGAACCGCGCCTTCAGCTCGACCACCGCCGTCACCGACTTGCCGGCCTCGGCCGCGGCGATCAGCGCGTTGATGACCGCCGGCTGCTTGCCCGCGCGATAGAGCGTCTGCTTGATCGCCACCACGTCCGGGTCCGCCGCGGCCTGGCCCAGGAACGAGAGCACGACGTCGAAACTCTCATAGGGGTGGTGGACGACGATGTCCTTGGCGCGGATCGCCGCGAAGCAATCGCCGCCATATTCGCGGATCCGCTCCGGAAAGCGTGCCGAATAGGGCGAGAATTTGAGGTCCGGCCGATCCTCCTCGACCAAAGTCGCGAGATCGCCGACGCCCAGGAAGCCGCCGGTTTCGGTCAGCAACGCCTCGCTGCCGCCCAGCTCTTCCTTCAGCACCGCCTCCAGTTCGGGAGCGATGCCATCCTCCATTTCGAGACGGATCACCCTGCCCCGCCGCCGCCGCTTGATCGCGGAGCGGAAGGTCATGACCAGATCCTCGGCTTCTTCCTCGATCTCGATGTCGCTGTCGCGCAGCACGCGGAACGCCGCCGATCCCAGCACGTCGTATCCGGGGAACAGCACCGGCGAGAAATGCTTGAGCATCGTCTCGACCGTGACGTAGCGCGCAGGCTCGCCCGGCAGCCGGACGAAGCGCTTCATCGTCGTCGGCAGCAGCACCAGCTCGCGGATCGGCTCCTTATCCGAACGGCGGACCAGGTTGAAGATCACGCTCGATCCCTGATTCGGAATGAACGGGAACGGGTGCGCGGGGTCCAGCGCCTGTGGCGTCAGGATCGGAAAGATCTGCTCGCGGAAATGATTGGCGAGCCATTCCTCGGTCTCGCCTTCGATCGCGTCGGGCTCGAGCACCGTGATGCCGACTTCGGCAAGCTCGTCGCGGATGTCGAGCCACACGCCCTGCTGGCTGTCCGCGAGAATTTCGGCCTCGGCCGAGATCGCCGCCAGCTGCTGCGCCGGGGTCAGCCCGTCGGCCGAATGCGCCTCGATGTTCTGGAGCTGCTGACCCATCAGGCCCGCCACGCGGACCATGAAGAACTCGTCGAAATTGCTTCCCGAGATCGACAGGAAGCGCAGTCGCTCGAGCAGCGGATGCGCCGGATTGAGCGCTTCCTCCATCACGCGGCGATTGAACGCGAGCCACGAAAGCTCGCGGTTGAAGAAGCGCTGGCGGGCGTCCGCCGGGGCGATGCGCGGCGTATCCTGCAAGGGTCGGGGAGCGGTGGCAGCCTTGGTCATTCGATCTCGCTAGCGTCCGATTGCGTCAAAAGGCTTGCAGCCTCCAATGTGGCGCGCACGATGGGGATCGACAAGCGCTGGCTGCCTTCGGTCTCGAGGGCGTCCGCCACCCGCAGCACCGCGATATGGCTGCGTTCGACTCGCTTGGCGATCCACGCGATCACATCCGGCTTGGCATGCAGCAGATGGCGCGCGAATGCACGCTCCAGCAGCTGCGGGATCAGCGAATCGTCGGGCGGCCCCATCACGAGCAGGGGCGACGCGGCAAGCCGCGAGCGCAGGTCGGGCAGCTTCACCTGCCATTCGGGCGGGGCGGCGTCGGCAACGATCAGCAAGGGACGGTGATCGGCCTGGGCCTGGTTCCAGGCGTGGAAGATGTCCGCCTCGCGCATCCGTTCGGCATCGTCGATGATCGTCGCACCGGTCTTGGCCGCGAAGATCCGCGCGAGCAGGCTGCGTCCCGATTTGCGCGGACCGACGAGCAGGGCCGCCATCACCGGCCAGGTCGCCCAGCGTTCGAGCTGTTGGACCGCGCGCAGGTTCGATTCGCCGACCAGGAACTCCGTCTCGCTCGCCTCGGGCAGGCCGAGTGGCAGGCGTAGCTGTTGGGTCATCGGCCTCGGGGCGACGCCGTTGCCCGAGGTGTCGGGCCAGCCCGCGGCGTGGGCGTCGCCTGGGGCGTGAGCGTCGCATTGGGCACCTGCGCTCCCCCCCTGCGGATACGCAGCACGCCCGGCCCCTCCTGCACGCTCCACCCGCGCGACTCGAGCGCCGAGCGCAGGCTCGCCTGCGTTCCGTCAAAGGCGACCCGCATCACCGATATGCCGCCCAGCGCCAGGCTGGTCGTGTTGGCCGAGCGCACGCCCGGCACGCCGCGCACCGCGCTCTCGGACGCGGTCAGCGACGCAGCGGTCGGCGTCTCGATCTGCACGGTCAAGGTCGACATCGCGGTCGCCTCGGCCGACGGCACCGGCGTGGGCGTCGCTTCCTCTTCGGTCGCCGCTTCCTCGGCCTGCGCCGAAGGGGGGCGCGTCGCGAGCAGCGAATCGGTGCGCAGCGCCCCGCTCGCCAGCGCCGCCTGATAGGCTTGGTCCATCCGCTGGATGCCGGTATCGAGCAGCGTATCGATCGCGTCGCCATTGTCGATGCGCAGCGCGAAGCTGGTCACGGGGCGCCGGTCGGGCCCATGGCTGGCCGAGAAGATGCCGACGATCGGTCCGCCCGGATAGTCGCGACGCAGCTGCACCTCGGCGACGAGCACGTCCGACGCGCCATATTGGTCGAGCACGGTCCGCCACCAGTTGCGCCCGCGGCGCAGCGTCTGGCCGGCATTGACCAGCAGCGAATCGGGGCCGGTGCCGCGCAGCCGGACATAGTCGATCGTGCTGCCGCCGGCGCGGAAGCGGTTCCAGGCGCGGCTCCACGCGGTCTCGCGCTCGAACACCTGGCCGACGCCGCCCGAGAATTGCAGCGGCACCAGCAGCATCGGCGGCGAACGCGTCATCGCGATCGAGACGCCCAGCAACTGCCCCGCCCGGCCGCGGTCGAACAGTACGCCCAGCCTGGCGATATAGCGCGTCGGCCCGATCTGCTCGCGCTCGACGACGATCCCGGTCACCAGCGAATCGAGCGTCGAATCGGACAGGCTCGATCCCTTGCCGGTCAGCCGCTTGGACAGCATGTCCCAGCCTTTGCGCTGGGCGATGCGCCAGCCGCCCAGCCGCGCCGTGTCGGCGTCCTTGCCCTTCACGTCGACCGCCACGCCCGAGACCTCGAAGCTGCCCGAGGCATCGACGGGCACGGCGCTCGCGCCATTGCCGGGTGCCTGCGCCAGGACGGTCGCGACCCCGCCCAGAGCGAGCGCGGAGGCGATACCGATGGCGAGAAATGGGCGGCGAAGCTGCATGTGAGGGCCCTTTTGACGAACCGGGCGTGGAAATCCAAGCGCGTTGTGGCTAGGCGCATTTTCCATGAGCGAGAACGAACCGGGCGAAGGCCCCTACACCTATGCCCAGGCGGGCGTTTCGATTGCGGCCGGCAATGCGCTGGTCCGTGCCATCGGCCCGCTGGCCCGTTCCACCCGGCGCCCCGGCGCGGACGCCGATCTCGGCGGTTTCGGCGGCATCTTCGACCTGAAGGCGGCGGGCTTCACCGATCCGCTGCTGGTCGCCGCGAACGACGGTGTCGGCACCAAGCTCAAACTCGCGATCGACGCCAACGCGCATGACGGCGTCGGGATCGACCTGGTCGCGATGTGCGCCAACGACCTGGTCGTCCAGGGCGCCGAGCCGCTCTTCTTCCTCGACTATTATGCCAGCGGAAAGCTCGACAACGCCGTCGCCGAGCGGGTCATCGCCTCGATCGCGGAAGGGTGCCGCCAGGCCGGCTGCGCGCTGATCGGCGGCGAGACCGCCGAGATGCCGGGCATGTATGCCGCGGGCGATTATGATCTCGCCGGTTTCTGCGTCGGCGCGGTCGAGCGCGCGCAGTTGCTCGACGGCAGCGCGATCCGCCCCGGCGACGTGATCCTCGGCCTCGCCTCGACCGGCGTCCATTCCAACGGCTTCTCGCTGGTCCGCCGCCTCGCCGCGGACAAGGGCTGGAAGCTCGATCGCCCGGCGGTGTTCGACCAGGACGTGATCCTGATCGACGCGCTGATGGCCCCCACCCGCATCTATGTGAAGAGCCTGCTCCCGCAGGTCCGCAAGGGCGCGATCCACGGCCTCGCCCATATCACCGGCGGCGGCCTGCTCGAGAACGTCCCGCGCGTGCTCCCCAGGGATTGCCATGCCCGGATCGATGCCGACGCCTGGCCGCTGCCGCGCCTGATGGCGTACCTCCAGGCGCAGGGGAATATCGAGCCCGAGGAAATGGCGCGCACCTTCAACTGCGGCATCGGCATGATCGCGGTGGTCGCCGAAGGCGATGCGGACGCAGTCGCGGCCGAGCTGACCGAGGCCGGCGAGATCGTCCACCGCATCGGCACCGTCGAGGCAGGCGAGCGCGGCTGCACCGTGTTCGGCAAGGCGGAAACCTGGAGCGCGCGCAGCGATTGGTCCGCTACGCACAATGGCTAAGGCCAGGCTCGGCATCCTGATCTCCGGGCGCGGCTCGAACATGGTCTCGCTCGTCGAGGCCGCGCGCGCCGGCGACTGCCCCTACGAAGCCGTGCTCGTCGCCAGCGACAAGCCCGAGGCCGCAGGGCTCGCCTGGGCCCGCGACAACGGCATCCCCACCTTCGCCCAGTCGCCCAAGGGCATGCCGAAGGCCGAGTATGAAGCGAAGGTCGACGCCGCACTCCGCGAAGCGGGCGTCGAGGTGATCGCGCTCGCAGGCTATATGCGGCTGCTCTCCGACGACTTCGTCGCGAAATGGCGCGGCCGGATCGTCAATATCCATCCCTCGTTGCTGCCGAAGTACAAGGGCCTAGACACCCATGCCCGCGCGATCGCGGCGGGGGATCGCCATGGCGGCGTATCGGTCCATATCGTCACCGAGGAGCTGGACGGCGGCGAGGTCCTGGGTCAGGCTGCAGTCGCGATCCTGCCCGGCGACACGCCTGCGAGCCTTGCCGAACGCGTGCTCGCGGAGGAACATCGCCTCTATCCGAGGGTAGTAGCGGAATGGCTGACACGCTGAGCTCCGATCCCGAAAACGCCCTCGAACAGGTCCGCGCGCTCGCGCTCGACCTGCCGGAGGCGAGCGAGAAGCTCTCGCACGGCCAGCCGACCTTCTTCGTCGCCGGCAAGCAATTCGCCCAGTTCCGCCACGATCATCACGGCGACGGCCGCACCATCGTCGCGGTCAAGACCGCCGACGAGGAGGATCTTGCACTGATCGAGGCCGCGCCCGAACTCTATTCTCGCGTCGCCTATTTCGGCCGCGGTTGGGTCGGCCTCGCGGTCGGCCAGCCCGATACCGACTGGGCGCATGTCGGCGATCGCATCGCCCGCAGCTGGGAGCTCGCCGCGCCGCGCCGCCTGCTGGAAGCCGGCGGCCGCTGACATTCTCGAACCGGGGCAGGTCCGTCTCGGGAAAACAAGGATATTTTCCGCCCTTCCCGAGTTGAGTCCGCATGCGTTTCGCGGCTTTAGGCGCCGCCCGATTTGGGATAGCGCGATGATGGACCCACAGCCTGCCCCGCATCTGCCGGAAACCGTCGCGGGGATCGCCTCCGCCGAAGAGGGCCAGGTGATCCTGGACGGACCCAATGGTGTCGCGGTGGCGATGACCCCCGAAGCCGCTCAGGAGACCGCACGCAGCCTGCTCGACGCCGCTGAGGAAGCCTCCCACCAGCGCGACGCCGAAGCACACCCCAGCTGAGTCGCGCCCTTGCCTCCAGCCCCGGGCGCCCGCGATAAGGGGCGCCGATGATAAAGGTCGCCAGCTATAACATGCGCAAGTCGATCGGCACCGATCGGCGCCGTCGGCCCGAACGCACGCTGCAGGTCCTTTGCGAGATCGACGCCGACGTGATCGCATTGCAGGAGGCCGATCGCCGCTTCGGCACGCGCGAAGCGGTGCTGACCGCGCATCTCCTCTCCGAGCACAGCCCGTGGAAGGCGATTCCCTTCGGCGCACGCGCCCGCTCGATGGGCTGGCACGGCAATGCGCTGCTGGTGCGCCGCGACGCGCAGGTGCTCGATTGCGAGGCGATCCACCTCCCCGCGCTCGAGCCGCGCGGCGCCGTCATGGCCGATGTGCGTATCCGCGGCGAGGTGCTACGCATCGTCGGCATGCACCTCGATCTCTCCGGCCTGTGGCGTCGTCGCCAGGCACACGCGATCCTCGCCCATCTCGCCGCGAGCACCCATCAGCGCGCCACCGTGATGATGGGCGACCTCAACGAATGGAGCGCCCAGTCGGGCTGCCTGCGCGATTTCGCCACCCATTTCGACTTCGCCGAGACCGGCAAGAGCTTCCATGCGCGACGCCCTGTCGCCCGGCTCGATCGCATCATGGCGTCGCACGACCTCAAGATCCTGGAGGCAGGCGTGCACATGACCCCATCCGCGCGCACCGCCTCCGATCACCTGCCGATCTGGGCCATGGTGGCGCCGCGTTGACCCAGACCCGCGACAAGGAGCTGCGCCTCGCGCTGGTCTGCTATGGCGGCATCAGCCTCGCCGTCTACATGCACGGCATCACCAAGGAGATCTGGCGCCTCGCCCGCGCCAGCTGCGCCGAACGCGAGGGCAGCGGACCCGGCGGCGTCTATCGCGAGCTGCTCGAGGAGATCCGCGAGACCGCGGGCATCAACCTGCGCGTGCTGGTCGACATCGTCTCGGGCGCCAGCGCCGGCGGGATCAACGCGGTGTTCCTCGCGCAGGCGATCGCCACCGGCCAGTCGCTCGATCCGCTGACCGACCTGTGGATGGAGCATGCCGATGTCGAGGCGCTGCTCGATCCCGGCCATGCCCCCGCGCACCGCTTCGCCAAGATATGGGCGACGCCGCTCGCCTGGATGATCGCCAATCGCACCACCACGATCGACGAGACCGTCGAGGTCGGCGCCCGCGACGAGGTCCGTCACAAGCTCGAGCGCTTCGTCCGCTCGCGCTGGTTCGAGCCGCCCTTCGGCGGAAAGCAGCTGCTCCATACGCTGATGAACGCGTTCGACGCGATGCAGAAGGGCCCGGTCGACCGCCGCCTGCTGCCGCCCGGCCAGCCGCTCGACCTGTTCGTCACCGTCACCGATTTCCGCGGCCATCCCGAGGCGCTGCGCCTCAATTCGCCGCCCCAGGTGATCGAGACCGAGCATCGCCTGGTCTTCTCCTTCACGGACCACGGGCTGGAGCAAAGCGACTTCGCCCATCCCGCCGAGCTTGCCTTCGCCGCCCGCGCGACGTCGAGTTTCCCCGGCGCCTTCCCCCCGCTCACTGTCACCGAGATGGACGAGCTGCTCGAGGAGCGCGGCGACACCTGGCCCGGCCGGGATGCGTTTCTCGAGCATGTCCTCCCGCATCAATGGGCGGACAACCGCGCCGAAAAAGCCGTGCTGATCGACGGCTCGGTCCTCGCCAATGCCCCGTTCCGCCCGGCGATGGAAGCGCTGCGCGAGCGTCCTGCCCGTCGCCAGGTCGATCGCCGCTTCGTCTTCATCGATCCCTCGCCGGACATGCGCTTCGATTTCTACGGCAAGCCGCAGGAGATGCCCGGCTTCTTCGCCACGATCATCGGCGCGCTGTCCGAGCTGCCCCGCGAGCAGCCGATCCGCGACAATCTCGATCTGATCGCGCGCCGGTCGGACCGGATCGAGCGCATGCTCGCGATCGTCGCCGAGATCCGCGCGGAGGTGGAGACGCAGGTCGAGTCGCTGTTCGGCTATACGCTCTGGCTCGATTATCCGACGTCCAAGCGCATCGCGACCTGGCGCCGCAGGGCCCAGGTCGCCGCCGCCGCCAAGGCCGGATACGGCCATACCGCCTATGGCCTGCTCAAGGTCGACGGCGCGATCGATCGCACGGCGCAGCTCCTCCACACCGTCGGCGACCGCCATGGCCCCGAGCGGCTGCGCGAGATCCGCGAGGCGGTGGCGCATGCCGTCCAGTCGCGCGGCGCCGACCGGTTCGGCGCGACGCTCTCCAACGGCGCCTCGCCCCAGACGCTCGAATTCCTGCGCAGCCACGATCTCGGCTTCCGCATCCGCCGGCTCCGGCTGCTCGCGCGTCGCCTCACCGAGATCGACCTGCCCAGCTCGCACGCCGAGGTGATGCCGATGCGCGAGGCGATCTACGAATCGCTCGCCGCCTATCTCGAGCTCAAGCGCACCGATACCTTCGCCGATCTGCGCGAACAGGTCCGCACCATGACCGACGATGCCGGACCGATCCTCGACGTCCTCGCGGAGCGCATGGCGCTGAAGAAGCTCGACGGCGTCACCGATGCGCGTCTGTCCGAGGGATTCAGCGCCCTGTCGAAGGAGCTGCGCCGCCCGATGCTGCTCGCGCATCTCGGCTTTCCCTTCTTCGACATCGCAACCCTGCCCCTGCTCCAGGGCGAGGGGATGGACGAGTTCGATCCGATCCGCGTCGATCGCATCGCGCCCGACGATGCCTGCTCGATCCGCAAGGGCGGTGCCGAGGCGACGCTGAAGGGCATCCAGTTCAACAGCTTCGGCGCCTTCTTCAGCCGGGCCTATCGCGAGAACGACTATCTCTGGGGCCGCCTCCACGGCGCCGAGCGGCTGATCGACATCGTCCTTTCGACGCTTCCCATGACCGCGCGCATCGCCGAAGAGCGTATCGCCGCGATCAAGCGCCGTGCCTTCCTGGCGATCCTCGACGAGGAGGAGCCGCGCCTCCGGGCGATCCCCGGCCTGTTCCGCGAACTGCGTGCGGAGATCGGCTGAGGCTGGCAAAAAGCTGGGCGGTCGCCTAGAGTTGCCGCCGTTTGTGGCAAGGAAGGGAGCGGAATGCGGTTTCTGAAGGTGCTGTTCTGGCTCCTCCTCGGCGGTCTGGTCGCGGCGTTCGTGATCTATAATGGCGACGAGCGCGTCAGCATCCAGCTCTGGGGCGGCCTGATCGCCGATTTCAGCCTGCCGCTGCTGCTGGTCCTGGTCTTCCTCGCCGGCTTCCTGCCTTCGTTGATCGCCTATCAGACGCTACGCTGGCGGATGCGGCAGCGTTTCGCGGGCCTGGAGCGTGCGCTTGCCGATCTCCGCGCGGTCCAGGCTGGTCCCGCCTGGGAGGTCCCGTCCGCCGATGGCCCCCTCGCGCCGCCGCTGATCGGCGAGGCCAAGGCATGAGCTCGCGAATCTTCGTCGCGCTCGACACCCCCGATCTCGAACGCGCCAAGGCCTTGGCGAAGCGCGTCCACCACCATGTGGGCGGTATCAAGCTCGGCCTCGAATTCTTCATGGCCAATGGCCGCCACGGCGTCCACGAGATGGCGGAGATCGGTCTGCCGATCTTCCTCGACCTCAAGTTCCACGACATCCCCAACACCGTCGCCAAGGCAGTGCAGGCGCTGCGCCCGCTCGAGCCCGCGATCATCACCGTTCACGCCGCCGGCGGCCGTGCGATGCTCGAGGACGCCAAGGCGGCCGCGCCGCAGGGCACCAAGGTCGTCGCGGTGACGATGCTGACCAGCCTCGACGATCGCGACCTCGTCTCGATCGGCCTTGCGCCCGATCCGCACGAACAGGTCATGCGCCTCGCCGAACTCGCCAGGTCCGCAGGGGTCGACGGCATCGTCTGTTCGGGCGAGGAAGTCGCGTCGGCCAAGAAGATCTGGCCGCAGGGTTTCTTCGTCGTCCCCGGCGTCCGCCCCGCCAATGGCAGCGCGGGCGACCAGAAGCGTGTCGTCACCCCGCGCGCGGCACTCGATGCCGGCGCCTCGATCCTGGTGGTCGGCCGCCCGATCACCCAGGCCGAGGACCCCGACCAGGCCGCCCGCGCGATCGAGGCGACGCTGTAGGAAGCGCTTCCCTCCCTGCCTGAGACGGGAAGATTGATCGCCCCCGGGATGCCGCTGGCCTTATCCCACCCCGTACTACGGGGTGGGAGGAGCATCCCAGATGTCGATCCCCCCCTAGCCGTTGAGCGCCGCGAACACCGCATCATAGTCCCCGCGCGCTTCGGCGAAGCGCAGGAACTTGACCCGCTCGACCAGCACTTCCTTCTCGCCCTGCCCCAGCAGCGCGATCGTCTCGCGAATATAGTCGTCCAGCGGCATCGAGTGCGGGTTCGCCGCATGCCCCGGCATCAGGTCGGTCGCCACGGCCGGTGGTGCGATCTCGATCACTTCGACAGCGGTCCCGGCAAGCTGGTGGCGCAGCGACTGGCTATAGCTGTGGATCGCCGCCTTGGTCGCCGAATAGGTCGGCGTCGCCGTCAGCGGCACAAAGGCCAGGCCCGACGAGACCGTCGCCACGGCCGCGCGGGGCTGGCTGAGCAGGTGCGGCAGCAGTGCGGCATTGAGCCGGATCGGGCCCAGAAGGTTGATCGCGATCGTTTCCTCCGCAATCGCCGTGTCGAAGCTCGGATCGGCAAGCTGCTCCGCCTTCATGATCCCGGCATTGTGGATCACCATGTTGAGCGCGGGATGCGCCGAAAGGATCGCCTCGGCAAAGCGCGCGATGTCCGCCGCGTCGCCGACATCCAGCGTCGCGGTGGCCATGCCGGGATTGGCGGCTGCGACCTTTTGCAGAACATCCGCCCGCCGCCCGGCGATGACTACCTGGTTGCCCAGTGCATGCAGCGCCTCGGCAAGGCCCTGGCCGATCCCCGAACCGCCGCCGGTGATGAGAATGGTGTTGCCCGTCATTTCCATGATGCTTGTTCCTTCTGCTCAGCGTCTGGACGGAAGATACGCTTTCATGGTACCCTTTGGGGAGTAGGCACCCAAAATATTCATACGCACCTTTTGGAAACCATGACCGCTCCCGCCCATGACTATCCCGCCGATCTCGATTCCCGCGTCGAGGCTCTGGTCACCGAGACGATCGGCCGCGTTGCCGACAAATGGACGATGCTCGTCCTCGAGATATTGACCGAGCGGGGCGAACTGCGCTTCTCGAAGCTGCGCGCGGAATGCGAGGGCATCAGCCAGAAGATGCTCACCCAGACGCTGCGCCAGATGGAGCGTGACGGGCTGGTGATCCGCACCGTCCATCCGGTGATCCCGCCGCGTGTCGAATATCGCCTCACCGATCTTGGCGACAGCCTGAGCGAAGCGTTCTGCGGCGTCTGGGTATGGGCGGCGCGCAACCTCGATCGTATCGAGGCGTCGCGCGCGGCGTTCGACGGCCGCGACTCGGGCTGAACCCGCGCGCAGGTGCACCCCGCAAATCCATGACACGCATATGACGTTGGATTCGCGTCGATTCCCGCCCGGGGACACGTCTATCGGATTGTCGCTCCGCCCCGGTCATGCTTTGGCGGAGAGGTTTCGTTAACCAAGGAATCCCTCCCCATGAACCGCCTCTTCCTGCTGGCTGGCGCGCTGCTTTCGCTCGTCTTCGCCGCCGCGCCCGCCTCTGCCGCCACCCTGCTCTACACCGTGACTGGCCCGAACGGTTTCTCGGCAAGCTTCCAGCTCGATGATCACCCGATATCCAATCCGACCCCGGGTGCGGACGAATCCTATCTGTTCTATCAGGTCGATACGCCGGGCACCTATTCGGATGGGTCGCTTCTCGCCGGACTGACCTTCTATGACGCGTCGGCCGATGGCGGCATGACGATCTACACCGTCGGTAACACCCTCGTGAACTTCACCGGCATGGCGCTGTACACCGGCACCAATGCCGCTCCCGTCCTGTTCGCGTTCGGCCCCACGGTCTTCCAGAATTTCGACGGTCCGGGCACCTTCATCGTCTCGGCAGCCGCCGTCCCCGAGCCCGCCGCCTGGGCGATGCTCGTCCTCGGCTTCGGCGTGGTCGGCGCCGGCATCCGTCGCCGCCAGGTCGCGCGCGTCACCTTCGCCTGATCCCGTCAAGGG
>JBEVLV010000099.1:0-10860 GCA_040508955.1 Sphingomonas sp. | reverse complement strand
CACCCGGACGCTTGGTGGACCCCGGCACTTCCGCCGGGGTGGCGATGGGGTATGGGCGCCATGCTAGAGCTTCTAGCCGTGCTGGCGACCTGCGCAGGCGCACCGCCGGGAGCGGACGGCGGCGCGCCCGCCTTCCGCGTGTTCCAGTTCCCCGCCGATGCGATCCCGCGCGTCGACGGGGATACCGGCGACTGGGACAAGGTCGGCAAGGACTATGCGATCACGACGTCCGCGCTTGCCGCGGACGACGGATCGGGTCGCAGGCCCGATCCGAAGAGCCTCGACGTCAGCGTCCGCGTCGGCTGGGTGAAGGGGCTCAACCGGCTCTATTTCCTCTACGAGGCGCGCGACGATTACTGGAACTTCAACGCGCCCGGGCTGACCAACGACATCTTCGAGCTGGTGGTGGACGGGGATCGTTCCGGCGGGCCGCTGATCGGACGTTTCCAGCCCGATCTGTCGCCCGAGGACGCCTGGTTCGGCTTTCAGAACATCCACGCCCAGAACTACCACATCTTCACCCCCGCCGGGGACAAGGACTGGGCGATGGCCTGGGGCCCGCAGGCGCCGTGGATCAAGCGGCTGCCCTGGTCCAACATCGCCTATCGCTACGACTTCAAGCCGGGCCAGGCCGGCAAGCTCGTGATGGAATTCTGGATCACGCCGTTCGACCATGCCGATCCCGAGGATCCGGCCAAGTCGGTCGAGACGCAGCTGAGCGAGGACAAGCTGATCGCGATGGCCTGGGCGGTGATCGACGATGACGGGCCGAGCGGCAAGCGCGGCTTCTGGAACCTGTCGCCGCATCACACCATGTACGGCCAGGCCTCGCAGCTCTGCCCGTTCCGGCTGATGCCGCTGGAGCCGGCGCTCGCCAAGCCGATCGCGGCCGACTGGTCGTTCCGCATCCTCGACCGCAGGCTGCGCACCGTTGCCTTTCACGATGACTCGGTGGGCGCGACCGGCTGGAAATGGGATTTCGGCGACGGCCAGGTCTCGACCGAGCAGCACCCGCTCCATCGCTACGCGACGCCGGGCAAGTTCGTGGTGACGCTCGACGTCTCCGGACCCAAGGGCACGGCAAGACTGTCCAAGATCTGGGACGTATCTTTCACGGGGGATCCGGCGAAATGACCGACACACTCAATCGCCGCCAGACGATCGGCTGGATCGCTGCGGGGGCGGCGAGCACGCTCGCGGTACCGGCGATAGCTGCGGAGAAGGCGCGCGTGTTCGACGTTCATGACTATGGCGCCAGGGGCGACGGCACGACGCCCGATACCGTGGCGATCCAGAAGGCGATCGATGCCGCCGCGGCGGTGGGCAAGGGTGCCCAGGTCGTGCTGCGCGCCGGGCGGAAATACCTCATCGGACCGGTCACGCTGAAGGGCGGGATCGACTTCCACCTCGCCGGCGACGCGGTGCTGCTGGTGAGTTCCAAGGCCGAGGATTATCCCGATCCGCTCGCCGGCGTGCTCCACGCGATGGGCGCCGACAATCTCACGATCAGCGGCACCGGCACGATCGATGGCCGCTCGCCGGAGTTCATGGTCAGCTATGATGCCGAGGGCGAATGGTGGGTCCCCAAGGACTTCCGCCCGCGCCTGGTGGTGCTGGAGAATTGCAAGGACCTGCGCATCCGCGACGTGACGCTGCGCCAGGCGCCGAGCTGGACGGTGCATCTGGTCGGCTGCCAGCGCGTGCTGATCGACCATGTCACGATCCGCAACCAGATGGACGTGCCCAATTGCGACGGCATCGATCCGGACCATTGCCAGGACGTCGAGATCCGCAACTGCCACATCGTCTGCGGCGACGACGCGATCGTGATCAAGGCGACCGCGCGCTATCCGCAATATGGTCCGACGCGGAACATCGTCGTGCGCGACTGCGTGCTGGAGACGCAGGATTCCGGGCTCAAGATCGGTACCGAGACGACGCAGGACATCCACGACATCTTCTTCGAGCGGTGCGAGATCGTCCAGGGCTGCCGCGGCCTGTGCATCCAGCTGCGCGACCAGGGCAATGTCTTCAATATCACCTTCCGCGATATCCGCTTCACCGCGCGCTATTTCTCGGCGCCGTGGTGGGGGAGGGGCGAGGCGATCTCGTTCACCGCGATCCCGCGCAACGCCGATACGAAGCTGGGGCGGATCCACGATGTGAAGGTGCAGAATGTCCGCGGCCGGGCGGAGAACAGCATCCGCATCGACGGGCATACGCTCGGCCATGTCAGCGACGTGACGCTCGACAATGTCGACGTGACCGTCGATCGCTGGAGCAAATATCCCGGCGGCGTCTTCGACAATCGCCCGACCAACGTGGCCGAAGGCATCGAGAAGCACGACACGCCGGGGATCAGCGTGCGGCGTGCCGAGCGGGTGACGCTCAACAATTGCACCGTCCGCTGGGGCGACAACCGCCGGGATTATTTCACCCACGCGCTGCACGCGGAGAACGCCCCGGGGCTGGTCAATCGCGGCTTCACCGGCGACGCGGCTTACACGAACGGCCAGGCGGTGCGGATCGATTGATCTTACCGTCACCCCGGACTTGTTCCGGGGGCCACGACGACGCACGGTTTGTACTTCGGGCTCTTGTGCGTCGATTGCCTCGCGGCGGGCCCCGGAACAAGTCCGGGGTGACGAAGAGAGTCCTCAGATATACGTCCGCAGGAACTCGGCCAGCGCGCAGATCGCCAGGCTCTGGCCATAGGGCATCGAGGTGAGCGGGATGTCCTTGTAGAACTGCATCGTGTCGCCCATCGCGGTGCCGAAGCTGACCTGCTTGAGCTCGCCGGTCTCGTCGATATTGGCGAGCACCGCCTTGATCGCCTTGATCGCGACGGCCTCATATTCGGCGGAGATGTAGCGCTTCCGCACCGCCTTCAGGATGCCATAGGCGAAGCCGGCGGTGGCCGATGCTTCCAGATAGCTGGTCGGATCGACGATCAGCGTGTGCCACAGGCCGCTTGCGTGCTGATGCTCGGCCAGCGTCTTCACCTGCGCCTCGAGCGTATCGATCAGGAAGGTGCGGAAGGCGTCGCCGGGCTCCAGATCGAGCATGTCGAGGATCTCGGGGATCGCGATCGTGACCCAGCAATTGCCGCGCGCCCATAGCGCGCCCGCGAAATTGTGACGGCCCTCGAAGGTCCAGCCATGATACCAGAGGCCGGTCTGGCGATCGAAGAGATACTTGATGTGGACGAGGAACTGGCGCTTGGCCTCCTCCACATAATGCGGCCGGTCGAGCAGCAGGCCGATCTTGGCCAGCGGCAGCACCGACATCATCAGCGTGTCGTCCCACAGCTCGCCGGGATTCTCGTCGTTGAAGACGATGTGCTGGAAGCCGCCTTCCTCGGTCTTGGGCAGGCCGTCCGGGTCCATCAGCCATTCGGCCCAGGTGTCGAGATAGGGCAGGTAGCTCTGGTCGCCGGTATCCTCGAACAGATAGGCGAGCGTCAGGAACGGCGACATGGTGTTGATGTTCTTGGTCGGCGTGCCAGCGGCGAACCGGTCGCGGAACCAGGCGAGCATCACGTTGAATGCGCGCTCGTCGTTGGTCTGCTCGAAGAAACGGTACATGCCGAACAGGCCGATGCCGTGGGTCCATTCCCAATCGTTCCAGCCCTTGGTGTCGATCACCCGGCCGTCTTCGAGGCGCAGCAGGAATTCGCCGGTCTCGTCCTTCAGGTTGACGAGATTGTCGATCAGTCGGTCGATCGCCTGGCGGACGTCCGCTTGGGAAACGTCATGAGTGAGGGCGGCCAAGGTAGGTCTCCTGGGGATTGGAATGTCTAGTCGAGGTGAAACATCGGAACGAGCGGCCACTCCCTGGGCCGATTGCCGGGTTCCACTTCCATCAGCGGGGCCATATGGTCCCACCAGAGTTTCATGATCGGATGCTTGGGAAGCGCGTCGCGACTGTTGTCGGTACGCAGCTTGAGCACCGCGAACAGCGCGAGCGTCTCCTCGTCGAGGAAGATCGAGTAATCATGGATGCCGGACTCGCTGAGGAGCTGCGCCAGCTCCGGCCAGATCGCGTCGTGGCGGCGGCGATACTCCTCGACCGTGCCCGGCTTCAATTGCATGCGGAAGGCGTGAACCGACATGCTTCCCCCTCCTGTTTATTATGTGGTACCGATATCCATAATATGGATAGTTGAGGCGCGTTCTCGCGTCAAACCATTAGAGGAGCGGAGATGCCGAATCGGCGCGATTTCCTGATGCTCGCCGGCGCGATGCCGTTCGCCGGCCGCGCGATGGCGCGCGCGCCACGCCACACGGTGCTCGGCGACGACTTCCGGCACGGCTTGGGCAAATGGGTGGTCGAGGCGCAAGCGGCTTCGACGGTGACCGCGAAGGGCGGGGTGCTCGACATCGACAGTGCCGAGGGGATCACCCTGTGGTTCCGCACGCCGATCGCCGCGCCCGCGACGATCGAATATGACGTGCTCGCGGTCGCCGAGGGCGGACCGCACGACGCGGTGAGCGACGTCAACGCCTTCTGGATGGCGACCGACCCGGCGGTATCGGGTGGCTCGGTGCTCGCGCGGCGGCGCAGCGGCACCTTCGCCGATTACGACCTGATCCGCACCTATTACACCGGCATCGGCGGCAACCGGAACACGACGACGCGGATGCGCCGCTATATCGGCGCGGCGGGCAACCGGCCGATCCTGCCCGAGCACGATCGCAGCGATGCCGCGGCGCTGCTCGTCCCCAATCGCTGGATACGGCTCAAGCTGACGGCGGACGCGCGCGGCGCGACGGTGGAGCGCGACGGCGTCCGGCTGTTCACCTTCGAGGATGCCGAGGCCTACACGCATGGCCATTTCGGACTGCGCACCACCCGATCGCACCTGCGCGTGCGCAACTTCCGGATTATGGCAGCCTGAGCGCGTCACTGCCCCGATCCGAGCCTGTCGCCGATCAGCGCGAGATTCTCGATCGCGGCCAGGCCCCATTGCGCGCTGCCATTGGTGTTCACGCCCGGCATCTCGTCGATCGGCTTCAGCACGTCCGGTCCGGAGATGCGGCGCGTCACGCCGCCCGCCACCGTGTCGTGCCCGTCGTTCGATCCCAGGAATTCGCTCCAGGCACGCTTGGCGAGCGCGGGATCCTTGCGCTGGACCGCGGCATAGGCGGTGAAGCGCGAATGCGCGTTGCGCAGGCCGCGCCCGCGGCCAGGCTGGCCGGTCTTCGCCTCGAACTCGGCATCGCTGGCGTTGTAGAGCGCGCAGTAATCGAGCCAGCATTCGCGATATTTGGGCTCGTCGATCAGCTCGAGCAGCTCGGCATGCATCTCGAACACGCCGAACACGCCGTTCAGATGGCTGATGCTGACCTGGGTGCCGGGGCTGACGAACGCGCCGGTCTTGAGGTCCATCGGCGCGCCCCCGACGAACCAGTGCTGCGGCATTGCCGCGATCGAGCGCATCCCGGCGACGATGCGGTCGCGCCACCGGGTGTCTCGGGTGCGCTCCCACTCGGTATACCAGGCCGAGACGACCGAGCCCCAGGTGGTGCCGAACTGGACGAACACCTGGTCCTCGGGCAGCTTGCCCTCGGCGCGCACCGCGCTGTTGCCGCCGGGCGGGGCGATCCGCGATCCGCGCGCATCGACCTTGCGGCCGATCTCGACGCGCTTGAGCGTATATTCGCTGTCGACCAGCGCGCGCATCAGATCGCCGCAGCGCTCGTCGGCGGTGAGGTAATAATAGATGCGGCGATAGGTGGCGTTGGAGACGCGCGGCTGCTTCGAGCTGTCGCTCCAGTGCTGCACGCCGTGGCGCGTGCCGAAGCCGCGATACGGGCCGATGTGATAGACATCGACCTCGCCGGTGTGGCGGCACATCGCCTCGGCCATGCGGAACACGTCGGCACGGCCGCTGCGCAGATAGGAATACCAGAGCCACAGGTCGCTCGAGAGCTCGCTGTTATCCCAGGCATAGCCGCCGATATCGTACCGCCAGACATGGCGATCGGTATCGTAGCTGTGCATCACGTCGCCGTAATTCCAGAAACCGTACCAGCGGCGCTGGTCGATCTGGCCGAGATAATAATCGAGCAGCGCATCGTTGCGGTCCTCGATCGCCTTGCGCTGCGGCGTCGAGCGATCGACCAGGCTCCATTCGCCGAACACGCCTGCGGCATGGACCCGGGCCGGGGTGCAGATCAGGCGGGGCTGGCGCGAGACCTGGTGCGCCATGTCGACCAGGCGCGCGCGCGCCGGCGTCGCGGGCAGGGCCCAGAGCGTGAACTCGGTCGTCCGCGCGATGCCGTGCGCCGTGCCCCAGCCTTTCTCATAATCCTCGTAGGTGATGTCGAGGCCCTGATTCTCGGTGACGTGGTCGGTCATGCCGAGCCCGTCATGATACATGCGCAGGTCCATCGCGGCGGCGTCGGGCGCGTGGTGCCAGATCGTGAAGCGCGCCGTGTCGGTCGCCGCGTCGCGGATATCCAGTCGGACGGGCGGACGCTGCCAGAAATCCTTCATCCCGAACGCCACGCCGCCCGACGGGCCGCCGACATAGCCGAACCCCGGCGCGCGGCCGGCGGTATCGACGTCGATCCAGCCGCAACCCGGCTTGGTCCGCTTGGCGATCGTGAAGCCGTCGGCATTGGGCTGGGCGAGGGTGAAGTCGCCCCAGGCCGCGATCCGCTCGATATTGTCGCGGACCGGCGCCGGCATCTCGGCGGCCGGCGGCGTCGCCCGACCGGCAACCTGCGCGTCGCGATAGGGCTTGCCCGCGTCGCGGCTGAGCCCGGTGAGCGGCCGCACCGCCTCGCCCCACAATCCGCCGTCGGGGCCGGCCAGGCGGACATGGCGATCGTGGAGCGCGTCGCTCATCGGCACCGCGCCGGTAAGGCCCAGGCCGCGGATGAAATCCTTGTCCGGATCGCCGTCGAAGATGAAGCTGTGGACGATCCGCACCGCCTGCGATCCGGCGTGGAAATAGAGACGCAGCGTGAAGGGCAGCCAGCCGCGCGTGCCGGCCTTGTGCACGCCCTCCACGCGGATCACGGCGCGGACGGGGCCGCTCTGCTCGATCGTCGCCGAACCGATGTCGCTTGCGTAGCGCTCGATCGGTGCCTGCACGCCGTCATCGCTGTCGGGTCCGCTCTGCGCGGTGGCGATCAGGCGCACGTCGCGCAGCGTCTCGCGGCTGCCGTGCAGGGCCGAGCGCAGGATCGCGTCGCCGCGCTTGCCGATTCGCCAGCGCACGGGGCCGGTGCTCACCTCGATCGAGTCGCCACTGTCGGTGACGCGGACGGGCTGGGCAGGAGCGGGCGACTTGCCGGGCGCGATCCGCACGCCCGGCGCCAGCGCTTCGCCGGCGGGAATGGCGTGCGCGGTCCATTTGATCGAGCCGTCGGGCCACCAGGCGGTGGTCCAGCTCTGCACCGCGACCGGCGCGCCGGCGCTCGTCGTGGCGCGGAACGTGGCGCGGGCGGGGACGGTGCCGCGCGGCCAGGGCATGCCCCAGGCCTGGCCTTCGTGAGTCGCGGGCGGCGTGCCGTCGAGCCAGGCGGCGTCCGAGTCGGAAGGCGGATTTTCGAGAGTCCGAATCGGTGCCGCGTCGGCGGATTCCGCCAGGATCGGGACCGCCGCGCCGGCTAGCGCCGCCTGCCTGATGAAGTCACGCCGACTCACGGGAATCTCGGTCATCCAGCCCTCTCCTCGCCCTTGTATCTGGGGCGAGTTATAATTCCACCATATGGAACGGTCTACCAATATTTGACTTGGGTCGGAATCGGTTGCATGTTGTGTCCATTCAAGCGGTCCAACGCCGCGTCGCCAAAGTGCGCAAAGACGCACCTCAAAAACGGGAGAGGGGAATGAAGATTTTCGTCGGTCATCCAGCACGAATCCGTGTCCAGGCCTGTGTTTCGGCATTCGCGATCGCGACTGCCGCCTGCTGGGCGACCAGCGCCGCCGCGCAGACCGCGCCGGCCGCAGAACAGCCCGCTGCCGAGCAAGTCCAGGCGGACGATCAGGTCGAAGCCGGCAACGAGATCGTCGTCACCGGCCTGCGCGGCTCGCTGGAAAGCGCGCTCAACGTCAAGCGCCAGTCGAACGACATCGTCGACGTCATCAACGCCCAGGACATGGCGGACTTCCCCGACGCGAACGTCGCGGAATCGCTGCAGCGCATCCCTGGCATCTCGATCGAGCGCGACGCCGGCGAAGGCCGCAACATCACCGTTCGCGGCCTGGGCGGCGACTTCTCGCGTGTCCGCCTGAACGGGATCGAAGCGATCGCCGCCACGACCGGTTCGACGCTCGGCTCGACCGTCAACCGCGGCCGCGGCTTCGACTTCAGCCTGTTCGCGTCGGAACTGTTCAACTCGATCGTGGTGCGCAAGTCGCAATCGGCCGAAGTGGACGAAGGGTCGCTCGGCGCCACCGTCGACCTCACCACCGCCCGCCCGTTCGACAAGAAGGGGCTGCGCGGCGCCGTGAGCGTGCAGGGTGCCTATTACGAGATGGGCAAGCATGTTCAGCCGCGTGTGGCCGCGCTGATCAGCGACACCTTCGCGCACGATACGATGGGCCTGCTGTTCTCCGCCGCCTATTCGAAGCGCACGGTGGAGGAAGAGGCCTATTCCAACACTTCGCTGTCCGATTACTGGGAGCAGCTGAACGGCTTCTGCCCGGTCGTTCCGGGCACGTCGGTGACGCCGATCAACACGCTGGTGACCACCGCGCCGTTCACGCCGAACTGCACGCCCGCGCCGGGCGCCAACCCCGGCTCGACGCCGGATGCCTATGCCAAGATCGCCAAGGCCGGCGTCTTCATCCCGCGGCTTCCGGGTTATGGCCGGTTCATCAACCGACAGGAGCGCCTGGGCCTTACCGGTTCGTATCAATGGCAGCCGAGCAGCGCGACGCTGCTGACGATCGACGCCGCCTATTCGCGATACAAGCAGGACAAGAACGACCTCGCGACCAACCCGATCAGCTTCAATCGCGGTAACGGCACCGCGGCGGGCAGTCTCACTGCCGCCCAGGCGACCGGCCGTCCGAACATGAAGATCCGCGACGCCGAGGTCGATGACACCGGACTGCTGCGCTACGGCGTGTTCGACGATGTCGATTTCCGCATGACCAATGCGCGCGAGCGCTCGACGACGACTTTCTGGCAGGTTTCGGCCAATTTCCACCAGGACATCGGCGAGCGCGGCAAGCTCGACGTGCTCTATGGCCAGTCGCGCTCGCTGTTCGAGATCCCCGAGTTCACGCTGATCTCGTTCGACCGGCTCGACAGCGACGGCTTCGTCTACGACACGCGCGACAGCAAGAAAGCCGGCATTCTGAATTTCGGATTCGATGCGTCCGACCCCGCGAACTGGGGCTTCATCAACGGCTATTCGGACATCCGCGTCCAGCGCCAGCGCGTCGACAACAAGTTCAAGAACGGCAAGGTCGATTTCGAGTGGAAGTTCAGCGACGCCATCTCGGGCAAGGTCGGTTACGCCTATAAGCAGTTCACCTTCCAGACGGTGAGCCTGTCGCGTACCGCCTCGACGATCGTGAACGGCAATCTGCCGGCGGGCACATCGCTCGGCAGCCTCAGCACGCCGATCAACGATTTCGGCCGGGATCTCAACCTGCCGCAGGGCTCGACCACGAGCTTCATCGTGCCGGACATCGACGCGTTCGAGAAGGTCTACGACTTCAACTGCAACTGCGTGAACCCGCTCGGCGATTTCCGCATCAGCACGTCGGCGGCGCTGGGCAACAACCGGTTCGTCCGTGAGACCGACAACAGCCCCTATGCCCAGGTCGATTTCAACGTGCCGCTGAGCGACAATCTGCGTCTGCGCGGCAATGTCGGCGCACGCTATGCCTGGACCAACCAATATTCGACCGGCTTCATCTCCGCGACCCTGCCGCCGGTCGAGGCGCGCCGGACCTATGAGGACTTCCTGCCCGCCGCCAATCTCGGCCTGGAAGTCGGCGAGAAGCTGATCTTCCGTTTCGCCGCGGCCAAGGCGATCTCGCGGCCGGCGCTCGGCAATCTGACCCCGGGCGGTGCGGTCACGGTCACGGGCACCAACTATTCGTCGACGGTCGGCAATCCGGACCTCGAGCCGTTCCGCGCGACCAATCTCGACGCCAGCGTCGAATGGTATTTCCAGCGTGGCGCCGTGCTCTCGGTGGCGGTGTTCCAGAAGAAGCTGAAGACCTTTGCACAGCAGCTGCTGACCCAGACCACGATCAACGCCAGCGGCATCCCCATCTCCGCCTTCCCGGCGGGCACGGACCCGAATGCGCCGATCAACATCACCAATTTCCAGACGACGGACGGCGGCACGATCAAGGGTCTGGAAATCAACTATCAGCAGCCCTTCACCTTCCTGCCGGGCTTCCTCAAGAATTTCGGCGCGCTGCTCAACTACACGCACATCGACTCGAAGATCACCTACTTCCTGACCGCCAACCAGGGCGGGCCGAAGCTGACCGACCAGCTGACCAACGTGTCGCCCAACTCGTTCAACGCGACGCTCTACTACGAGGCGCATGGCCTGTCGGTGCGCCTGTCCGGGGCCTATCGCAGCGAGTATCTGCGCACGGTGCCGCTGCGCGCCGGCCTGGCCGATGCCACGGGCAGCTACTCGACCTTCAACCTCGACTCGTCGATCTCCTACGACATCACGCCGAACATCGGGATCAGCATCGACATGCTGAACCTGACCAACCAGGCGACCGATTTCTGGGACGGCAAGACGATCCGCGACCAGCAGGTCTACAGCAAGCCGGGTCGCCAGTTCTTCGTCGGCGCGCGCTTCAAGTTCTACGCGCGGCGACGCTTCCCCGGCCGGGCAATGCCTCCGTCCGGCCGGGGAAACTCAC
>JBEVLV010000098.1:0-6224 GCA_040508955.1 Sphingomonas sp. | reverse complement strand
GGCGAGCCGCAAGAAGCTCGAATGCCTCTCCTAACCGCACAGTGAACCCCGGCACTGCGGCCGGGGTGACGGGAAGGTGGGAGACGAACCGAAATCGAAATCGCCCTAGAACGGCAACCGCGACTCCCAGCCCTTGGGCTTGCCCGCGCAGATGCTGCGCAGCGCCTGCCACTGCTGGGGATCGAGCGCCGGGGTGTAGGCGGCCCCCTTCGCGCTGGCGGCAAAACGCGCCTCGCGCTCGGAGGACATCGGATGGCTCGCCAGATAGTTCACCAGGGACGCCGCGCCCTTGCCCTTGATCTCACCGCTGGACAGGCGCTTGAACAGCGCCGCGGTCGCCTTGGGCGAGACGTTCGCCTTGCCCAGCGCATCGATCGCATAGCCATCGGCGCGCGACTCAGCGTCGCGCGAATAGCTCGCCGAGAGCAGGGCGTTGGTATAGCCGCCGACATTGCCATCGAGGCCGCCGAGCACGACGCTGAGCCCGAACTGCCGCACCAGCGATTCGAGCACGTCGCGATGCTCGACATGGCCCAGTTCGTGCGCGAGTACGCCGGCTACCTCGTCGGGCGAGCTGGCGCGCTGGATCAATCCGCTGAAGATGACGACATGCCCGCCGGGCAAGGTGATCGCATTGACCATCGGCACGTCGATCACCCGGACATCGACGTCGCTCGCCACGCCCATCCGGCTGGTCAGCGCCTTGAGCGCGGCGTCCCCCTGTGGCGTGGCACAGGCACGATCGCCGAAATCGCCGACCATGAGCGCGCCCATCTTCGCCTCGGCCGAGCGCGGGATCATCTGGGCGATGACCGCCGGCGCCGAGAGCACCGCCAGCACCACGACCGCCGACAGCGCCGCGAAGCCGATCACCGCCGGCCAGAGCCCGATCTTGTCGATCAGCGTGCCATAGCCGCGGGTCCGGGGCAGCAACGCCGCGATCCCGGGCGGCGGAGCCTCGAGAAAGCCGAGCCGCCAGCCCGGCCGGTGCTTCAGCCCGAATTGCAGGAACCCGCCCGGGCTGCCGAGCGGCGTCAGGTCGCGAAAGTCGTAGACCTCGCTTGCCTGCCCGCCCTCGACCAGGACGAAACCGCCGTCCCGCAGCACCATGTCCGGCGCGCGGCGCACGCCGCTGACACCGTCATAGTGCCAGATCCGGGCTTCGGGTTCAGAAGGCGCCGACATCGAACGCATCCAGCAATCCCTCGCCCTGGCCCGGCTGGCGCGTGTTCGACTGGGTGAAATCGTCGAGGTTCAGGCTGCCATAGGCGTGCATGTGGCGGATGAAGAACGCCCAGTTGCGATAGCCTAGAAAGATCGTCCCGATACCCAGCGTCAGCACCACCAGGAAGAAGTTGCCGATGAACAGCTTCAACCAGTCCTTGGTGCGCGCCCGGAACTCGAAATCGAGATCGCCGAGCGAGAGGTTGCTCACCACTTCGCGGAAATAGGCCGCATAATAGATCAGCGCGATCAGCCCCAGCACGATGAAGAAGCCGAAATAGAGTATCACTGCGATCAGCACGAAGCCGATCTGGATATCCTCGGGCGAGCTGATCGGTGCGCGCGTCACCGGACCGAACAATGCCGCCACGATCACGATGCCGACAAAGAAGATGATCGGCACGAGATAGTAGAGCAGATAGCGCGCCATCAGCCCGCCCGACTCGCCATTGGATTCGAACTGATGCGGGCCGAAGCTCATCGCGTTCCAGCGCTCGTTCCACAGGCTCACCATCGCCCAGGGCACGAGCAGGCCCAGTGCCAGGCTGCCGGCGAAGGTCTTCCACAGATGCGAAAGGCCGTAGCCGAAGCCCTGGCGGTCGCTGCCGCCGCGGATGCCGTGCCAGAAGGTGCGGCTCAGACGGTAGCGCAGCGCGCGGAACACCGCGACGCCGACCAGATACATCACCGCGACATAGACGCCGACCAGCAGCAGCGCCGCCGCGCCGTCCTGCCCCCGGATCGCCAGCGCCTGCACGCCGAACTGGACCAGGCCGAGCGGCAGCACGAACACGAGCAGCGCCAGCAGATAACCGATGAACAGCTCGAGCCCCGTGCCGGTCCATTCGAGCCGATCGTCGATGAAACGCGTCTGGCTCCAAAGATAACGGCGCTCGCGCGTGCGTGCCCAGAACATGTAGACGCCGAGCGTCACGATGGTGAGCAGCAGATTGGTGAAGGCGATCGGCGCGAACTCGCGCCAGTTGCCATGGAATTGGAAGGCGCGGCCGCCTTCGCCCTGTTCCTGCATGAAATTCTCCCCCTGCGCGCATCTCACTGCAGCGCAGGGGTGGCCGTCAAGCAAATCCGGTCAGCGCACCCTCATTGGGCCGCGTCGAACGTGTTGCACTTGGCCGGATCACCGCTCTCGAGGCCGGTCCGCAGCCACTGCATCCGCTGGGCCGAGGTGCCATGGGTGAAGCTGTCCGGCACCACCGTGCCCTGCGCCTGCTTCTGGAGCGTGTCGTCGCCGATCGCATTCGCCGCCGTCATGCCCTCCTCGATGTCGCCGGGTTCGAGCCGGTCCTTGTTGCGCGCCGCCCAGACGCCCGCGAAGCAATCCGCCTGGAGCTCGAGCTTGACCGACATGCGGTTGCCCTCGGCCTGCGAGCTGCGCGCCTGGGCCTGGGAGACCTGGTCCGAGGTGCCGAGCAGATCCTGGATATGGTGGCCCATCTCGTGCGCGATCACATAGTCGCGGGCGAAGTCGCCCTTGGCGCCGAAGCGCTTCTCCAGTTCGTCGAAGAAAGCGGTGTCGATGTAAACGCCATCGTCGCTCGGGCAGTAGAAGGGGCCGACCGCCGAGGTCGCCGCGCCGCAGCCGGTCTGCGCGCCGCCCTGGAAGAAGTTGATCGTCGCGGGCGTGTAGCGCTGGCCCGATTCCTGGAAGATCTTCGCCCAGGTATCGTCGGTGCTCCGCATCACCCGGCACGCCTCGAGCCGGCGCTCGTTGACGCGGCAGACGTCGGCACCCGATTTGCCCGCGGTTGGCGACTGGCCGGTGCCCGAGCCACCGGTGCTGCCCAGCATCCCGCCGCCGCCCGACATGACGAGATAGACGAGCCCCACGACGATCAGCAGCCCGATCGAGCCGCAGCCCATCCGTCCGCGCCCGAGGAACATCGGCAGCAGCCCGAGCAACGGAAAGCCGCCACCTCCGCCGCCGCCCGATCCGAGATCGCGCGCATTGTCGGTGGGATCGAGATCGTCGAGCCGCATCGGGCACCCCCTTTGTTCGTTCCCCGCAACAATGCCCCAGACGCGCAAGCGTTGCACCCCCTCAACGTCGCGCAAGCGTTGCACCCCCTGAACGCCATTGCTCCCCGCGCTGCGATGCGTCAGAGGACGTGCCATGGCCGATGCCGAGACTCGCCCCCGTCATCATCTTCCGTCCGGCCTTCCCTTGCCGGACATGGTCGCGTTGGTGCTGCAGGGCGGCGGGGCGCTGGGCAGCTTCCAGGCGGGAGTGATCGAGGAACTCGCCGAGAACCACATCCAGGTCGACTGGGTCGCCGGCATCTCGATCGGCGCGGTCAACGCCGCGCTGTTCGCCGGCAACCCGCCCGAGCGGCGCCTGGACGCGATCCGCGCTTTCTGGGACCAGGTCACCTCCGCCCTGCCCGATTTCTCGCTGCCGCTCACCGATGCCGCACGCGAGTTCACGCACGAATGGGCCGCGGGCATGGTGATGCTGAGCGGCGTTCCCGGCTTCTTCGCCCCGCGCCCGATCCCGCCCGGCTTCGCGGCGGCGGGTTCGCCCGAGGCGCTGAGCTTCTACGACACGTCGCCGCTCCGGGCGACGCTCGACCGGCTGGTCGACTGGGACCTGCTCAACAACGGGCCGGTGCGGCTCTCGGTCGGCGCGGTCGAGCTGCGCAGCGGCAATTTCCGCTATTTCGATACGCGCGACGAGAAGCTCGACGCGCGCCACATCATGGCCTCGGGCGCGCTGCCGCCCGGGTTGCCGCCGATCGAGATCGACGGGCTGTTCTACTGGGACGGCGGCCTCATCTCGAATACGCCGCTGACGCACATCCTCGACCGGCAGGATGCGGAGACGCTGATCTTCCAGGTCGACCTGTTCCCCGCCGCGGCCGAGCTGCCGCGCACGATCACCGACGTGGTGGCGCGCGAGAAGGAGATCCGTTTCTCCAGCCGCACCCGCGCCGTTTCCGACGAGCGGCTGAAGCTCCGGCAGGAGCGGCAGATGGTGTGCAAGCTGCTCGACCGCCTGCCGCCCGAGCTGGCCGAGGATCCCGAGGTGCTGGCGCTGAAGGCGCGCGTCTCCGAATATCCGGTGAGCCTGGTCCAGCTGATCTATCGCGCCAATGCCTGGGAAGGCGGCAGCCGCGACTTCGAATTCTCCGCACGATCGATGCACGAGCATTGGCAGGCGGGCCGCACCGCGGTCGCCGAGACGATGGCCAACGCCCAGCTCGTCGCGCAGAACATCCTCGACGGCAAGACCGCCGCCTTCGACCTCACCCAGCGCTAGTTCAGGAGTAAGCCATGTTCCTCAAGGGCAAGTCCGCGATCGTCACCGGCTCCACCTCGGGCATCGGCCTGGCCTATGCCAAGGCGCTGGCGGCCGAGGGCGCGATGGTGATGATCAACGGCTTCGGCGATGCCGACGCGATCGAGAAGGAGCGCGCCGCGCTGGAGGCGACGAGCGGCGCCAAGGCACTGTACGACCCCGCCGACATGACCAAGCCCGAGCAGATCGCGGCGATGGTCGCCCGCGCCCAGGCCGAGTTCGGCAGCGCCGACATCGTCATCTCGAACGCGGGCATCCAGCATGTCGCGCCGATCGACCAGTTCCCGATCGAGAAGTGGGACGCGATCCTCGCGATCAACCTCAGCTCGACCTTCCACCTGATGCGCGCGGCGATCCCGGCGATGAAGGCCAAGAAATGGGGCCGGATCATCACCACCGCCTCCGCGCACAGCCTGGTCGCCAGCCCGAACAAGTCCGCCTATGTCGCCGCCAAGCACGGCATCGCCGGCCTGACCAAGACCGCGGCGCTGGAAACCGCGACCTTCGGCATCACGGTGAACTGCATCTCGCCCGGCTATGTCTGGACGCCGCTGGTGGAGAACCAGATCCCCGACACGATGAAGGCGCGCAACATGACGCGCGAGCAGGTGCTGAACGACGTGCTGCTCGACGCGCAGCCGACCAAGGAATTCGTGCAGCCGGAACAAGTTGCCGCGCTCGCGCTATTTCTCTGTCGCGACGAGGCCGCCGCGATCACCGGATCGAACTATTCGATCGATGGCGGCTGGACGGCCGAATAGGCCGCGGAACATGGGGAAGCACGACCGAATGAAGCAGATCGCCGCCGCAGCCGTGCTCGCCGTTACGCTGGGAGGCTGCAGCGTCTATCGCGAGGCGACGTCGGCGCGGCTCGATCCCGACGCGAACTGGCGCGCGATCGCGACCGATTCCGATCGCGACAGCCTGCGCACCTGGCGCCAGGCCTGGGACGAGGCGTTGCCCGAAGCGAAAGAGGCCGATGCGAAGACGATCGCCGCCGATCCGGTCCTGTTCGATCCCGATCGCGCGCTGACCGATCCGGTGCCGCCCGCCGGAAACTATCGCTGCCGCACGTTCAAGCTCGGCAAGGGCGGGACCGCGGTCACCGGGCTGGTCATCTATCCCTGGGCCGAATGCAGCATCACCGACGAGGGCAAGATCCACGGGCTGAACAAGCTCAGCGGATCGCAGCGCCCCACCGGGCTGCTCTACCCCGACACCAAGGCGCGGGCGATCTTCCTCGGCACGCTGGTCCTGGGCGACGAGAGCGCGCCGCTCCGCTACGGCATCGACGACGGCCGCGACGTGATCGGCTATATCGAGCAGATCGAGGCGAAGCGCTGGCGGCTGGTGATGCCCTATCCCCGCTTCGAATCGAAGTTGGATGTGATCGAGCTGGTGCCGGCCTCCTGAGGGAGCGCCGAAGTTTGATCTGATACTACTGCGCCAGCGCGGTTTTTGCCTCTTAATCCGTCATCCCCGCGCAAGCGGGGACCCATCTCGCGAACGTGCAACCGGCGGCGACCACGGGAGATGGGCCCCCGCTTGCGCGGGGGTGACGAACCGGAGGGTGCGCGCCTCACGCCTCGTCCTCGAGCCGGTGCATGTCGGCATCGCTCAACCCGAAGTGGTGCCCGACCTCATGGATCACGATATGCGACACCAAGGTCGCCAGATCCTCGCCATC
>JBEVLV010000097.1:0-7054 GCA_040508955.1 Sphingomonas sp. | reverse complement strand
GGCAATCCCGAACGCTACAAGCTGATCACCTTCAAGAACGCCTTTCACGGGCGTTCGCTGGGGGCGATCTCGGCGACCGACCAGCCTAAGATGCGCGACGGGTTCGAGCCTTTGCTGCCGGGCTTCGACTATGCGCGGTTCAACGATCTCGAAGCCGCGCTCGCCGCGATCGACGACGAGACCGCGGGCTTCCTGGTCGAGACGGTGCAGGGCGAGGGCGGGATGACCGCGGGCACCGCCGAGTTCATCCAGGGCCTGCGCAAGGCGTGCGACGAGCACGGCCTGCTGCTGATCCTCGACGAGATCCAGTGCGGGTACGGCCGCACCGGCAAGATGTGGGCCTATGAGCATTACGGCATTACCCCCGACATCCTGACCGCGGCCAAGGGCATCGGCGCGGGTTTCCCGCTTGGCGCGTGCCTGGCGACCGAGGAAGCGGCCAAGGGCATGGTGATCGGCACGCACGGCTCGACCTATGGCGGCAATCCGCTCGCCATGGCGGCGGGGCAGGCGATCCTCGACGTGATGACGGAGCCCGGCTTCCTCGAGAATGTCGTCAAGATGGGCGACCGGCTGCGCCAGGCGTTCGAGCAGCTGATCCCGAACCATGATCATCTGTTCGAGGAGATCCGCGGCAAGGGGCTGATGCTCGGCATCAAGATGAAGGAGCCGGCGGTGAGCCGCGACTTCGTGGCGCACCTGCGCGACAATCACGGGCTGCTGACGGTCGCGGCGGGCGAGAACGTCTTCCGCGTGCTGCCGCCGCTGATCATCGACGAGAGCCATATCGCCGAGTGCATCGAGCGCCTGAGCGAGGGGGCGCGGACCTTCGGGCTCCCCAGCGATGATTGAGCTGCGCCACTTCCTCGACCTGTCCGACGCGGGCGCCGACGGCGTCGCCGCGATGCTGGCCGATGCGCTCCAGCGCAAGGCGGCGCGCGCGGGCTGGCCCAAGGGCAGGGCCGATGCCGATGCGCCGCTGGCCGGCCACACGCTGGCGATGATCTTCGAGAAGAACTCGACGCGCACCCGCGTCTCGTTCGACATGGCGATCCGCCAGCTGGGCGGCACCAGCATCGTGATGGACGCGGGCTCGATGCAGCTCGGCCGCGGCGAGAGCATCGCCGATACCGCGCGCGTGCTTTCGGGCTATTGCGACGCGATCATGATCCGCACCGACGATCACCAGAAGGTGGTCGACATGGCCCGCTATGCCAGCGTGCCGGTGATCAACGGGCTCACCGATGCCTCGCACCCCTGCCAGATCATGGCGGACCTGCTGACGATCCTCGAGACCGGGCGCTCGTTGCCGGGCCTCAGGGTCGCATGGCTGGGCGACGGCAACAACGTCCTCGCCTCGATCATGGAAGCCGGCGGGCTGATGCATTTCGACGTGGTCGCGGCCTGCCCCCAGGGCTTCCAGCCGAGCGAGGCGGACGTCGCGCGCGGCAAGGGGCGTGCGAAGGTCGTGGGCACCGCCAGCGAGGCGGTCGAGGGGGCGGACATCATCGTCACCGACACCTGGATCTCGATGGGCCAGGCCCATGCCGAAACCAAGCTCAAGGCGATGATGCCCTATCAGGTGACCGAGGCGCTGATGGCCGAGGCCAAGCCCGACGCCAAATTCCTCCACTGCCTGCCCGCGCATCGCGGCGAGGAAGTGGTGGACGCGGTGATCGACGGGCCGCAATCGCTGATCTGGCAGGAAGCGGAGAACCGCCTCCATGCGCAGAAATCGGTGCTGCGCTGGGTGTTCGGTCAGGTCTAGGAGCATTGCCATGCCGTTGGTCCGGATCGTTGCGCTTGCCGCTCTGGTCCTGACCTTTGCACTGGCGGTGGTGTTGATTTTCGCCCTCGATGGCGATGCGGGTCAGTTGACCCTGCTCCTGATCGCCGCAGCGAATGCCGCCCTGGTGATGATCCTTGCCAGGGCGCGTCCGGGCCAGCTCGCCGGGGCCGCTTTGTGGCTGATCGTGGCCGGGGTGGCGGCGATCCTGGCCGCGGCGACCAGCCCCTATTGGATCGAGCGGATGCTGCCGCGCGGCGATTCGCTCGAGGGTATATTGGCGCGATTCGACATGGGGCTTTCGGCGTTCCTGGTGCCGTTCTGGATCGGAGGCTTGGCGCTCGCGCTGGGCTGGGTGCTGTGGATCGCATCGCGGATCGCCGCGCGCCGCCGCGCCGCGCGAGTTGCGTCGGAGCCGCGACTCCCTATTTAGCGCTGGAACCCGAACAACCCGTTCGTCAGGCCCGCGCGGAACCGATGTCGCGTGCCCCGAGCGGTGGAGACCGACATGACCAACACCGCTCCTCCCACCGATCTCGATCGCGTGATCGGCTTCACCATTCCAGGGCGCCATGCCCGCGGCCGCGTCGCGCGGCTGGGTCCGGTGCTCGACCAGATCCTGTCGGCGCACGCCTACCCGCCGGTGATCGAGCGGCTGCTCGCCGAGGCATTGACGCTAACGGCGCTGTTCGGTTCGACGCTGAAGGATACCGAAGGGCAGATGACGCTCCAGGCGCAGACCCAGGGCGGCATCGTCAGCCTGCTGGTGTGCGACTACAAGGGCGGCGAGCTGCGCGGCTATGTCCAGTACGATGCCGACCGGCTGGCGATGCTCGGCAAGAATCCGTCGCTCTATGCCCTGTTCAACAAGGGCCATCTCGCGGTCACCTTCGATCAGGCGACGACCAAGGAGCGCTATCAGGGTATCGTCCCGCTCGACGGCGGCTCGCTGGCGGAAGCGGCGGAGAGCTATTTCCTGCAATCCGAGCAGATCCCGAGCCTGGTGCGCCTGGGGCTGAACCGCGACGGTGCGGGCAAGCTGATCGCGGGGGGTATCTTCCTGCAGCATCTTCCCGAGGGCGAGGAGGGCCGCGAGCGGCTGCACACCAAGCTCGATCATCCCGAATGGCATCATGTCGAGACGCTGGCCGGGACGATGGGGCCGGACGAACTTGCGGATGCCTCGATTCCGCTCGAAAATCTCGTTTGGCGCCTTTTCAACGAGGAGCCCGAGGTGCGGCTGCTCGCCGGGACCGATCTGGCGCGGGGATGTCGTTGCGACGCAAGCTATATCATGCAGGTCCTTGGCAAATTTCCCGCCGAGGAACGCGCGGCGATGGCCGATGAGAATGGCGTGATCAGCGTCGATTGCGCCTTCTGCTCGACCAAATTCCCGGTGCCGCTCGCTGATTTTGTTCCACCCCCGTTGTAAAAACGGTCCGATACGCGATATTCTTCTGGCGACTTGCAGGCGGTCCGGCTGGGGAGCGGTGCCTGTACCCCCCGAACGGGAGTTTGGAATGGAGTCTCGGCGTATCGCGCGCCCGGTTGTTGCCGGCGCGTTGCTCCTCTTGGGCGCGGCCGGTGCGTCCGCGCAGCGCGGCGATCCCGTCACGCCGCTCGGCACGGTCGAACGGGGCCAGTGGCAGTTCAAGAGCGTGGACGGCGAGCGCAAGCTGTGCCTGACCAATCCCGCGGCGTTGCTCCAGCTCGTGCACGGCACGGCCCAGTGCGAGCATTTCGTGATGGAGCAGACCCAGCGCTCGATCACGATCCGCTATACGTGTCCGGGCCACGGCCATGGTCGCACCACCCTGGGGGTGGAGACCGGCAAGCTGGTCCATGTCGATACGCAAGGCGTGCTCGATGGTGCGCCCTTCTCCGAGGATTATGAGGGGCGGCGCATCGGCAATTGCGGCTGATGGCGCGTTTACCGGCTCTTAACCCTCTTCGGGCTAGAAAGGGGGCGCTCCTTCTTGGAGCGGATTCCTCTCTGGCATTGGTTTTCCCAAACCCCTGGGTCGCTCTTCGGGCGGCCCATTTTGTTTGGGGCTGTACGCGCTGCCAAAAAGCGCTAGCCGGGGCCGCATGACTCAAAGCATTGCAATTGCCCTGCTTTCCGGCGGGCTCGATTCGATGGTCGCCGCGGCGCGGGCCCGCGAGGACGGGCACCGGCTGCTGGCGCTCTCGATCGACTATAACCAGCGGCACCAGGTCGAGCTGGCCGCGGCGCGGCGCATCGCCGCCACCCTGGGCGCCGAGCGCCATGTCGTGCTCCCGCTAGACCTGCGCGCGTTCGGCGGATCGGCGCTCACCGCCGATATCGACGTGCCCAAGGGCGGCGTCGGCGACGATATCCCGGTCACCTATGTGCCCGCGCGCAACACGATCTTTCTCAGCCTCGCGCTGGGCTGGGCCGAGGCGGCGGGTGCGCGCGACATCTATATCGGCGTCAACGCGCTCGATTATTCGGGCTATCCCGATTGCCGGCCGGAATTCATCGCCGAATTCGAGAAGCTCGCCGAAGTCGCGACCAAGGCCGGGGTGGAGGGCGCCCCCTTCCATGTCCGCGCGCCGCTCCAGCACATGACCAAGGCCGACATCGTCCGCGAGGCCGATCGCCTGGGGCTCGACGCCGGGATCAGCTGGTCGTGCTACGATCCTGCGCCGGGCGGAGTCCATTGCGGCCTGTGCGACAGCTGCCGGCTGCGCGCCAAGGGCTTCGAGGAAGCGGGGCTGCCCGATCCGACGCGCTACGCGGTTCCGGCCTGACGCGATGTCCTATGCGGTGAAGGAGATGTTCCTCACGCTCCAGGGTGAGGGGGTGAATGCCGGCGCGCGGGCGGTGTTCGTGCGCTTCGCCGGGTGCAACCTGTGGTCGGGCCGCGAGGTGGATCGCGCCACGGCGGTCTGCAAATTCTGCGATACCGAGTTCGTCGGAACCGATGGCGCGGGCGGCGGCAAGTTCGCCGATGCCGGAGCGCTGGCGACGGCAGTCGAGGGGCATTGGGGCGAGAGCGCCGAAGGGCGCTTCGTCGTGCTCACCGGCGGCGAGCCCATGCTGCAGGTCGACGATGCACTGGTCGACGCGCTCCACGCCCGCGGCTTCCGCATCGCGATCGAGAGCAACGGCACCCTGCCGGCGCATCCGGGGATCGACTGGGTGTGCATCAGCCCCAAGGCGGGCAGCGACGTCGTCCAGCGCAGCGGCGACGAGCTCAAGCTGGTATGGCCCCAGGCCGGCACCGATCTCGACATGCTCGAGAGCTGGGACTTCGCCCATTTCCTCGTTCAGCCGATGGACAGCGCCGCAGCCGAGGCGAACACGCGCGCAGCCGTCGCACTCGCGCTGGACCGCCCGAAATGGCGCCTGACCCTGCAGACGCACAAGCTGCTCGGGCTGCGCTAGCGTCCTAGCTCGCCAGCGGTCCGCATTTCTTCACGTTGTAGCTGCTCTTCTTCCAGCATTTGTCGTTGCCGAAGGGAGGAAGCGGCCGTGCCGGCGGCAGCAAGAAGCTGATGTTGCGCGCGCGAAACTGCTGCTCGCCCCATGGCGAGAGGCTGGCGCGGAGTTCGCGCATGCGATTGTGCGCGATGTCATAGAGCTGGCCATGGCGTGCGAACACTGCCTCGTGGCCGATTGAGGCGGCAGTTTGGCAGAAGGATCGCTGACCAGAAACGGTGGAGAAACCCGAATAGACTCGGGTCAGAAACTTGTCGAGCTCGGCCTGGCCCGCTTTCTTGTTCTTGGTGATCCGGAAGAAATATTTGTCGAGAACTGCCATGGACTCGTCCAGTTCGCCGTCATGATCCTTCAGGAACGCATTGTAGTTTGCAAGCGTCATCAGCGTCGGTTCGAACCCGCACTGGAGCGCCGCGACGTTGAGCGCCGCACGCAGGTTCCACACCAGCGCCGCGGTAAGCTCCGGCGCCGTCGCGCCGGGCAGGGCAGGGCCGGTCATGCCCGGTTCGTCGCCGGTGACGCGCGCGCCCGCCAGGTCGGCCGGTTTGAGGAAGAATTGTGCCGAGGCGGGTGCCGCGGCGAAAAGACCGGCGATGCCGGCCAGTATGAACCCAATACGCGGAACCAGCATCCTGCCCTCTTATGCTTTACGTCCGGTTGGTGGTTACGGCGTTTCGATTCCGCACCCAACCCTTTTTTTCGAACGGGCGGCAGGACCGGGCGGCATTTCGCTGCGATTCCAATGCAAAAGGGCCGCCCGGTCGCCCGGACGGCCCTTTCGAAACACGCTTGCGCGCGATGATTACATCGCGTTCGAAACGGTGTTGGTCTCGGTGGTGTTCTCGACAACGGCGCCGTTCTCGGCGGTGTCGATGTTGGTGACCATCGTGTCGGTGGTCGTGACGTTCTCGGTCGGAACGACTTCGGTGGTGTTCGTGACGTTGGTCGTGCTCTCGTTGCTGGTGCACGCCGAGGCCAGGAGGGCCGCACCGGCGATCATCGAACCTGCAACGATCTTCGAAAGGACTGCACGCATGTAAATAGCTCCCTAGATAATGGATTTGGAATGACGGTTACGCCGTTAATACCCAAACCGCGATGGACATTAGACGGTTCAGGGCACGGCCTCAAGACTCGTTTTACCCGCGGGAAGCCAGAGCGTCCAAAAATGGCAAGAATGTGGCGGAAAGGGCCTTGTCAAAACGGTTTGGCGCAATCTCGATTCCCAGCGCGGCGGCGCTGGTCACCGGAAACTCGGGGATGCCGCACGGCACAATTCCGTTGAAGTGATTGAGATCGGGATTCAAATTCACCGCGAATCCGTGGAGCGTGACCCATTGGCGGATGCGCACTCCGATCGCGCCGATCTTTGCCTCCCGGCCATGGTCGAGCGTCCAGATGCCGATGCGGCCGGGCGCGCGGAACGCCTCGATCCCCAGTTCGCCGAGCGCTGCGATCACCCAGCCTTCGAGCGCATGGACATAGCCGCGCACGTCGCGCTGGCGCTGGCGCAGGTCGAGCACGACATAGCCGATCCGCTGCCCGGGGCCGTGATAGGTATAGCGCCCGCCGCGGCCGGTGCGATGCACCGGGAAGCGGGCGTCAAGCAGTTCCGAGGCGTCGGTCGCGCTGGTGCCCGCGGTATAGACCGGCGGATGCTCGAGCAGCCAGACGAGCTCGCGCGCTTCGCCGCGCGTCACGGCGCCCGCGCGCGCCTCCATTTCCTCCAGCGCCGCGGCATAGTCGATCAGACCCGGCTCGACGCGCCATTCGATATCTTCAGCCATTCCCGGCCGAGTGCGCCC
>JBEVLV010000096.1:0-16277 GCA_040508955.1 Sphingomonas sp. | reverse complement strand
ACAACGGCACGATCTACCAGCGCCCGTTCGGCGGCCATATGCAGAATATGGGCGAAGGCCCCCCCGTGCAGCGCACCTGCGCCGCGGCGGACCGCACCGGCCATGCGATGCTCCACGCGCTCTACCAGCAGAGCCTGAAGTACGACGCCGACTTCTACGTCGAATATTTTGCGCTCGACCTCATCATGGAGGACGGCGTGTGCCGCGGCGTGATCGCGCTGTGCATGGAAGACGGCTCGATCCACCGCTTCCGCAGCCATGCCGTGGTGCTCGCCACCGGCGGCGGCGGGCGCATCTATCAGTCGGCGACGTCGGCGCACACCTGCACCGGCGACGGCAACGGCATGGCGCTGCGCGCGGGCATCGCGCTCCAGGACATGGAGTTCGTCCAGTTCCACCCGACCGGCATCTACGGCGCCGGCGTGCTGATCACCGAGGGTGCGCGCGGCGAAGGCGGCTATCTGACCAACTCCGAAGGCGAGCGCTTCATGGAGCGCTATGCCCCGTCGGCGAAGGACCTCGCCTCGCGTGACGTCGTCTCGCGCTCGATGGCGATGGAGATCCGCGAGGGCCGCGGCGTCGGCAAGGAGAAGGATCACATCTTCCTTCACCTGAATCACATCGACCCGAAGATTTTGCACGAGCGCCTGCCCGGCATCACCGAAACCGGCAAGATCTTCGCCGGCGTCGACCTGACCCGCCAGCCGCTGCCGGTCGTCCCGACCGTCCACTATAATATGGGCGGCATCCCGACCAATTATCACGGCGAGGTCGTCCACAATAAGGACGGCAATCCGGATGCGGTGGTTCCCGGCCTTTTCGCGGTCGGCGAGGCGGCGTGCGTCTCGGTGCACGGCGCCAACCGCCTGGGCTCCAACTCGCTGATCGACCTGGTCGTGTTCGGCCGCGCCACGGGTCTCCGCCTCAAGGAGATCGTCAAGCCCGACACCTCGCACGCCGCGCTGTCCAAGGGCTCGGAGGAGTTCGCGCTCGGCCGGCTCGACCATTTCCGCAACGCCAAGGGTGGCACGCCCACCGCGCAGATCCGCGCCGAGATGCAGAAGACGATGCAGCGCAACTGCGCCGTGTTCCGCGACAGCGCGTTGCTGGCCGAGGGCGTCGAGAAGATCGAGAAGGTCTATCAGGGCTTCCAGGACGTCGGCATCACCGATCGCTCGCTGATCTGGAACACCGATCTGGTCGAGACGCTCGAGCTCGACAATCTGATCGGCCAGGCGGTGGTGACGATGGAATGCGCCGCCAACCGCAAGGAAAGCCGCGGCGCGCACATGCACGAGGACTTCCCCGAGCGCGACGACGCCAACTGGATGAAGCACACCGTCGCGACCTTCACCGGCTGGGGCGGCAAGGATGGCAAGACCGCGATCGAGTATCGCCCGGTGCACGATTACACGCTCACCGACGAGATCGAGTATATCAAGCCGAAGAAGCGCGTTTACTGATGCGGGCGGCCCGCTTGCTTCTGGCGAGCGGGCTCCTTCCCGGCCTTTTGGCGGCGATGCCCGCCCCGGCGCAGGCCGTGCCGCCGCCGGCGGCGCTGGGCCTCGACCCGTTCTACACCCGATATCTCGATGCCGGCGGCATCCCAGTCACCGCCTCGGCCCGGACCCCGCCTCAGGCGCTGGCCGTCGCCCGCGACATCATCGATGCGATGCTGGCCGAGCGCCCGGACCTCCGCGCGCAGCTGGTCGCCGACCATGTCCGCGTCGCGATCATGGCGCCCGACGAGAGTACGCTCGACCTGCCCGAGCAGCGCGGCTGGAAGAAGCCGGCGCGCGACGATCCCCGCCTCACCCCATGCGAGCGCAAGCAATATGACAGCCGCATCGGCCGCCTGACCGATCGCACCTATTGGGGCGGCCGCGCCCGCGGCATGGCCGGCCCGCTGACCAGCGCCGCCGCCGAGAATCTGCTCGGCCTGCCGCGCGACCGCTATGCCGGGCAGAACATCTTCGTCCACGAATTCGCGCACATGATCCTGCGCGCGATGCAGGCGCGCGATCCGCTCCTCCACGCCGAGCTGCGCCAGGCCTATGCGGATGCGATGGTCGCGCATCGCTGGGAGGGCGAATATGCCGCCGTCTCGCCCGACGAATATTGGAGCATCGGCACCCAGATCTGGTTCAATACCAGCCAGCTGGTGGCGTTCGACGGCCGCCGCATCCTGTCGCACCAGGATCTCGAGGCTTATGATCCGCGGCTCTATCGCGCGCTGGGCAAGGTCTATGGCGCCAGCCACCATATCGTCGCTGACATCTGGTACCTGCATCCGGCGCGCATCCCGCCGGGACCGCCGCCACGGAACACCGCCGAGGTCTGCTGACGCGGCCCATGCGAAAAAGGGCGCGGCAGACCGGCTGCCGCACCCCGATTTCTCCGATCGGATCGCCGGTTAGGCGAAGCTGACCTTGGTCTTGGCGGCGCGACGGCGGATCGCCATGCCAGCCAGGCCGAAGCCGCCGATCATCATGCCCCAGGCAGCCGGCTCCGGCACCGCGACGACGCTGACATTGTCGAGCAGCGGCCCGATATTGTCGGCGCTGGTGGTGCTGAACGAAAGCTGCAGCGTGCCCGACGCCGTCGGCGTGAAGAACAGGCTATAGGTGGTGAAGCCCGCATTGCCGGCAATCATGGTGCCATAGCTGATCGAGGTGACGTTGGCGAAATTGCCGATGAGCGAAGGCGCGCCCGGGAAGCCGGTCAGCGTATTCAGCGCGGTGATGCCGGTCGGCGAACCGAACAGTGCCGCGAAGCTGAAGCTGTCCGAGTCGCTCGAACGCTGGCTGCCGCCTACGTCGAAGCTGATCTTGACCGTATGGCCGGCGGTGAAGGCGATCGCGTTCGACAGCATCGCACCGGGGCCGCTGGTGCCGTCGAGATCGACGCACTTGCCGCCGCAGATGATACCATAGTCGGGCGACGCGACGAGATCGACCTGGCCGGTGGTCGTGAAGTTCGTGAAGCTGCCATAGTTCAGGTGGCTGCCCGGCGTGCCTTCATTGTCGAAATTGTCGTTGAAATTCTGCGCATTGGCCGCAGTCGGCACGAGGACCAACGCAGCAATCGCCAGCAAGCTGTTCCGGATCATCCCAGTTCCCCTGTTAATAAACCCCTTACTATTGAGACGGTCTCACGTATTCATCGATTCGCAAATAAGTAAATGATTGAATAATTTGTATTATTTCGGGAATCGTTGGATTATTCCCCATATTCCCAACGACAAGCGGGCCATAGTTGCCGCGAATATGGCGAGCATTTCCCGCAGCCGCATGGCTTGACACCCGCCCCAGCGCAGAGAGAGTGGCCACCGAACCACCGGGATCGAAACCAAGATGCGGTCTGTCCTTTTCGCGCGCGCGGCGTTCTGCGCGGCATTGCTGTTCTCGTTCGCCGCATCGGCCCAGGTTTATGCTCCGCCCCAGCACAAGGCCGATTGGCCCGGCCTGGTCTCGGGCCAGGAGGGCATCGACGGACTCGATGGCGGCCCCGAGCTCCAGCGCGGGCGCGCGGCGAAGGACATGCTTGCCGATCACCGCAGGCTGGATGCCGCGCTCGCCGCGCTCCTGCCCCAGCGCAAGAATCTGGTCGACGCCTATGTCGTCGCCATCGCGCTCGACAGCGATCCGGTGTTCGGCCGCGAGGCGCGCGAGGCGGGCAAGGTGCTCGCCCGCCGTTTCGATGCCGAGGGTCGCACGCTCGTCTTCGCCGGCAGCGACGGCCGCGGCCCCAGCACGCTGCCCAATGGCAGCCTCGAATCGCTAACCCTCGCGCTCGCCCGCGTGGCGGAAGTGATGGACAAGCAGCAGGACGTGCTCGTCCTCTACACCACCAGCCATGGCGCTCAGGTCGGCATCGCCTATCATGACGGCGACACCGGCTATGGCCTGCTTTCGCCCGAGCGGCTGGCGAGACTGCTCGACGAGCTCGGCATCAAGAACCGGGTGCTGATCCTTTCGGCCTGCTATTCGGGCGTCTTCGTACCCAAGCTGATGAGCGCCGACACCGCTTTGTTCACCGCCGCCTCGTCCGATCGCACCTCGTTCGGCTGCATGGCGGAGAATGACTGGACCTTCTTCGGCGACGCGATGATCAACCACGCGCTGCGCAAGCCCCAGCCGCTCGCCGCGGCGTCGGACGAGGCGCGCGGCCTGATCGGTGAGTGGGAGGCGGCCAGCGATCTCACGCCTTCCAATCCCCAGGTCAGCATCGGCGACGACGTCGCGACCTGGTTGACCCCGCTGGAGGCGCGCATGCCGAAGGACACGACCCAGCCGGTCGGCAAGCCCGCGACGGACGTGCTGAAGCGCTGATCTTCCGGAACTTGCCTGGCCCGCATCGGTTGCGCAGGCCATGACCGAACCAGCCAGCGCGCTCCCCACCGGCGTCAACCGATACCCGCTGCTCGCGACGCCGCACGTGCATCTCCACGGGCCGGTCGACCACGCGATGTACGAAAGCTTCCGCGAGCAGCTCGCAGCCGCGCCGCGGGAGGGCGCGCTGGTGGTCGCGATCTCGACACTGGGCGGCGATCCCGAGGTCGCCCGGTTGATGGGCGACGAGCTGCGGCTGCTGTGCGAGTTCAAGGGCCGGGAGATCCTGTTCCTCGGCAAGGTCGCGGTCTATTCGGCCGGCGCCACCTTCATGTCGGCATTCCCGGTCGACAAGCGCTTCCTGACCCGCGGCACGCGGCTGATGGTCCATGAGCGGATCATGGACAGCACGATCCATCTCTCCGGCCCGCTCAAGTCGCTGATCGCGACGCTCAAGGCCAAGCTGCACGAGATCGAACATTCGATCGCGATCGAGGAAGAGGGGTTCCGTGCCCTCGTCGCCGGGTCGGAGATCGCCTTCGACGAGGTGCGCGAGCGCGCGCCGTCGAACTGGTACATCGACGCCGAGGAGGCGCGCGACAAGGGCCTGGTCCTCGACGTGATCTGATGCCCGCCGGGCGATGCGATCCTCTACAAGGTCAAAGGAGACTTGCGCTGCGTTTGCGAAAGGCATAGCCCGCGCAACGAAACGCGTCGTGCCGCAAAAGGACCCCAGGAATGGCCGATTTCCGCCTGCCCAAGAACAGTGTCGTCAAGAAGGGCAAGGACCACAAGGCCGATCCCGGCGCGACCAACGTCAAGAAATTCAAGATCTACCGCTACGATCCCGATAGCGGCGAGAACCCGCGCTACGACAATTTCGAGGTCGATCTCGACGAGTGTGGCCCGATGGTCCTCGACGCGCTGATCAAGATCAAGGGCGAGCAGGATTCGTCGCTGACCTTCCGCCGCTCGTGCCGCGAGGGCATCTGCGGCTCGTGCTCGATGAACATGGACGGTCGCAACGGCCTAGCCTGCACGACCGCGATCGAGGACATCAAGGGCGATATCCGCATCACCCCGCTGCCGCACATGGACGTGATCAAGGACCTGGTCCCCGATTTCACGCACTTCTACGCGCAGTACAGCTCGATCAAGCCCTGGCTGCAGACGGTCACCACCACGCCTTCGGGCAAGGAGCGGCTGCAGAGCCCCGAGCAGCGCGAGAAGCTCGATGGCCTGTACGAGTGCATCCTGTGCGCCTGCTGCTCGACCTCGTGCCCCAGCTACTGGTGGAACAGCGACAAGTTCCTCGGCCCGGCGATCCTGCTCCAGGCCTATCGCTGGCTCGCCGACAGCCGCGACGAGATGACCGGCGAGCGGCTCGACGCGCTCGAGGATCCATTCCGCCTGTATCGCTGCCACACGATCATGAACTGCGCCAATGCCTGCCCCAAGGGCCTGAACCCGGCCAAGGCGATCGCCGAGATCAAGAAGATGGAAGCCGAGCGCACGCTTTGAGCGAAGCGACGCCGCATTTCATCTACGAGGACGATCCGGCGCTTCCGGGGTGGAAGCGCTGGACGCTGGACGACCCGACACGGTTCAACGCCCTGCTCGGCCCCCTATGGGTCCGCATGGAGGAACGCCACGCCCGCGTGCGGATGGTCCCCGAGCGGCGCCATTCGAACCTGGGTGACCATGTCCATGGCGGCGCGCTGCTCGGCTTCATGGACGTCGCCCTGTTCGCCGCGGCGCGCGGCTATGGCCTGCTCGATGTCGGGCCGGCGGTGACGCTCGACCTATCCGCACAGTTCATCGATGCCGGCCGGCTCGATGCGCCGATCGAGGCCGAGGTCGAGCTGCTGCGCGAGACCGGGCGGATGATCTTCCTGCGCGGGCTGGTCGTCCAGGGCGAGACGCGGGTCGCGAGCTTCTCCGGCACGGTCCGCAAGTTTAGCCGCGCATGACCAAGGTCCTCGAACGCTATCGCGCGCTCGTCGCGGCGAGCGAGCTTCGCGCCGATCCGGAGCAGGAAGCCGCCGCCGCGCGGCTCGATCGCCTGGCCGGGGAGCTGGAGGCGGTCCCCAAAAAGGGCAGCATCCTTTGGCGCGCGCTAGGCCACCTGCCCGAGCCGCCGCGCGGCATCTATATGTGGGGTGGGGTCGGCCGCGGCAAATCGATGCTGATGGACCTGTTCTTCGACACCGTCGAAATCCGCCGCAAGCGCCGCGTCCATTTCCACGAGTTCATGCTCGATGTGCATGCCAAGCTGAATGTCGAGCGCCAGAAGAACACCCAGGACCCCGTCGTGGCGGTCGCCGATGCGATGGCCGACGACATCCGCCTGCTCGCGTTCGACGAAATGGTGGTCAACAACCCCGCCGACGCGATGATCCTGTCGCGGCTGTTCACCGAGCTGATGCGCCACGGCCTGACCGTCGTCGCCACGTCGAACCGCCCGCCCCAGGATCTGTACAAGGACGGGCTCAACCGCCAGCTCTTCCTCCCCTTCATCGCGCTGATCGAGGAGCGGATGGACGTCCTCGCGCTCAACGGCCCGGTCGACTATCGCCTCGATCGCCTGGGCCAGGTCGACACTTGGCTCGTCCCCAACGGACCCGAGGCGACTGCCCAGCTCTCCGCCGCCTTCTTCCGCCTGACCGACTATCCGGTCGAGGATCGCGCCAAGGTGCCCGCCTGCGACCTGAGCGTGCAGGGTGGCCGCGAGATGCACGTCCCCAAATGCCTGAAGGGCGTCGCGGTCTTCTCGTTCAAGCGGCTGTGCGGCGAGGCACGCGGCGCCGCCGATTATCTGGCGATCGCCCGGCGCTTTCACACGGTCATCCTTGTCGGCATCCCCAAGCTGGGACCCGAGAACCGCAACGAGGCCGCCCGCTTCGTCACGCTGATCGACGCGCTCTACGAACATCGGGTCAAGCTGCTCGCCGCCGCCGATGCGGAACCGCAGCATCTCTACGAGTCCGGCGACGGCCGCTTCGAGTTCGATCGCACCGTCTCCCGGCTGATGGAGATGCAGTCGGACGAATATCTGGCGGAGGGCCACGGCGAACGCTGAACCGCGCCTTCTCTGCAATTCTTGCCTGACAAAGTGGCCAAGCCTCTTCATCCGCGCTAGACAGGCGCAAAAGTCAGGGGAGACGATGATGATCCGGCGCGCGATCGCAAGGGGCCTGCAAATCCTGTCCGCGCTTGCCGGGCTGTCGCTGTCTGAGCAGGCTCTTGCCCAGTCGGTACCGCCCGCGCCCCCCGTCCTCGTCGCTGCGGACTTGCGCGATTCGCTCAGCCTCGACGGCGCGTGGCACTGGTCGGTCGATCCTTACCGCGATGGCATGGCCGGCTTTCATGGCGGCACCCCCGATCCGCGGATGCGGCGCTCCGCCGATCTGGTCCAGGCGGACGAGATGGCGAAGGACCCGCGCGCGCTCTTCGAATTCGACATGCAGCGTTCGCCGATCACCACGCTGCCCGGCTCGTGGATCGGTCTCGCGCCCGAGATGCGCTATTATCAGGGGCTGGTGTGGTACCAACGGACGTTCAACGCCGCGGCGCCGGCGCCCGGCAAGCGCGTGTTCCTGCGCATCGGCGCGGCCGATTATACCACCAACGTCTATCTGAACGGCCAGGCGCTGGGGAAGCATAGCGGCGGCTTCACCCCCTTCGCGTTCGACGTGACCAAGCTGCTCCGCGCGGGTGAGAACCAGATCACGCTCGGCGTCGATTCCGCCCGCACCGCCGACGACGTGCCGCCGCCGGTCACCGACTGGGAGACCTATGGCGGCGTAACCCGCTCGATCACGCTGGTGACGGTGCCTGATACCTATGTCGACGATGCCTGGATCCGCCTCACCCGGGACGGCCGCATCGCCGCCACGGTGAAGCTCGGCGGTACCGCACCGGGCGCCAAGACGGTGCGCGTACGCATCGGCACGCTGACGCTCGCACTGCAAGGCACGACCGACGCGTCGGGCAACTGGAGCGGTACCGCCCCCGCCCCGCGCGGCCTCAAGCGCTGGTCGCCCGAGAGCCCGACGCTCTACGACGTCCGGGTCGAGGCGGGCGAGGACGTGCTGCGCGACCGCATCGGCTTCCGCACGATCGAGGTGCGCGGCACCGATATCCTGCTCAACGGCAAGCCGCTCTTCCTGCGCGGCATCTCGATGCACGAGGAGGAACTGGGCAAGTCACCGGTCCGCGCGATGACTCCCGCCGCCGCCCGCGCGCTGCTCGGCGAGATCAAGGACGGGCTCCATGGCAATTTCGTCCGGCTCGCCCATTATCCGCACAATGAATCCACCACGCGCCTGGCGGACGAGATGGGCCTGCTCGTGTGGAGCGAGGTGCCGGTCTACTGGCTGGTCAACTGGCAGAACCCCGCCACGCTCGCCGCCGCGCGGACGATGGTGCGCGAGAACATCCAGCGCGACCGCAACCGCGCCTCGATCGTGCTGTGGAGCGTCGCCAACGAGACGCCGGTGAGCGACGCGCGCAACGCGTTCCTCCGTACGCTGATCGGAGACGTCCGCGCGCTCGACGACAGCCGCCTCGTCACCGCCGCCCTGCTCAGCAAGCGCGAGGGCAAGGTGATGACGATCGACGATCCGCTCGTGCCCTATCTCGATGTGATGGAGATCAACACCTATAACGGCTGGTATTCCGACGATCGCCTCGCCGAGCTGCCCAGCTTCGAATGGCGCTCGCCCGCGCAGAAGCCGCTGATCTTCTCCGAATTCGGCGCCGACGCGCTGGCCGGCAACCACGACCAGGTCGCCGATCCGCACAAGTTCAGCGAGGAATATCAGGCCGAATATTATCGCCAGACGCTGGCGATGGCGGCGAAGGTGCCGTTCCTGCGCGGCATGAGCCCCTGGATCCTCAAGGACTTCCGCTCGCCGCGGCGCCAGCATCCGGTCTATCAGCAGGGCTGGAACCGCAAGGGCCTGATCTCCGAGACCGGCCAGCGCAAGGCAGCGTTCTACGTGCTGGCGGAGGAATATGCCAAGCGGGCGGCGAAGCCCTGAGGCTCATCCCGTGATCGCACCGACCAGATCCCGCCCCCGCCCGGTAAGGCCGTAGAGCGCCACCGGCGGGAACCGGTCCTCGATCCGCCTTCCGACCAGGTCCTGGCCGATCATCGCCTGCAGCGTCTGCGACAGCGCGCGCGGCGTCACCGGCGCGAGGCGCGCCTGGAGTTCACCGAACCGGCTCCAGTCGAGGGCCAGCCCTGCGACGAGCGGCAGCCCCCAGCGCGGCAGGTCGGTCGTCGACAGGTCGAGCCGTTCGCGCGCCGCCATGATCCGCTCGCACAGCGCCCCCACCGGACGCCCCGCCTCGCTCAAAAGATATTCGGGACGCAGCGGATGACCATGCCCGGGATTGGGGACCACCCAGCCGCATTCCCTCAAATAGGTCAGGCAACGCGTCAGGCTGTGGTGCGACAGGCCGAAGCTATGCGCGATCACCGCGAAGCGCGCGCCACCGTCACGGCTGAGCAGCGCCATCACCGGCGCCGCCCAGCGATTGATGCCCAGCGCGCGCAGCGCATCGTCAGGGACCGTTGACTCCATTTCCAAATTGTTATCAGCTATATTTATGGAAGTGAAGAGTCGGAGGAATGCCATGACGATTGCCAGCACTGCCGAAGCGCCCGCCGCCACCGCCGCCATCCCCTATGACGGCGGCCTCACCTGCGCGATCCACGTCACCGATCTGAAACGCTCGATACCCTGGTATCGCGACGTGCTGGGAATGACGTTCCTCTACCAGGTCGATGAGATCGCCTGGTGCGAGTTCTCGAGCGCAGTCGCCAACGTCAATGTCGGCCTCTCCCAGGTCGAGTCGGTAGCCGCCGGCGGTGGCGCGATACTCACTTTCGGCGTCACCGATATCGAGGCGGCGAAGGCCGCGCTCGATACGGCGGGGGTGCGCCAGGACGGGCCGGTCCAGGAGGTTCCGGGCATGGTCCGCCTGCTTACCTTCTACGATCCGGACGGCAACGCGCTGATGTTCTATGAGGACCTTTCCGACGGCGCGAATGGCTGATGCCCAGAGGCCGCGCGCCGGCGCAGCCTCTATTGCACTTGCGAATGATTTGCAAAGATAATCTCGACCCAACTGAATCTCCGGGTTGCGGCTCGCCTATATTGGGCCTAAGCCGCCCCCGCTTCGGAGGCGCAGAATAGGTTCGCGCCCCTATTTGCTTCGTATCAAGCAAGGAGAGTCCATGGCTCGCAAGAAGATCGCGCTGATCGGCTCCGGCAATATCGGCGGCACGCTCGCACACCTCGCCGCCCTGAAGGGTCTTGGCGACATCGTCCTGTTCGACGTGGTCGAGGGCGTTCCCCAGGGCAAGGCGCTCGATCTGAGCCAGTGCAGCCCGGTCGAGGGCTTCGACGCCAAGATCACTGGCACCAATGACTATGCCGACATCGCAGGCGCCGATGTGATCATCGTCACCGCCGGCGTCGCCCGCAAGCCGGGCATGAGCCGCGACGACCTGCTCGGCATCAACCTGAAGGTGATGAAGGCGGTCGGCGAGGGCATCGCCGAGCACGCCCCCGACGCCTTCGTGATCTGCATCACCAACCCGCTCGACGCGATGGTCTGGGCGCTGCGCGAATTCTCGGGCCTGCCGCACCAGAAGGTCGTCGGCATGGCCGGCGTGCTCGATTCCTCGCGCTTCAGCCATTTCCTCGCCGAGGAATTCCAGGTCTCGGTCAAGGACGTCACCTCGTTCGTGCTCGGCGGCCATGGCGACACGATGGTCCCGGTGATCGAATATTCGACCGTCTCGGGCATCCCCATCCCCGACCTGATCGAGATGGGCTTCTCGACCCAGGAGCGCATCGACGCGATCGTCGCGCGCACCCGCGCGGGCGGCGGCGAGATCGTCGCGCTGCTCAAGACGGGTTCGGCTTACTACGCCCCCGCCACCTCGGCGATCGCGATGGCCGAGAGCTATCTCTACGACCAGAAGCGCCTGCTTCCGGCCGCGGTGCACCTGACCGGCCAGTACGGCGTCGACAATCTCTATGTCGGCGTGCCCGTGATCATCGGCGCCGGCGGCGTCGAGAAGGTCGTCGAGATCAAGCTCGGCGACGAAGCCAAGGCCAATCTCCAGGTCTCGGTCGATGCGGTCAAGGAACTGCTGGTCGCGTGCAAGGGCATCGACGAGAGCCTTGCCTGATGTTTCCGGCGCTGGCGCTTTCCCCCTCGGCTCGGGCGGCCTATGCCGCTTGGGCGGGGTGTCGGCGCCAGACTCCGCGATCCGCACGGAGCGCGCCCGCCTGGCAACCGAGAGGTGATGCGTGGAAATGAGCATGTCGAAGACCGGTAACGGCGCGAAATTCGCTCGGCTTCTCCCTCGCCTGGGCCGGGCGGCGGCCCCGCTCGTGCTGCTGCTGGCCGCAACGCCCGCCTTCGCGCAGGACGCTGCCGAAAACGTCCCGTCGGAGCCCTTGCCCCTGTTCAAGGCGGTATGCATGGGCGGCGGCGCGCGGCTGACGCGCAAGATCGCGGCCGAGGTCAATTTCTCCGTCCTGCCGGACCCTGCCCGCCGCGCGCTGGGCAAGGCCATGCCGAAGACGCAGGAAGAGGCGCTGAAGGCCCCGACGGCCGATGCCGCCGCGGTGCCCAACCGCATGTACCAGATCGCATCCGGCCTGCTTTATCTGCTCGTGCCCAGCGCCACACCCGTGGCCGGTGCACCGCTCTCCGATTCATGCATGGTGCTGTGGCAGTCGGCCGGCGATGACGATTATCTCCAGGCACGCAAGCTGGTGCTGCCGAACGAAGACAGCGTGCCGATGTACCAGCGTCCCAATTCGAAGCCCAACGGCTTCATCTTCGCGACCTCGGTCACCGGCCAGAGCAGGGTCACTCTCGCCACCTATGGCGGCTGGATCGTGCTCCGGACCTCCACCGATGCTCCTCCGGCCGGCGCGCCGCAGGGCAACTGACATGCACCTCGCCAACACCTTTCGATTTCACAGCTAACAAGGATCGCGGATGTCCATCCTCGTCGACAAGAACACCAAGATCATCACCCAGGGCATGACCGGTGAGACCGGCACCTTCCACACCCAGCAGGCGCTCGCCTATGGCACGCAGATGGTCGGCGGCGTCACGCCGGGCAAGGGCGGCACCGAGCATATCGGCCTGCCCGTGTTCGACACGGTCGCGGAAGCCGTCAGCAAGACCGGCGCCTCGGCATCGGTGATCTATGTTCCGCCTCCCTTCGCGGCGGATTCGATCCTGGAGGCGATCGACGCCGAAGTGCCGCTGATCGTCACGATCACCGAGGGCATTCCGGTGCTCGACATGGTCAAGGTCAAGCGCGCGCTGTCGGGCTCCAAGTCGCGCCTGATCGGCCCGAACTGCCCCGGCGTGCTGACCCCCGGCGAGTGCAAGATCGGCATCATGCCCGGCAGCATCTTTTCCAAGGGTTCGGTGGGCGTCGTGTCGCGCTCGGGCACGCTCACCTATGAGGCCGTGTTCCAGACGACCAATGCAGGCCTCGGCCAGACCACCGCGGTCGGCATCGGCGGCGATCCGGTCAACGGCACCAACTTCATCGACGTGCTCGAGCTGTTCCTGGCGGACGAGGCGACCAAGTCGATCATCATGATCGGCGAGATCGGCGGCTCGGCCGAAGAGGAAGCCGCGCAGTTCCTGCGCGACGAGGCCAAGCGCGGCCGCAAGAAGCCTATGGCGGGCTTCATCGCCGGCCGCACGGCGCCTCCGGGCCGCCGCATGGGCCATGCCGGCGCGATCGTCTCGGGCGGCCAGGGCGGCGCCGAGGACAAGATCGCGGCGATGGAAGCGGCCGGCATCAAGGTTGCAGCCAGCCCGTCGGAGCTCGGCTCCACGCTGGTCGAAGTGCTCAAGGGCTAATTTGCAACGTTTGCGCTCCTATATTGTGGGGGTATGTGAGCGCTAACACGAACGGACTGATGACTATGGGCTATGAAGGCCTCGACTTCGACGACATCGCAGGCGGCGTAAGCCCCGCCTTCGTCGAGACACTGTACCGTCGGTTCAAGGCCGACCCCAATTCGATCGAGCCCGGCTGGCGCGGCTGGTTCGAAGGCCTTGAAAACACCGCGTCCGGCCCGAGCTGGGCGCGCCCGAACTGGCCGCCGAGCGACACCGACGCGCTCACCGCCGGGCTCGATCCGACGCAGATGGAGCCCGCCCCCGCCAAGGGCAAGACCGCGGCCCCCGCCCCGGCCAAGGCGGCTGCGCCCGCATCCGAGGCGGAGATCGCCAAGGCCGCCGGCGATTCGATCCGCGCGATGCTGCTCATCCGCACCTATCGCGTGCGCGGGCATCTCGCCGCCAATCTCGATCCGCTCGGCCTGTCGCAGCGCGCGCTGCCCGAGGACCTGACGCCCGAATATCACGGGTTCGTCGGCGCCGATCTCGATCGCCCGGTCTATCTCGGTGGCGTGCTCGGCCTGAGCTACGCCACCGTCCGCGAGATCGTCGACATCCTGCGCGCGAACTACTGCGGCAATGTCGGCCTCGAATATATGCACATCGCCGATGTGGAGGAGCGCCGCTTCCTGCAGGACCGCATGGAGGGCAAGGACAAGGTCATCACCTTCACGCCCGACGGCAAGAAGGCGATCCTCTCCAAGGTGATCGAGGCCGAGCAGTGGGAGCGCTTCCTCGGCAAGAAATATGTCGGCACCAAGCGCTTCGGCCTCGACGGCGGCGAAGCGATGATCCCGGCGATGGAATCGATCATCAAGTACGGCGGCGCGATGGGCGTGCGCGAGATCGTGTACGGCATGGCGCATCGCGGCCGGCTGAACATGCTCGCCAACGTCATGTCGAAGCCGTTCCGCGTGATCTTCCACGAATTCGGCGGCGGATCGGCCAATCCGGACGACGTGGCCGGCTCGGGCGACGTGAAGTATCACCTCGGCACCAGCACCGATCGCGAGTTCGACGGAATCAGCGTCCACATGTCGCTGGTCGCCAACCCCTCGCACCTCGAGGCCGCCGATCCGGTCGTGCTCGGCAAGGTCCGCGCGCTGCAGACGCTGCGCAGCGACCTGGCGGAGCATGAGCAGGTGCTGCCCGTCCTGATCCATGGCGACGCGGCGTTCGCGGGCCAGGGCATCGTCTGGGAATGCCTCGGCTTCTCGGGCATCCGCGGCTACAATACCGGCGGCTGCATCCACTTCATCATCAACAACCAGATCGGCTTCACGACGAGCCCGCAATTCGCGCGCTCCTCGCCCTATCCGTCGGACGTCGCCAAGGGCGTCCAGGCGCCGATCCTCCACGTCAACGGCGACGATCCCGAAGCGGTGACCTTCGCCTGCAAGGTCGCGATCGAGTTCCGCCAGAAGTTCCACCGCGACGTCGTGATCGACATGTGGTGCTATCGCCGCTTCGGCCATAACGAAGGCGACGAGCCGAGCTTCACCCAACCGCTGATGTACGCCAAGATCAAGCAGCATCCCGGCGTGAGCGACATCTATGCCAAGCGCCTGATGGGCGAAGGCGTGGTCGACCAGGGTTTCGTCGACGAGAAGACGAACCAGTTCACCACGCTGCTCGAGGGCGAGTTCGAGGCGGGCAAGTCGTACCTGCCCAACAAGGCGGACTGGTTCGCCGGTCGCTGGTCGGGCCTGGGTGCCCCGGCGGATGCCGAAAGCGCGCGGCGCAGCGTCGACACCGGCATCGAGAAGAAGCTGTTCGACAGCCTGGGCCGCACGCTGACCGACGTTCCGGAAGGCGTCGAGATCCACAAGACGCTGGCCCGCGTGCTCGACGCCAAGCGCGAGATGTTCAAGTCCGGCGCGAATTTCGACTGGGCGACCGGCGAGGCGCTCGCCTTCGGCGCGCTGCTGTCCGAAGGCTATGGCGTGCGCCTGTCCGGCCAGGATTCGGGCCGCGGCACCTTCTCGCAGCGCCACGCCGTCTGGGTCGACCAGAAGACCGAGGCCAAGTACGTGCCGCTCTCGACAATCCCGCACGGATCGTTCGAGGTGCTCGACAGCCCGCTGTCCGAATATGGCGTGCTCGGCTTCGAGTACGGCTATGCCTCGGCCGATCCCAAGGCGCTCGTGCTCTGGGAAGCGCAGTTCGGCGATTTCGCCAATGGCGCGCAGATCATGATCGACCAGTTCATCGCGGCCGGCGAAGCCAAGTGGCTGCGCGCCAACGGCCTCGTGATGCTGCTGCCGCATGGCTATGAAGGCCAGGGCCCCGAGCACAGCTCGGCGCGTCCGGAGCGTTTCCTCCAGCTCTGCGCGCAGGACAATATGCAGGTCGTCAACATCACGACGCCGGCCAACTACTTCCACCTGCTGCGCCGCCAGATGCACCGCAACTTCCGCAAGCCGCTGGTGCAGATGACGCCGAAGTCGCTGCTGCGCCACAAGCTCGCGGTGTCGAAGGCCGAGGACTTCCTGGGCGACAGCCACTTCCAGCGCATCCTGTCCGACCCCTCGGCCCCGGCCGATGCGGACGTGAAGCGGCTGGTGCTGTGCACCGGCAAGGTCGCGTACGACCTGATGGAAGCGCGCGACGCGGCCGGCGACAAGAACACCGCGATCGTCCGCATCGAGCAGCTCTATCCGTTCCCCGGCGAACCGCTGGTCGCGCGCCTGAAGCGCATGACCAATGTTGAGGAAGTCGTCTGGGCGCAGGAAGAGCCGCGCAACAACGGCTATTGGTTCTTCGTCGAGGAACTGATCGAGGCGAGCATGGTCGAGGCGGGCATCGCCCCGAAACGCCCGCGCTATGCCGGCCGCGCCGCGGCGGCTTCGCCCGCCACCGGCCTGATGAAGCGCCACCAGGCCGAGCAGGGCGCGCTCGTCGCCGACGCGCTCGGCCACAATGTTCGTGAAGAAATCCGCCGAACCCGGAAAGGTTGATAATGGCTACCGACGTTAAGGTCCCCATCCTGGG
>JBEVLV010000095.1:0-16507 GCA_040508955.1 Sphingomonas sp. | reverse complement strand
GATCACCGTACCGTGGAAGGGTTGTTCGAACAATTTGAAGGCGCTTCAGGCGACGGCAAGAAGCAGAAGATCGCGATGCAGATCTGCATGGAGCTGACCGTCCATGCGAAGATCGAGGAGGAAATCTTCTATCCGGCTTGCGAGGGCAAGATCGAGGAAGACCTGCTCAAGGAGGCCTATGTCGAGCATGACGGCGCCAAGGTGCTGATCGCGGAGATCGAGGCCGGCGCGCCGAGCGACGAATTCTACGACGCGAAGGTCACCGTGCTCGGCGAACAGATCGAGCACCATGTCGGCGAGGAGGAAATGCGCATGGAAGGCATGTTCTCCCAGGCGCGCAAGGCCGGCCTCGACATGGACGCGCTGGGGGACCAATTGCGCGCCCGCAAGGAAGAGCTGCTCGCCGAATATAAGGCGGCAGGCCTGCCGAAGCCTCAGCTGGCCACGCTCGAGACCACGCATATCTGACATCGGCTTTCGAACCGATCTCGTGAAATGCGACCGAAGCGATTGCGGCGTCAGCGGTGCTCGCTGCGATCGTGCGCCTGGTGCGCGCGGCAGAACCTCGCCTGACGCGCACAACCGGCTTCGGCCGGAACCTGCAATCGCAGATCCCGGCCGAAAAGCGCATTACGCCTGCATTATTTGTCTGCCTGCGCCGGGCCGTAGAGCACCGCGTTGAACAGCAGCTTGAACGTCGAATAGGGCTGGCCACGCTGGGTGACTTCCGGCGCGAGCAGATAGACATGGCCAAGGCCGAGCGTGCCGTCGACCACGGCGGTCGTTCCGTTCAGCGCCTTTTGGCCCCAGGCCCAGCCCGAGCGGAGCGGATCCTCGCTGGCGAACCAGGCGACGCGGCGGACGTTCGGGTTGCCCTCGGGCAGGGTGTAGACCGGATTGTTGTAATAGAACACGTCCGCGGTCGCCGGCATGCCATAGGCGAGCGGATCGTTGATATCGACCTGCGCGCTGAGGATCGATCCGGGAACGTAGAACTGGGTTCCCGGCAGCGGCACGCGCTTGCCGTCCTTCTCGGTGGTGAGCGCGTTGGTGACCGGCAGGCCCAGCTTCTCGCCGAGCGCGGTGGCGTCGCCGACGGCGACCACGGTGCCGCCCGCCTTGGCGAAGGCCGCGACCTGCGGCAGCGTCTTCTCGTCGGTCAGCCTGCCCAGCATCGACCGGTATTCGGCCGGAATATCCTCCGGCTTCGGCCCGCGACCGGCGCCGCGACCGCCGCGCCCTTCGCGGCCCAGCACGTCGCCCTGGAAGATCAGAACATCGTACTTGGCGTTCAGATTGCCCGCGTCGAGCTCCTGCGGGAAGACCTTGGTGTAGGGGAATTCGAACTGGTCGAAGATCCAGCGGTTCCAGCCCGAGGCCATCGACCCGCCATAGATATCGACCAGCCCGATCCGCACCGGCTTGATCGATACGGTCTGGCCTGCGGGCTTGGCGCCGACGGAAAACGCATCAATGCCGAGCGTCGCCGTGGCGTCCGCGACGATGGCCTGCGCCTGGGCGGAAGCCGGGATCCACAGCGCGCCCGGCGCGAGCTTCTGCTTGCCGACCTGCGTTTCGCTCTTGAGCCAGTAGACGGGAAGCTTGGCCTTCAGCAGCCGGTTGGTCAGGCGGAAGCTGTTGTTGGTGGCGTGGCTGACGACATAGCCCGCCTTGCCCTTGCCGATGATGTGCCCCGCCGGCGGCGTCTGGATGACGTCCGGCACCACGGGCAGGGGAGGCGGCGCGCCGTCCAGCAGCCGATCGAACTTCACGTTCATCTGGAAGGCGAGCGTATAGCCGGTGATGTCATAGGGGCGCAGCGGCGGGCCGCCCGGATAGGCGAAGTCCTGCGGGTGATCCTGCGGCTCGAACATGTCGAGCACATGCGGGCGGAACGCCTGGTCGGCGCGCACGACATAGGAGCCCGCCGGATAGGTCTTGCCGTCATGGGTGAAGGCGGCCTTGGCCTGCTGGACCTCGACGCCGTTCTTGATGAGCGTGTTCAGGAAGGCGACCGTGGTCGGCATGTCGGGCTGCGTGTCGGCCGGCAGGACATAGGCGCGGGGCGCGCGCTTGGACGGATCCTGAAGCACGGTCTTGTAGAGGCTGCTCGGAACGGTCTCGCGCGTGCCGCCGCTGCCGCTGTCGCTATCGCTGTCGCCGCTTCCGGCCGGGTTCGCGCCGGTCTTCTCCAGCTTCTTCGCTTCCTCGGTAAGGGCGTCGATCCGCTTGGGCGTGATTACCCAGCTGTCCTCGCTGCCCTTGCCGATCTGGTTCCGGCCCATGACGTAGCGGTTGTAGAGCACGGTCTCCCGGTTGCGGGAGGCATAGTCGAGCACGGCCCGGTCCAGCGACTTCACATAATCGAGCGATTGCTGGAAATGCCAGGTCTGCGGCGCGATCGGCGCCGCGAGATCCTCGCGGGCGAGCTGGTTGCGCGGCACCAGCGGGATCTCCATCGGCGTCGGGTTGCCGATGATCTCGGTCAGGATTCCGGGCACGTTGTGGAAATAGCCGACGGTGCGCAGGCCGCCGTTGAACCAGGTGGAATAGGGCGCGCCCGACCGCATGATCGAGCCCGGCTTGCCCTCCGCGATCAACCGGCCGTGCATCGCGTAGGCGAGATTGTCCGTCTGGTTGATCACCAGCGGCTCGTTGTTGAAATTATAGGGGTCGCGGAACGGCGGAATGAAGACGACGGTGCCGACCGGGCCGGTCTGGTGCTGGTTGTAGTTCAGCTGCGGAAACCAGTCGCGATACATCGCCTTGTTGATGTTGGTCGTCTCGGCCTGGGTGACGGCGAAGCTGTCGCGATTGTCGTCATGGCCGACATAATGCTGGTAGAGGAGCGGGATATCCATCTTGCGGGCCTTGGGGTCCGCCTGCCGCATGTACCAGTTGGCGACCAGCTCCAGCCCGTCCGGATTGGCATAGACGAACAGCGCGATGTCGTCGTTCAGGAAGCGCAGCGTCTCGGGGTCGTTGCGCGTCAGCATCTCCTGGATGAACTGGATGTGCGCCTGGCCGTTCACCGTCTCGTTGGCGTGGATGCCGGCATCGATCCAGACCATCGCCTTGCCGTCGCGGGCAAGGGCATGCGCCTCGTCGTCGGTCAGCCCCTTGGCGAGCGCGAGCTCCTTCGCGATCTCCTTGTGGCGCTCGATGTTGCGCAGGTTCTCGGGCGAGGAGATGACGACCATCCATTGGTCGCGCCCCTCCGCGGTCTTGCCGATCGACACCAGCTTCATCCGATCGCTCTCGGTGGCGATCGTCTGCAGCCATTTGCTGATGTTGGTATAGTTGGCGAGGAAATAGTCCGATCCCGGAACGCCGCCGACGACGTCCTTGGGATCGGTGATGCGCGCGCTGGTCGGCGGCGCCAGCTGTGCCTGGGCGGACGTGGCCGCGAACGCGGCAAGCATGGTGGTAGTCAGAAGAAAACCGCGCATATTCGCTCCTCTGGGGATGGCCGGAACTAAGGGTCGATATCGTGCAGCAGCCCGCTGTTCGGGACGAGATGCTGTAAAGCGGATTGATCGGAACTGCGGAAGCGGAATCACCCGCCCAGGTTGAACCTGAGGCCGATCCTGAAGGTGCGGCCGAGGAAGTCGTAAAGCGAACGGTTGGTGCCGGGATCGGGGCTCGACGTGTCGGAGGGGCCGTTGCCCACGAGTGCCGGATCCTTGTTCAACAGGTTGGAGATCTGGAGATACACCTGGCTGTGCAGCTTGCCGACCTCCAGGTTCTTCGAGAAATAGGCGTCCACATAGAAGGCGCCCGGAAGGTAGTTGTCCGAGATCGTCCGGTTGAGGCTGGTCGAGGCCGGGCAGCCGGTGGTGCATTCGACATAGCTGTTGCTGTACACGCCCGAGCTGAAGCCGCGGCCGGTCAGCTGCACCGACCAGTCGTCGTCGGTGTAGTTGGCCGTGATGCGATATTTCCAGGTCGGCAGCGATCCGCTGTTCTGCCCGACGCTGTTTACCGGCGGCTGCGTGCCATTGTCGGACCAGCGCTCGATCGCCCGGGTCGCCAGGCCGCGGAGCGCCAGCGTGCCCGGCAGGCTGGCCGCGATGCGATTCAGCGGGGTCTGATAGCTGACCTCGAAGTCGAGGCCGCGCGTCCGCTCCACGACATAGTTGAAGCTGGTGGTGTAGACCCAGATGTCGCCGAGATTGGCGATCGCGTTGGTGCCGGTGCTGCGGTCCCAGCCATTGCCATAGGCATAGGTCGGCGCGGCGACATTGTCCTGCGTGGCCAGCGCGATCTGCTTGCAGAGGGCGTCATTGCCCTCGAAGCAACGGTCGACGATCTGCTGCGCGCTCAGCGAGCCGATCGAGCCGTTGATCCGGATGTCGTAATAGTCGACCGACAGGCCGAAGCCCGGCAGGAACGACGGGCGATAGACGGCGCCCAGATCCAGCGTGTCGGCCTTTTCCGGCCGCAGGTCGAGATTGCCCTGCGGCACGCCGCGATAGCGGGCGGTCTTGCCGGTCCAGGGATTGAGCAGCGAATTGGTGTTTCCGCCGCCCGACTGGAACAGCTCCGAGAGGTTCGGCGCGCGGATGTCGCGCGATCGCACGAAACGAAGGCGCAGGTCGCTGATCGGGCTCCAGGTGAAACCCGCCTTCCAGGTGACGACCTGGCCGGCCTGGCTGTAGCGCGTCAGGCGCGCGGCGCCGTTGAACTCGATATCGAGGGGCAGCGCCACCAGGGTCTCGACATAGCCTTCGGTCACGTCGAAATGACCGGCGACCTGGTCGTTGCCGGGGAAGTTGCCGCTATACCAGCCGCTCTGCGCAAAGGCCGGCGTATAGGCGGAGGTCTCCTCGCGCCGATGCTCGACGCCGAAGGCCAGGCCGATCGGCTTGGTCCAGGGATTGGCGATATTGGTGCTGAAGTTCAGCGCGCCGACATCCTGCTGGAAGCGCGTGTTGGTCCAGGGATTGCCCATGATGTAGTTCACGGCCTGCGGCGTGTTCACGCCGATCCCGAAACTGTTGAACGGCACGCATCCCTGCGCCAGCGGATCGGTGCTGCCGTCGCGCGTGACGCGGCAGACGATCTGCGTGTGGCTCGCGTTCCACACGGCATCTCGCGCATAGCCGAGCGCGGTGCGGTTCGGGGAAACCAACGCGATGTGGTTCTCGGTGACGCCGCGCTGGTAATAGCCGTCCCATTTCCAGTCGGTGTTCAGCAGGTTGAACTTGCCCTCGGCGCCGAGCAGGTAGCGCTGGACCTCGCGCAGGTTCTCGCTCTCGCGCGTCGGGTAATCCGCATTGAACGAGCCGAGCGTCAGGCCCGTGGTCTTGATGGTCGGATATTGCGCCAGCAGGTCCGCGGGGATGAAGGCGTTGTCGCCCTTGATCGAGATATTGCCGCGATCGGTCTGGCGCCCGCCCCAGTTCAGGCCCAGCGTCCGGTTGTAGGATGCCTCGCCGAAGATCTCGATTCCGTCGGTGACCTCGTAGCTCAGCCGTCCATAGACGTTCCGCATGTGCTCGCCCGGCTGGAGCGAGGTGCCGTCGATATGCTGGTTGACCTGCCAGTCGCCGCCGATCGTCCATTCGCTGTTGCCGGCGGGATTATAGTTCTGGCCGTAATTGTAGCGGTTGATCGTCCCGCCCTGGCCGAAATACACGCCGCGGGCAGGGCCGCTGGTGATGATGCCGCCGCCGGTGACGCTGTTGAGGCCGGCATGCGTCGAGGGCATGTATTGCGGCTGGCCGTTGCCGGCGACGTAGGCGGGGTTCTGGGTCATGTACATGCCCTGCTCGGCCCAGGCGCGGGGCACGCCGTTGACCCCTTCGCGCTGCACGAACGTCCCGTTGAGCAGGATATGGCCGCGGCCGCCGGCGAAGGGCGTGCCCGCCGTCAGCGTCACCCGATAGGTATTGTCGTCGCCATAGGTGGTCTGCCCGTAGCTGACGTCGCCCTTGATGCCCGTATAGTTCTTGTCGAGGATGTAGTTGACCACCCCGGCGACGGCATCCGAGCCATAGGCGGCGGATGCGCCGCCGGTGACGATCTCGACGCTCTTCACCAGCCCTTGCGGAATCGTGTTCGTGTCGACGGTGCCGTCCGTGGCGGAGGCCACCGAGCGGCGCCCGTCGATGAGCACCAGGGTGCGGTTGCTGCCCAGGCCGCGCAGATTGACCGTGTTGAGACCGGCCACGCCGCTTGCCAGCGAACGGTTGCTGTTGGCCGGCGTGGTGCTGCCGGCAACGGACGGCAGCTGGTTCACGTAATCCGCGAGGTTGGCAGGGGCCGCCGCCTGAAGCTCCTGCGTGCTGATCACGGTGATCGGCGTCGGCGCATCATAGCCGTTGCGGATGATGCGCGACCCCGTGACGGTGATCTCCTGGCCGGTACCGTCGTTCGCTTCAGCCGGCGCCGGCGCCGGCACGGTCTGCGCCATCAAGGGCGTTGGCACCAACGCGATAGAAACGAGCAGCGCACGTCGAGTGGCACGAAACATCAAGATCCCCTGCGTGAAATTGCGCCGCCCGGTCACAAGGCGTCCGGCCGGCGTCGATTTCCTATTATTCAGATAGGAATAATGGGCAATCCAGACATGATGCGATAAATCTTTTGGGGTGTGATAGCTGGCCTATCCGCAATTAAATTGCGGGGCGGCATCGGCCGATTTTGCTAGGCCCGTTCGCCCGCGGATGGGCGATCGGTCCGGATGGCGCGACGTGGAGCCTCCGACGTCGTCGCAGGAGTCCGCGGCGTCACGAAAACGTCGCGATATCGTAACGAACCTGACCCGGACCGCGCTTAGCGGCGCGGACGGGGCGGCCTTTTCGGCTGCCGGGACAGGGGGATAATAATAATGACCGACCTTTCGCGCCGCCGGCCGCGCCAGGGCCATGCCTATGCCTTTCTGATGGCTTCGGTCGCACTGGTCGGTCTAGCGCCCGCCGCGCGCGCGCAGGCGATCGACAGCACTGCGCCTGCCGCCGAAACCGGGTCCGACGCCGACAGCGCCGACCAGCTCGCCGACATCGTCGTCATCGGCAGCGGCCAGACCCGCTCGGTTTCGACCCTGCTGCCGGCGAACCTCGACACGCTGCCGCCGGGCACCAGCGTCCAGAAGGCGCTGAACTTCCTGCCAGGCGTGATGGCGCAGTCGATCGATGCGCTGGGGGTTAACGAGCAGTCGCTGTCCCTCCAGGTTCGCGGCTTCAACACCACCCATCTCGGTTACACGCTGGACGGCATGCCGCTCGGCGACGGCGCCTATAACAACTATAACGGCCTCACCATCAGCCGCGCGCTGATCTCCGAGAATCTCGGTCGCGCCGATCTCGCGACCGGCATCGCCGGGCTCGGCATCCCCTCGACCAGCAATCTGGGCGGCGCGCTGACCTATGTGTCGAGCGATCCGCACAAGGAAATGGGGCTCGCGTTCAGCCAGACCATCGGCAGCGAGAACAGCGCCCGGACCTTCCTGCGCTTCGATACGGGCGAGCATGGCGGCTTCTCGGCCTATGTCTCCGGGCAGGTCAGCGAACAGGACCTGTTCGTGAACCAGCCGGCCTGGAACAAGTCCACCGGCAAGCAGCTCAACGCCAAGGCGCAATACGTGGCCGACGGCATCAAGATCACCGCCTTCGCAGACCTGTCGCGCACCAACCAGGCCGACGACGCCTATCTGTCGAAGGATATGCTGGGCCGCCTCGGCTGGGATTGGGGCGGCTATGCTCCCGACTGGAACCGCTATCTCGGGGTTGCCGCCTGTACGGTGACCACCACGCCGACCAAGTGCGCCGCCGCGCCCTCGCCGCAGAAGAATGCCGACGTCACCTTCACCAACGGCCAGATCCTGCGCAATGACAACCTCTACTATCTTGCCGGCGACTTCGAACTCGCCAAGGGCCTCAGCGTGCGCACGCAGGTGTATCATCACACCGACAAGGGTGCCGGCAACAACTGGATCGCCGGCCTTTCCAATCAGGGCACCACGTCCACCGCGGACGACGTGCCGGTGCAGATCCGCGACACGCGCTACACGATCGACCGTACCGGCGTGCTCGCCAGCCTGAATTGGCAGTTCGGCTTCAACAATCTCCAGGCCGGCCTCTGGGTGGAGGAGAACACCAGCAGTGCCGCCCGGTACATCTGGACCAACGTCACGGGTCCCTTCGATCTGGCGCAGTTCCTGAAGGGGCAACCGAATACCGCGCAATGGGTGCAGGAGACCAAGTGGAAGACGCAGCAATTCTACGTCCAGGACACGGTGAAGCTGCTCGATGACGCGCTGAGTTTCGATTTCGGTTTCAAGAGCACCTATTCGAAGTCGGATGCCGAGGCCCAGCCCGGCATCGCCAAGACAGCGCCGCCGGCGTCGAGCCAATTCGCGAGCGGCACGCTGACGGCCAAGGACAATTTCCTGCCGGAGGTGGGCGTGCACTGGCAGGTCGCGCGCGGGCACGAGCTGTTCGCGAGCTATGCCGAGAACATGGCGATGTTCCAGGGCGGCTTCAAACTCGGCCCGCAGTCGGTGTCGCAGGCCATCTGGGACGTGCAGGGCAAGACGCTGAAGCCCGAGACCTCGAAGAGCTTCGAAGGCGGCTACCGCTATGTGAGCGGCCCGCTGCAGGTGTCGCTCGCCGCCTATCGGGTGAAGTTCGACAACCGGCTGCTGCAGTACAATCCGTGCCCGACCAACCAGCAGCAGAACCCGGGCTGCGGCAACTCCTTCCACAATGCCGGCAGCGTCACGAGCAAGGGTGTGGAGCTCGGGGTGCTGTGGAAGCCGCTGTCGTGGCTGAGCTGGTACAATTCGGCCTCGCTCAACAAGTCCACCTATGACGAGAACCTCAACTGGTGCACGACCACCTGCGTGCTCTATCCCACCGCCGGCAAGCAGCAGGTGGATACGCCGAAGCAGATGGTTGCCAGCGTGCTGACCGCGAAGCAGGGCGGTTTCTCGGCCTCGCTGCAGGGCAAATATACCGGCCGGCGCTACTATACCTACACCAACGACCAGAGCTTCGCGGGCTACACCACGTTCGATCTGGGCCTCGGGTACGACCTGGGCAGCCTCGGCGCACTGAAGGGTGCGAAGCTGTCGTTCAACGTCACCAACCTGACCGACAAGCGCTACGCGTCGAATTTCGACAACAGCGTGTTCGCGCCGAACGACCCGACCGGCACCATCCTGGTGCTCCACTCGTCGGCGCCGCGGCAATTCTTCGGGACGCTCAGCGCTTCCTTTTGAGCGCCTGCCCGTTGCGGCGATCCCGTTACGACTCTTCCCCGCCTTTACAGGCGGGGAAGAATATCCTGGCGCGTCGGGCTAGCCAGCCAATGCCGCGGGGTTGAGCCAGACCGGCTCGAACAGGTTGCCGTCGCAATCCTCGAAGGTGCGCTGGTACATGAAGCCCATGTCGCGCGGCTCGCGGATGTCGGCCTTGCCGCCGGCGCCCGCCGCCGCCGTCACGATCGCGTCGACCGCCTCGCGGCTGTCCTGCGACAGGGCGATCATCATCGCGCTGGTCGCATGCGCGTCGGCGATCGGCCGCGCGGTGAAGGTCGCATAGTGCTCACGGGTCAGCAGCATGAAGGTGATCGTATCGGAGAACATCATGCACGACGCGTTGGCGTCGCTGAACTGGTCGTTCCTGGCGCAGCCGATCGCCGTGTAGAACTGCGTCGCGGCGGCCAGGTCGCGCACCGGCAGGCTGATGAAGATCGTCTTGGACATGGTTTTCCTTCTCGTCAGGATCGTGGTTCGGCGAGGTCGCCATAACCTCGACGAACGGGTCGATGCCAGTTCGACACGCGCGCGAAAATTTATGTCGTGGCGATCATCCGCAGGCGGCGGCGCGTCCGAGCAGGAACGCGCGTTCGCGGGAGTTCCTGCTGAGCCCGGCGGCGGCCTCGAACTGCGACCGCGCCTCGGCAAGCCGGCCCGCCCGGAACAGGAAGTCGCCGCGTGCCGCTGGCAGGGGGGCATAGTCGCGCAGCGCCGCAGCCTCCGCGATCGCATCGACCAGCTCGAGACCGGCTTCGGGGCCATAGGCCATGCTGTATGCCACCGCGCGGTTGAGATCGATTACCGGGGAGGGCATCACCGCGCGCAACCGGTCGTAGAGCGCCGCGATCCGGCGCCAGTCGGTATCGTCGATGCTGCGCGCGCGCGCATGGCATGCGGCCAGCGCGGCCTGCAGTACATAGGGCCCATCCTCGCCGCCGCCCAATGCCTCGGCCCGCGCCAGCGCCGCCAGCCCGCGGTGGATCATCAGCCGATCCCAGCGTGCGCGATTCTGCTCGGTGAGCGACACCGCGCTGCCGTCGGGAGCGATGCGCGCCGCCAGCCGCGACGCCTGGATGTCCATCAATGCGATGAGCCCGAACAATTCGGGCTTGTCCGGCATCCGCGCCGCGAGCATCCGGCCCAGCCGCTGCGCTTCGGCGCATAGCGACGGCCGGATCAGGTCCTCGCCGGCGGTGGCGGCATAGCCCTCGTTGAAGATCAGGTAGAGCACCTCGAGCACCGATGCGAGCCGGGCCTCGAGCTCAGCGCCGCGCGGCACTTCGAAGGCGAGCCCGGCGCTCGCGATCGTCTTCTTGGCGCGCACGATCCTTTGGGCGATCGTCACCGCGTTCGACAGGAAGGCGCGGGCGATCTCCTCGGTGGTGAGGCCGGCGACCAGCCGCAGCGTGAGCGCGGCGCGCGCCTCCGCCGACAGCACCGGATGGCATGCGGTGAAGATCAGGCCGAGCAGTTCGTCACCGACATCGTCGTCCATGGCCGCCTCGATCGCTTCGATCGCGCTGTCACTGGCTTCCTCGCTTTCGCGCGCGATCGCCTCGTGCTTGCGCGCGAGCATCCTGTCGCGGCGCAGACCGTCGATCGCGCGGCGCTTCGCCGCGGCCATCAGCCATGCGCCCGGCTTGTCCGGAATGCCGGTCTTCGGCCATTCGCCCAGCGCGATCAGCAGCGCGTCCTGCGCGAGCTCCTCTGCCCGGTCGACGTCGCGGACCATCCGCGCCAGGCCGGCAATGAGCCTCGCCCGCTCGACCCGGAACACCGCCTCGATCGCCCGATGGGCCTCCGCCGCCATAACCGCCTCTCCGGGAATCGTACCCGAAGAGGCGGCCCGGCGACGCGCATCGCGTCAGTTGCCGCCCAGCTTCTCGCGGGTCCGATCGTGAATTTCCGTGACTTCCGGGGTCAGGTTCTCGCTAAAATCGGCCATTTCGTAAAGCGGCCGGATTTCGAGCTCGCTCGGGCCGGACATCGGATTGGGGCAGCGCTTCGCCCAGGTGAGCGCCTCGTCCATGTCCCTGACTTCCCAGAGCCAGAAGCCGGCGACCAGCTCGCGCGTCTCTGCGAAGGGGCCGTCGATCACGGTGCGCGACGCGCCGTCGAATGCCACTCGCTTGCCGTGCGAAGACGGCTTGAGCCCGTCGCCGCCGACCATCACGCCCGCATTGACCAACTCCTCGTTATACTTGCCCATCGCCTCCAGCAGATCGGTGGAGGGCAGGATCCCCTGTTCGCTTTCCTCGGTCGCCTTCACGAAAACCACAACGCGCATCGATCGTCTCCTTGTCATCGGGGCAAAACTGTTCCGCCCTATTGTGACGACGAACCGGCGTCGCGGGAATCGACAAGTTCGCCGAGAAAAATGTCGGGTGGGCGCAGGGGCTTGCAGACGGCGGCATATTTAATTCGACACCGTTCCCTTGACAGGGGAGTGCGGAATTATATCTGCCTGTGCAGATACTGCATGGTGAGATGAATGGCTGTTTTCACTCTTGAGGATTGCGCGGCGAGTCGCTCGCCGGGGCGCCTGCTGCGACGGCTCGACAAGATCATGTCGACCTATGTCGAATCGAAATTCACCGGTTTCGACCTGAGCTTCCAGCAATGGATCGCGCTGAAGGTCGTGCGCGACGGGGTCGTCGGCAATGCCGGCGAGCTGGCGACCGAACTGGGGATCACCACCGGCGCGACCACCCGGATGATCGACCTGCTCGAAACGCGCGGCCTCATGGCGCGCGATCGCAGCGCCAATGACCGGCGCGTGGTGCGTCTCACGATCACCCAGGCCGGCAGGGACACGGTGGAGAGCCTGCAGAGCCACATCGTCGCGACCTGGAACGAGGTGGTGGCCGATTTCACGCAGGACGAGGCGACCATGCTGGTGACCCTGCTGATCAAGCTGCTCGCCGCCGCCGAGCGCGTCGCGGGCGGCACGATCGCGAACAAGGAGACCGAGGAATGACCCGCGCGATCGGCCTTTCGGCGCTGACGGCGCTGCTGCTCGCCGGCTGCGCCACCGTGCCGCACGATCCGCCGCAGGTGGCGCAGCTGCAGCCGGCGACGCTCGGGCTCGACGCCCAGGCTCCGGCGATCGACGCCGCGTGGTGGACCGCGTTCGGCGATCCGCAGCTCGATCGGCTGGTGGAAACGGGCCTTGCCGGCAATCCGACCCTGGAGGGCGCGCTCGCCCGCGTCCGCGCGGCCGAGGCGGCGGTCGATGTGCGCCACGCTGACCAGCTCCCGCAGGTGACGGCCGACGGCCAGTCGACCTATCAGCGCTTCCCTGAAAAGTTCATCTATCCGCCGCCCTATGCCGGCTCGGCCTGGCCGATCACCACGGTGCAAGCCAATCTGACCTGGAACCTCGACCTGTTCGGGCGCACCAAGGCGATGGTTGCCGGTGCGAAGGCGAGCGCCCAGGCGGCGCGGCTCGACGCGGCGGCGGCGCGGCTGACGATCGCCACCTCGATCGCGCAGGCCTATATCGGGCTGGCGCGGTCGGAGCGGCTGATCCAGGTCGCCGACGGCTTCGTGGCGACGCGCCAGCAGGCGCTGCGCTACGTCCAGTCGCGGATCAAGAACCAGCTCGCCAGTCAGTTCGAGCTGCGTCAGGCCGAGACTTTGCTCGCCGAGGCGGAGCAGGCGCAGACCAGGGCTGCCGCGCAGCGCGAGCTGCTGGTCCATGCGCTGGCGGCGCTCGTCGGGCGCGGTGCCGATTTCTATCCGCAGATCACGACGCCGACGCTGGCGCTCGATACGCGGCCTGTGGTGCCCGACGCGCTGCCCGCCGATCTGCTCGGCCGCCGGCCGGACCTGCTCGCGGGCCAGGCGCGGATCGACGCGGCGGCGGCGGGCCGCCAGGTGGCGCGGACCGATTTCCTGCCCAACGTCAACATCACCGCGCTGGCGGGTTTCGCCGCGCTCGGCCTCGGCAATTTCTTCGATCCCGGTTCGCGGACCTATGGCGCGGGCCCGGCGATCCATCTGCCGATCTTCGAGGGCGGCAAGCTCAAGGCGCAATATCGCGGCGCTACCGCCGATCTCGACAGCGCTGTCGCCGATTATGACGGCGCGGTGCTCGGCGCGGTGCGCGACGCCGCCGACGCGCTGACCCAGGTCCGCTCGGCCGACAAGGACCTGGCCGATCAGGGCCGCGTCGTCGCGGGCCTGCGCGATACCGTGCGGCTCGACGGCGTCCGCGTCTCGACCGGGCTCGGTTCGCGGCTCGACACGATCGAGTCCGGCTTCCGCCTGCTCGAGGCCGAACAGGCGCTGGTCGGGCTTCAGGCCGACGCGCTTACCCGCCGCATCCAATTGATCGCCGCCCTGGGTGGCGGCTTCGACTCCAACCAGCCGCTTGCCGCGGCCCCTTCTTCGGACACGCACTCATGACCGACAACAGCCCCGTCGATTGGAAGAACCGGATGGATAGCGCCGACGCGCCCGAGCCCAAGGTGGAAATCGAACCCGCAGCTCCGCCTGCGCCGCCGCCCACACCCGTGCAGGCCAAGTCGCGCGCCCGCAAGATCGGCTTCCTGATCCTAGGCGCGGTGATCCTGATCGGCGCGATCGTCTACGCCGTGATGGTCTTCACCGCCCCGCCGAGCGAGGAAACCGACGACGCCTATGTCGGCGGCAACATCGTTGCGGTCACCGCGCGCGACGGCGGTACCGTGCTCGCGCTCCACGCCGACAACACCCAGCAGATCGCCCAGGGCGCGCCGCTGATCGACCTCGATCCCGCCACCACCGACGTCCAGCTCGCTGCCGCCGAGGCGGCGCTCGGGCGGGCGGTGCGCGCGGTGCGGTCCAACCATGCCGAGGTCGACGAGGCGGGCGCCGAGATCGCCCAGGCCCAGGCCGATCTCTCGAAGGCGCTGAACGACTATGCCCGCCGCCGCGGCGCCGCCAAGGACGGCGCGGTCTCGGGCGAAGAGGTGAGCCACGCCGCTGATGCCGTCACCACCGCGCGCGCCACGCTCAACCTCGCCCGCGCCAAGCAGGCGCAGGCGGCGAGCACGGTAGCCGGCACGACCGTCGCCGAGAATCCGCAGGTCCTTGCCGCGATCGCCGACCTGCGCCAGGCCGCGATCAATTCCAGTCACATGAAGATCGTCGCACCGGTCTCCGGCGTCATTGCGCAGCGTACCGTCCAGCTCGGCCAGAAGGTCGCCGCCGGCACGCCGCTGATGGCCGTGGTGCCGCTCGACAGCCTGTGGATCGATGCCAATTTCCGCGAGACGCAGCTCCAGCACCTGCGCGTCGGCCAGCCCGCGATCATCCATGCCGATGTCTATGGCGGCGACGTCACCTATCACGGCAAGGTGCTCGGCCTGGGTGCGGGCAGCGGCAACGCCTTCTCGCTGCTGCCGCCGCAGAACGCCTCGGGCAACTGGATCAAGATCGTCCAGCGCGTGCCGGTGCGCATCGCGCTCGATCCCGCCGAGCTCAAGAAGAACCCGCTGCGCGTCGGCCTGTCGGTCGATGTGAAGGTTGCGACCAGCGATCGCTCGGGCCCGACAGTCGCCGGCAGTGCGCCGCCCGCCGGTGGCGTCCAGCAGAGCCTGGACGGCGGCCCTGCGGTCGACGCCCGCATCCGCCGGATCATCGCCGAGAATCTGGGACGCACTCGGTGAGTGGCGCGGCGGGCGGCCAGGCCGCGCCGCTCACCGGCGGCGCGCTGGCGATCACCTCGATCGCGCTGGCGCTGGGCACCTTCATGCAGGTGCTCGACGGCACCATCGCCAACGTCTCGCTGCCGACGATCGCCGGCAACCTGGGCGTGTCGACCGATAACGGCACCTGGGTGATCACCTCGTTCGCGGTGGCGAACGGCGTGACGGTGCCGCTCACCGGCTGGTTCATGCAGCGCTTCGGCGTGGTGCGCACTTTCACCGTATCGGTGGTGCTGTTCACCATCGCTTCGCTGTTGTGCGGTCTCGCCTGGAACCTGGAGTCGCTGATCGGCTTCCGCATCCTGCAGGGCGCGGTGTCCGGACCGATGATCCCCGGCAGCCAGGCGCTGCTGATCGCGATCTTCCCGCCCCACAAGCGCGGCACCGCGCTCAGCATCTGGGCGATGACCACGCTGGTCGCGCCGGTGCTGGGGCCGGTGCTGGGCGGCTATATCTCCGACAATTATCATTGGGGCTGGATCTTCCTGATCAACGTGCCCGTCGGCATCGCCGCCGCGGCGATCAGCTGGCGCCAGCTCGCCAGCCGCGAAACCCCCACCCGAAAGCTGCCGATCGACACGGTCGGGCTGATCCTGCTCGCCTTCTGGGTGTTCAGCCTCCAGACGATGCTCGATCTGGGCAAGGATCGCGACTGGTTCCACAATCCGCTGATCACCGTGCTGGCGATCCTGGCGGTGATCGGCTTCGTCGCCTGGGTGATCTGGGAGATGACCGACGGCGCGCCGGCGGTGGACCTGAGCCTGTTCAAGCGCCGCAACTTCGCCTTCGGCACGCTGGCGCTCTGCCTCGGCTATGCGCTGTTCTTCGCCAATAACCTGCTGCTGCCGCTCTGGCTGCAGGAGCAGATGGGATATACGGCAACCTGGGCCGGGTTCGTGGCGGCGCCGAGCGGCATCGTCGCGGTGCTGGCGACGCCGATCGTGGCGCGGCTGAAGCTCGACATGCGCTGGCTGGCGACGATCGCCTTCCTCGCCTTTGCCGGCTCCTATTTCATGCGCGCCAGCTACACGCCCGACGCCAGCTTCGTGTCGCTGATGCTGCCGCTGCTGCTGCAGGGCCTGGCGATGAGCATGTTCTTCGTGCCGCTCGTCAGCATCTCGCTGGATCGCCTGCCGCCGGAGCGGGTGCCGTCGGCCAGCGGCATCTCGAACTTCGCGCGCATCACCGCGGGCAGCTTCGCCGCGTCGATCATCACCACTTTCTGGGACCGGCGCGCGGCGCTGCACCAGACGCGGCTGAGCGAGGTGGGGAACGACTATTCGCCGGTCTATCATCGCACGGTGGAGCAGCTCCAGGCGCAGGGCATGAGCCCGCTCCAGGCGGCGGGCTCGGTGATGCGGCAGATCGTCAACCAGTCCTACCTGCTCTCGTCGCTGGAGCTGTTCTGGATCTGCGGCTGGATGGCGCTGGTGACGATCGCCGTGATCTGGATTGCCCGCAAGCCGGCCCCGAGCCAGCACGTCGTGGCGGCTGACTGAACGATTCAGGGGATTGGGCGCGTCTTCGGTGAAGTCCGCGCTGGCACCCCCACCCC
>JBEVLV010000094.1:0-6153 GCA_040508955.1 Sphingomonas sp. | reverse complement strand
CCGAGATCACGCGGAAATCGGCATAGCCGTTGGTCAGGTAGAACTGGCGCAGCTTCTGCTGGTCATAGGCCAGGCGATCCTGGTCGTACGACGTGTTCGAGCTGAGCAGGTGCATCAGGCTCGACGTCTTGGTGGCCATCTCGCCACGCAGCTTGCCGTCCTTGAACACCTCGTTGCCGATGATGTTGATCTGGCGGACCTTGGACTTGGCGCCCTCGTGGATCTCGAAGATCACGTCGACGCGGTTCTGGTCGAGGCTGACCATCTTCGGATCGACCGAGGCGGCGAAGCGGCCCTGGCGGCGATAGAGCTCGACGATGCGCGCGATATCGGCGCGGACCGCGGTGCGCGTGAAGATCTGGCGCGGCTTGAGCTTGATCTCCTTGTCGATCTTGTCCTGCTTGAGCCGCTTGTTGCCCTCGAAGACGACGCGGTTGATCACCGGATTCTCGCGGATGCGGATCACCAGGTCACCGGTCTGGCCGCCTTCGATCTGGACGTCGGCGAGCAGATCCGAAGCGTAGAGATCCTTGATCGCCTGATCGAGGGTCTCGTTGGTGTAGGTGTCGCCAGCGCGCAGCCGGGTGTAGGACAGCACCGTCTCCGGCTCGATGCGCTGCGAGCCCTCGACGCGCAGCGATTTGATCGTGCGCACCTGCTGCGGCGCGGCTGCGGGCGCGGGCGTTGCCTGAGCGGTGGAAGCGGCCTGGGCGGGAGTGGCCGGCTTGGGCGCGGGCGTAGTCTGCGCGCTCGCGATCCCCGAAAGGATCGTTCCCGCGAGAAGCGTCGCCGAAGCGCGCACGCCGAATTTCGTTGCCTTGATCGCAGTCACCATCCCACCCCAGTCGGAATCCAAAATAAGCCGGTCGGCATCGCGGCGCGCTACGCCCTGCCCGAACCGCATCAGCCGATCAACCCGGCCAGATTTCTCCACACGCCAAACGCGCCGAGATCGTTGAGCGTCACGAACAGCATCAGCGCCAAAATCGCCAACAGGCCGCCACGAAACGCCCATTCCATCACCTGCGGCTCGACCGGACGCCGCCGGATGGCCTCGACTGCGTAGAACAGCAGATGTCCGCCATCCAGCACCGGGACTGGCAACAGGTTGATGAATCCTAGATTAATGGAGATCAGCGCGATCAATCCGACGAAATCCAATGGCCCCATGGCCAGGCTTTCGCCGGAGATCTGCGCGATCTTGAGTGGGCCGCCCAGCTCGCTGACCGGGATGCGCCCCAGGATGATCTGGCCGAGCCCGTCGACCGTGGTGCGCAGGATTTCCCAGGTCCGCTGTACGCCGACGAGCGGCGCTTCCCAGAGCTGGACGGGCGCGAGCAGCTGCTGTCCGGGCGCGATGCCCAGAACGCCGCGCTTGGAAATGTTGCCGAACCGATCCTTGAGCAGCTGGGCGCCGATGACCGCGTCGACGTGCCGGTCGACGCCGCCGCGCTGATAGTCGATCGTGACGGGCTGGCCTGCCCGCATCATGGTGAAGGTCGCGAGATCGCGGAAATCGCCGATCGCGCGGCCGCCGATCGCGGTGATGCGGTCGCCGGGCCTGAGCCCTGCCGCCGCCGCGGGGCTTCCCGGCTGGACGCCGCCGACCACCGCCGGCGTGACGTTCTGCCCATAGGCGAACGCGAAGGCCGCCAGGATCACGATCGCGATGACGAAATTGGTGACCGGCCCCGCCGCGACGATGATCGCGCGCTGCCACAAGGGTTTGGACTGGAACGTCTTCGCACGCTCATCCGCCGGCAGCGACAGCCATTCCATGGAGGGCTGGCTCGCCGGATTCATGTCGCCGGCGAAGCGCACATAGCCACCCAAAGGCAGCCAGCCGAACTTCCAGCGCGTGCCGCGGCGATCGGTGAAGCCCGCGACCTCGCGTCCGAAGCCGATCGAAAACTCTTCCGCCTTCACGCCGAACCAGCGTCCGGCGAGATAGTGACCAAGCTCATGAAGAAAGACGAGCGGCCCGATCACCAGCGCGAACGCCAGTATGGTGAGCAGGATGCCGGGGGTCTCGATCAAACGACGCAGTCCTTCACACGCTCGACCGCATAGCGCCGTGCTTCCGCATCGACTGCCAGCACGGCGTCGAGCGAGTCCGGGGCGGCCGGGTCGTAGCGTTCGAGCGTATCGGCAGAGATTGCGGCAATTTCAAGAAAGTTGAGCCGGCCCGAAAGGAACGCCGCGACCGCGACCTCGTTGGCGGCGTTGAGAATCGCCGGGCGGGCGCCCCCCGCCTCCAGCGCCTGGCGCGCCAGGGCAAGCGCCGGGAAGCGTTCGGGATCGGGTTCGGCGAAATCGAGGCGACCCAGCGCGGCGAAATCGAGCGGCGCCATCGGCGTTTCCATCCGATCGGGCCAGGCGAGCGTGTGCGCGATCGGCACCCGCATGTCCGACGGGCCGAGCTGTGCCAGAATGGAACCGTCGACATATTCGACCATCGAATGGATCACCGACTGGCGATGCACGATGATCTCCAGCGCGGCGGGGGCGACCGGGAACAGCCGCGCTGCCTCGATCAGCTCGAGCCCCTTGTTCATCATCGTCGCCGAATCGACCGAGATCTTGGCGCCCATCGACCAGTTGGGATGGGCGACCGCCTGTTCCGGGGTGACGGCGCGCATCGCGTCTAGGTCCCAGTCGCGGAACGGGCCGCCGCTGGCGGTGAGGATGATGCGGCGGATCCGCTCGGGCCGGGCGAAATCGAAGCATTGATAGATGGCGTTGTGCTCGGAATCGGCCGGGAGCAGCGTCGCGCCGTGGCACGCCGCCGCGGCGAGGACGATCTCGCCTGCCGAAACCAGCGGCTCCTTGTTCGCCAGCACCACCGTGCCGCCGCCTTCCAGCGCGGCCATCACCGACGCCAGCCCGGCAAGGCCGACGATCGCCGCCATCGTCCAGTCCGCGCCCGTCCGCGCAGCGTCGCAGACCGCCTCGGGCCCTCCCCTCGCCTCGATGCCGGTCCCGGCCAATGCCTCACGAAGGTCCGGCAGGCATCCCGCATCCGCGACGACCGCCAGCCGGGCGTTGGTGCGGATCGCCGCCGCGGCGAGCCGGGCGACGTCGCAATTGGCGGTGAGCGCCAGGACGTCGAATCGCTCGGGCTCGCGCTCGATCAGGTCAAGCGTCGAGCTGCCCACCGAACCGGTGGCGCCCAGGATGGTGACAGTCTTCACCACCACAGCGTCCCGCCGGTGGTCGAGGCATATTGGATCGCGATGAAGATCGCCGCGACCGGCGCCACTGGAACCAGTCCGTCGAGCCGATCGAGCAGCCCGCCATGGCCGGGCAGCAGATTGCCCGAATCCTTCACCCCCGCCACGCGCTTGAGATAGCTTTCGAAAAGGTCGCCGCCCTGCGCCAGCATGGCGAGCCACGGCGAGAGCAGTACCATGCTGGACCCCGCCATCAGCCCCGGATTCAGGTACACAAGGGCAAGTGTGAACAGCAACGCCGCCACGACGCCGCCGACGAAACCGGCCCAGGTCTTGTTGGGGCTGATGGCGGGAGCGAGCTTGGGGCCGCCGATCGCGCGCCCGGCGAAATAGGCGCCGGTGTCGCAGGCCCAGACCACCGCCATCGTCCACAGCGTGACCAGGAAGCCGTCCGGATGCGCGCGGAGCAGCAGCAGCGCGAACACCGGCAGGCCGACATACAGCGTTCCCGCCGCCAGCCGCACGTTGCGGGACACGATCGCCACGAAGAAGAACGCGCCGGCCAACAAGCCCAGCGCGAAGAAACCCGGCCCCGCCGCGAACGGGCACAATATCGCCAGCGGCACCGACAGCGCATATTGCGACAGGCGTTTCTGCTGCGGCGTGGCATTCGACAGATCGGCCCACTCGCCCATCATCAGGACCGCGGCGACGACGATCACCAGCCAGAAGGCGAAGCCCCCCAGCCGAAGCGCCGCAAAGGCCAGGCCGATCAGCACCACGGCCACGACAAGACGCGTGCCGAGATCGGATTTCTTGCTCACAAGCCTCCGAACCGGCGCTGGCGCTGGCTGAACTCGCCCAACGCGTCGGCCAGCGTGGCCTCGTTGAAATCGGGCCAGAGCGTGTCGACGAACAACAGCTCGGCATAGGCCGCCTGCCACAGCAGGAAGTTCGACAGGCGTTGCTCGCCCGAGGTGCGGATCAGCAGATCGAGCGGCGGCAGATCCGCGGTTTCCAGCGTCGCCTCGAAGCGCGCCTCGTCGATCGCGTCGGGGTCGAGCTTGCCGTCGCGCGCCTGCTCAGCCAGCCGGCGCGCGGCATTCAGGATTTCGGCCTGTGCGCCGTAATTCAGCGCGATCACCAGGGTCGGCCCCGGATTGTCGACGGTGCGCGCGATCGCCGCATCGATCATCGCCACGAGATCGGGCGAGAGCCTGCGCCAATCGCCGATCACGCGCAGCTTCACGCCCTCGGAGACCAGCTCGTCGAGCTCGCTCGCCAGGAAATGGCGCAGCAGGCCCATCAGGTCGCGCACCTCGTCCTCCGGCCGCCGCCAGTTCTCCGACGAGAAGGCGTAGAGCGTCAGCACCTCGATGCCGAGCTTGCGCGCGGCCCGGCTGACCCGGCGCACGGCCTCCACGCCCTGCTTGTGGCCGGCGATCCGCGGCAGGAAGCGCGCCTTTGCCCAGCGACCATTGCCGTCCATGATGATGGCGACATGGCGCGGCGGCGGCGCCTGCGTCCCGCCGGCCTTTCCCCGGGGCGCGGCAAGCGGCTTCACTTCCCCAGGATTTCCTTTTCCTTGGCCGAAGCCGCCGCATCGAGCTCGGCGATCGTCGCGTCGGTCAGCTTCTGCACCTCGGTCTCGTGGCGCTTGCGCTCGTCCTCGGAAAGGACACCCTTCTTCTCGTCGGTCTTGAGATTGTCGTTGCCGTCGCGGCGCACGTTGCGGACGGCGATGCGCGCCTTCTCGGCATATTGCCCGGCGAGCTTGGCGAGCTCCTTGCGGCGCTCCTCGGTCAGGTCGGGGATCGGCAGGCGCAGGGTCTGGCCGTCGACGATCGGATTGAGGCCAAGGCCGGCCGAACGGATCGCCTTGTCGGCCGGGCCGACATTGGTCTTGTCCCACACCTGGACCGACAGCATCCGCGGCTCGGGCGCCGAGACCGTCGCGATCGTGTTCAGCGGCATCTGCGAGCCATACACCTCGACGGTGACCGGATCGAGCAGCGTCACCGATGCGCGGCCGGTGCGCAGGCCCTGGAGATCGTGCTTGAGCGCCTCGACGGCGCCCGCCATGCGACGCTCGAGGTCTGCCTTGTCATATGCGGCCATTTGCCGGTTCCTCTTATGCGGAGTGTTGTTCGTTCTGAACGATCGTCGAAGTGCCCTCGCCCCGCAACACGGCCGCGAGATTGCCTTCGCCGCGAATGTTGAAGACGACGATCGGGATATTGTTGTCGCGGCACAGCGCCACGGCGGACGCGTCCATGACCTTCAGATTGTCTGCGAGGACACGGCCATAATCCAAGGAATCATAACGCTTCGCGGTCGGAACCTGCTTGGGGTCGGCATCGTAGACGCCGTCGACCGAAGTGCCCTTGAACAAGGCGTCGCACTGCATTTCTGCGGCACGGAGCGCGGCGGTGGTATCGGTGGTGAAGAACGGCAGGCCTGTGCCCGCGGCGAAGATCACGACGCGGCCCTTCTCCATGTGCCGCTCGGCGCGGCGGCGGATATAAGGCTCGCACACCGAAGCCATCGGGATCGCCGACTGGACGCGCGTCTGCACGCCGATCTTCTCGAGCGCGTTCTGCATCGCGAGCGCGTTCATCACCGTCGCGAGCATGCCCATATAATCGGCGCTGGCGCGATCGAAGCCCTGGGCTGCCCCGGCCAGCCCGCGGAAGATATTTCCGCCGCCGACGACCATGCAGATCTCCAGGCCGCTGTCCTTGGCGTCCTTCACTTCGGCGGCGACGCGATCGCAGGTGGCGGGATCGATGCCGAACTGGCCCGATCCCATCAGGACCTCGCCCGAGAGTTTCAGAAGGATGCGATTGAAGCGGGGAGAAGTCATCAGAACCTTGGGTTTGCAGCGGATATCGGAGCGGCGCGGACCTTAGAGGCGGCGCGACGCAGGGACAAGCGGAGAAGCTGTGCAGACCGGCGGCCGTCGCCGCGCGGACGATATGCCGGC
>JBEVLV010000093.1:0-9553 GCA_040508955.1 Sphingomonas sp. | reverse complement strand
CGGCCTGGTCGCCGCGGCGCTGATCGCCGCGGCGGCGGCTTGGTCCTATCCGCGCGCGACCGGCGACATCTGGCTCGTCACCTATGTCGCGATGGTGGCGGTGGTGCTGATGGGCGTGGGGCCGCTGCGCAAGGCCTATGCCGCCGACAGAGCGGGGCTGAAGGGGAAGCCGGAACATGATTGACGCAGCCGCACTGCCCACCGGCCAACCCGCGATCCGGGTGAGCACCATGCCCGCCGACGCGAATGCCTATGGCGACATCTTCGGCGGCTGGCTGATGGGCCAGATGGATCTCGCGGCCGGGCTCGTCGCGGCGCGCCATTCGCGCGGCCGCGCGGTGACCGTGGCGGTCGAGGGCATGAAGTTCCACGCGCCGGTCTCGGTCGGCGACGAGGTCTCGGTCTTCGCCGACATGGTCAAGGTCGGTCGCACCTCGATGACGATCGAGGTCCAGGCCTGGCGCCGCGCACGCCATTCCGAGGAAAGCTGCCTCGTCACCCAGGCGCATTTCGTCTTCGTCGCCGTCGACGAGCACAAGCGCCCGCGCACGATCGCTGAAACTTCTTCCTGAAGCACTATATCCAGTGCAACAAAACTAGAGGGCTTGCCGCATCATGGCTGAATCCTACGACCTCATCGTGCTCGGCTCGGGCCCCGGCGGCTATGTCGCCGCGATCCGCGCCGCGCAGCTCGGCCTCAAGACCGCGATCGTCGAGCGCGAGCTGCTCGGCGGCATCTGCCTCAACTGGGGCTGCATCCCCACCAAGGCGCTGCTCCGCTCGGCCGAGATCTTCCATTACATGCAGCACGCCAAGGACTACGGCCTGGCCGCCGAGAAGATCACCGCGGACATCGACGCCGTGGTCAAGCGCTCGCGCGGCGTGGCCAAGCAGCTCAATCAGGGCGTCACGCACCTGATGAAGAAGAACAAGATCGCCGTGCACATGGGCACCGGCGTGCTGAGCGGTAAGAACAAGCTCACCGTCACCGGCTCGGACGGCAAGACCGAAGAGCTCGGCTACAAGAACATCATCGTCGCCACCGGCGCGCGCGCCCGCGACCTGCCCTTCGCCAAGGCCGACGGCAAGCGCATCTGGACCTATCGCCACGCGATGACCCCGCCCGAGCTGCCGACCAAGCTGCTCGTCATCGGCTCCGGCGCGATCGGCATCGAGTTCGCCAGCTTCTACAACGACATGGGCTCCGAGGTGACCGTGGTCGAGATGCTCGACCGGATCGTGCCGGTCGAAGACAAGGACATCTCCGCGCATCTGGAGAAGGCGCTCAAGAAGCAGGGCATGACGATCTTGACCGGCGCCGGCGTCGACAAGCTCGACATCTCCGACAAGAGCGTCAAGGCCGCGATCAAGGGCCGCGACGGCACCGTGACGACCAGCGAGTTCAGCCATGTCATCGTCGCGATCGGCATCGTCCCCAATACCGAGAATATCGGCCTGGAGGCGCTCGGCGTGAAGAGCGAGCGCGGCCACATCGTCACCGATGCGGCGTGCAAGACCAATGTCGACGGCATCTACGCGATCGGCGACGTCACCGCCCCGCCCTGGCTCGCGCACAAGGCCAGCCATGAGGGCGTGATCGCGGTCGAGGCGATCGCCGGGCTCCATCCGCATGCGATGGACGTCCGCAACATCCCGGGCTGCACCTATTGCCACCCGCAGATCGCGTCGGTCGGCCTCACCGAGGCCAAGGCCAAGGAAGCCGGCTATGAGGTCCGCGTCGGCAACTTCCCCTTCATCGGCAACGGCAAGGCCATTGCCCTTGGGGAACCCGAGGGCTTCGTGAAGACCGTGTTCGACGCCAAGACGGGCGAGCTGCTCGGCGCGCACATGATCGGCGCCGAGGTCACCGAACTGATCCAGGGCTACACGATCGGCAAGACGCTCGAGACCACCGAGGCCGAGCTGATGGAGACGGTGTTCCCGCACCCGACGATCAGCGAGACGATGCACGAGAGCGTGCTCGCCGCCTATGGTCGGGTGCTCCACATCTGACCCGCCCGGCCCGGTCAGCTGCCCTGACCGGGCTCGCGGCGGCGCTGCTCTGCGCCGCGACGCTGGCCTTCTTCTGGCCCGGCGTCGCGATGTACGACAGCGTCGCGCAATATGGCCAGGTGCTGCGCGGCGCCTATGACGACTGGCATCCGCCGGTCATGGCGCGGCTATGGGCGCTGCTCCATCTCGTCTGGCCCGGCCAGGCGCCGATGCTCGCGCTCCAGGTCCTGCTCTACTGGACCGGGCTCGGGCTCATCGCGGCGGCGCTGGCCCGCGCCGGCAGCCGCATCGCCGCGGCCGGCGTGCTCGCGCTCGGGCTGTGGCCGCCCTTCCTCGGCTGGCAGGTCGTGGTGCTCAAGGACGGGCAGATGGCCGGCGCACTGCTCGCCGCCACCGGCCTGGCTTTATGGTGGCGCCTCGACGACCGGCGCCCGCCGGCCTGGGCCGCGGCGCTGGTCGCGCTGCTGCTGCTCTACGCGACATTGCTGCGCTTCAACGCGATGTTCGCCACCGTCCCGCTCGCGATCGGCCTGCTCGGGAGCGAACGCTGGCAGCGGCCGCTCCCCCGCGCCACCGCGATGCTGGCGGGCCTGGTCCTGGTCGTCGCGACCGGCCCGATGATCAACCATCGGCTGCTCGGCGCTACCGCCAGCGGCGTCGAGCGCGCGCTGCCGATCTATGATCTCGCCGGCATCGCCCATCAGGCCGGCCCCGAGGCCGTGCCGCTGCTCCCCGCCCGGACCTGGCGCGAGGCCGAGAAGCGCCGTTGCATCACGCCGCTGCTCTGGGATCCCCTCGCCGATTCCGAGCATTGCGACTTCGTCGCCGATCAGATCGAGGACGCGGCGCCGGGCCGCGCGCTGCTCGCCGCATGGATCGGCACGGTGCTCCACCACCCGCTCGCCTATGCCGCGCACCGGCTGGGCCATTGGAACGCGACGATGCGCGGCTGGGTGCCGCTGCACATGCCCTTCGCCGATCCGCAATGGTCGTCGGAGCCCAACACGCTCGGCCTCGCCTCGCCGGCGCGGCGGATCGAGCCCTATGAGAACCTCGCCGGCTGGCTCGCCCGGGGTCCGCTGGGTGCGCCGCTGCCCTGGCTGGTCGCCGCGATCGGCATCCTCATCCTGACCCACACGGCCGCCGGCCCCCGCGCGCGGCTCGCCGGCGCGCTGGCGCTTTCGGCGGTGGCGACCGAGCTCGCCTTCCTGCTCGTCAGCATCGCCTCCGATATCCGCTACCATCTCTGGGCGATGCTCGCGACCGGGCTGGCGGCGTTGCTGCTCGCCGGAACGCCGCTCTCCCGCCGCGGCACCCGGCTGACGCTTGCCGCGGTGCTGCTGGTCGCTCTCGCCTGCCTCGTCGCCCGGCTGGTGCTGCCACCGATCGGCGACACCTATGCCACCGCATTCGGTTAGGATCGGCTGGCAACCCGACCGGATCCAACCGCCACCGAAGGAACTCCGGCAACCACCGGGCTGTTTCAGCGAACCCCATTTGGAAAGTCGCATGAAGAAGAACGACGATTCCGACGACGTCCTCAAGAAATTTCACGAGGCCGTGAACATGGCACCGGCGGAAATCGAGGCGTGGCTGGAGACGGAGGAAAGCCGGAAGGTCGGCTTCAAGCGCGACGGTGGCGAAAGCGTCGGGCATGCATCGGGCCGACATATCGTCCAGATACTACGCACTCCCCGGAACGATCTCGATGGCGGCGACTATGCCCATATGCGCAAGGTCGTCGGCTTCGTGAGGCGCCACCTCGCTCAGGGACCGCACGAGGAATACCGCATCCCCGGCTCGCGCTGGCGCTACTCGCTGATGAACTGGGGGCACGATCCGCTGAAGGATTGAAAGCCGGTCAGCGTGCCGCCTCGATCGGTGCGAGCGTCGGCGCGCGAAACCCCATCGCGGCCCAGGCGGACAGCAGCCGCCACATGAACTTCCCCGAATGCTTGCGATAGCTCGGGATATCGTCTTCGAAGGCACCGCCGTCCTCGCGGTCGCCGGTCATCACGCGCAGGTCGACCACGGGCGCGGCGTCGCCGAAGCGGTCGCGATAGATCGAAAGCCAGTGCCCTTTCTGAAACTCGAGGAACATCGGCGTGTCGCAGCAGCCCGCAAGGACCCGCCGCGTCGGCGATGTCGGCGCCAGCCGATAGCCGCGCAGCAGGTCATAGCCCTCGCGGAAGGCAATGCGGTCCTTGCGATAGAGGGTGAAGTCCACGCCGCCCTCGGCGTTCAGCACCTGCGGCGCGCCGGGCAGCGCGGCGAAGCCGGCGGCGGCCTTGCGGCAGCTCGCGCAATGGCAGGCCGCGGTCACGATCGGCGCGCCCTGCACCGCGAACTCCACCTTTCCGCATCGGCACGCGGCAATCGCTTCGTCCGCCGGCATCGCGACTCTCCCGAAATCCTTGAACTGGACTGGACCGTCCAGTACTGGGAGTCAATGGAGACGCGATGACCAAGCCCAGGGAAGACGGCGACCAGCGCAGCGAACGCAAGCGCGCGGCGATCCTCGATGCCGCCGCCGGGCTGTTCCTCGAACATGGCTATGCCGCCACGAGCATGGACGAAGTGGCGCGTCGCGCATCGGTGTCCAAGCAGACGATCTACGCGCAGTTCACGCGCAAGGAGGCGCTGTTCGATGCGATGGTCCGCCGCCTGACCCATGGCGCGGGAGACAGGGTGCAGGTCGGCCTCGATGCACCGCCCGAGGGGGTGAGCCTGACGGCGCACCTTGTCGGCTACGCCGTGCGCCAGCTCGCGATCGCGCGCACGCCGATGCTGATGCAGCTGCGCCGCCTGGTGATCGCGGAGGCCGCCCGCTTCCCCGAGCTCGGCCGCGCGCTCTACGAAGGCGGCCCTGGGCGTGCGATCGCGGGCCTCGCCCAGGCCTTTGCCCGGTGGGACGCGCAGGGCCTGCTGGACACGCCCGATCCGCAGGCGGCGGCGAGTTATTTCAACTGGCTGATCATGGGAGAGCCGGTCAATCGCGCGATGCTGCTCGGCGACGCCGCGGTTCCGGGTCCGGCAGCACTCGAGCGGCACGCGAACGAGGCCGTCCGCATCTTCATGGCCGCCTTCGCGCGCTAAGATCGTGAAGTCATAGACTGAAACGGCCGCTAGCGCCCCAATTGCGATCCCCTGGTCGTTCAGGCAAACTAGGCCATGACGAAGATTCCTAGAACGCCTCAGGAGAAGAAGGCGCTGAGCCTGAAGAAGGATCGGCGGCAGTCCTATTTCGCCAGCGGGCAGAAGGGTGCGCGAAAGGCCGTGCCGCTGCGCAAGCGGCTAGAGAACCGGCGTGTCCGTCATAAGACAGACCAGGCGCTCGACGTCGCTCTCGCTGCCGACGATTTCGCGCTCGACCTCGCCGAGAGCTCGGCCCGTAACGATATTCATCGTGCAGGAGGATGGCGAAAGGGCGCTGATCGACCGCTGGGTGAGGCGATTGCTCTCCAGCAAGCGAAGCGTGAGCATCGCTTCGGTCGCAAAGGCCAGGCGAAGTTGGTCTAGGTTAAATCTGCTTTCTACCCATACCCAGACAGACTGGGAGCGCCAGATGAGTTCGCCCTCGATAACGCCTTCGCAATCAACCCGTTCTGGAAGTGTCAGGCGTGCATCGGGATACTGCACCGCGAAGGTCTCAAGTAGATGACGATACATGAAATCTTCGCCATCCGGCGAGCTCCATAAGGTGACCCCACACCCCTGAGGGCCTGCATTTCCAAATTTGGTAACGGCTCGACCGGGTCAACTCTATCGAAGCGAACACCGTCGGCTCAAGCGCCTTCGCATGCTCGGTTCGCTTCCTTGTCAGCCATGTGAGCACGCGGCCACCTCGGACATTCATGCCGGCGCACCCCGGCTGGCCCTCGCCTGCCAAGAGCGTTGCACAAACAATACCAACGATCGAGCTTGGACGTTAGTCGTCGCGCCGCTTAGCGACGGTTTCGTGGCTGGCGATCACGCGGAACGGGCCACTGACCGCCTCACGGCCATTCCCTCTCCCAATCCTCGCGCTGCTTCTCCTGTTCTCCCAGCGGGGGGACGCCGCTCGCCTTGCGAACCGCGTCCGGCAGCAGATCGCGCCGATAGGGCTCCTGCGTCCATTTCTGTTTGGGCGGATGCCTGAACTGGGTGCCGTAGATCTGCGGTTGTCCGATGTTCTGCAGATAGCGGTCGAGCGTCGCCGCCGCGATCCACGTCGCTTCCGGCTTGCCGCGCGCCACCGCGACGACCGCCAGGGCATGGGCCTTGAGGAAATCCTCGGGATCGTCGCCATGCTGGAAGACATAGGCGGCGTGATAGAAGTCATCGGCGCTGTCCAACGCGCCCTTGTCGAGCAGCGCCTGGGTGCGCGCCCGCCGCGCCTTGTCTGCCGCGCGCAGTACCTCCCAGTCGATCTTGGCGGGATTGTCGCGCGCCGCCTGATCCGCCGTGAAGAGGGCGGTCATCTCGGCATTGGTCGTACGATCGCGGTCCTGCGCGACAATGCCGGCCCAGGCCGGTGTCGCGCCGAACAGCAACAGAGCGGCGAACAGGATACGCATCCAGACCTCCTTGGAAGCAGTTTCTCGACAATGCCGGGGCGAGCGCCTTTAGGGAAGAAGCTGAGGTTGGCACGCAAACCGAACGGCGGCCTGTTTTCAGGCAGTGGCCCGGCAATGCTGAAGGCAGACCGTTGGGTGGTCACCCGGATCGGCGCCCCGTGCCTCAATCCTGCGTCCGCACCATCAGCGCGAGCGCCCCGCCGGCCAGCGTCCCCAATGCCAACGCGATCAGCCACACCGCATAGCCCGCTTTCTCCGGCGCCAGCGCGAGCGCCAGCAGCGGGGCGACCATCGCCGGCAGTGTGTTGGTGAGGTTGAGCACGCCCAGGTCGCGCCCGCGATGCTCTGGCGAGGGCAGCAGCTGCATCGCCAGCGCCGAATGCAGCGCCAGGAACGCCGACAGGCCCGACAGCGCCACCGCATGCCCGATCGCCGCCACGCCCCAGGAATCCGCGAGCGCCATCACCGCCAGTCCGGCCGCCATCGCGCAGGCCGCCGCCGCCAGGAACGGCTTGCGCCGCATCGCCCGGTCGGAAAGCCGGCCCACGACCAGCGTCGTCGCTACCGCGAGGATCGTCGATCCGGTCATCGTCCACACGATCGGCCCGGCCTCGCTGCTGCCCCTGGCCAGGTCGCTGCGATCGAGCACCCAGACGAAATAGAAGAAGCCATAGGTCGCCAGCCCGTTGCCCGCGACCTGGATCAGCATCCGCGATGCCCAGGCGAGGATGAAGTCGACCCGTCGCCGCACCCGCAGCGCCGCGGGCGGGGGCGATGGCCGGGGCACGGCTTCGCGCATCAGCAGGGTGAAGGGCAGGATCATGCCCACGAACAGTGCGCAGATCACGCCGTAGCGCATCCCCTCGCCGCCCAGCCCCGGCATCGTCATCACGCTCGCCGACATCGCCCCGATCGGATGCGCCACGCCGAGCAGGGCGGCAACCAGCCCCTTGTGCGCGTCGTCGACCTCGTCGGCCATGATCGCGGTGAGCGGCGCGAAGCTCATATTGACCCCGATCTGGATCACCACCACCGACAGCAGCAGGGCCCGCGCGTCCCCGCTCAGATGCAGCGCCGCATGCCCTGCCACCAGCACCGCCAGGCCACCCAGGATCCACCCGCGCCGAGTGCCCGAGCGCCGGCGGCTGCGGTCGCTGAGCGCCCCAAACGCGATATTGGCCACGCTCGCCAGCGCCGCGCCGCCCAGCGTGCCGACGCTCAACAGCCGCACCGCATCCGCCCCGCCCAGCGCCATCGCCTTGAGCGGCAGCAGCAGCATGACGAACGGCATGAAGCCGACGAACATCCCCGCATAGGCCAGCGCATAGAGCAGCACGAAGCCGCGGCTCGGCGAAAGGAAACCAACCGGCACGGTCAACGCGGCGGCGCGGTCGAGTCCCGGACGACGAAGTCGAACGGCAGCAGATGGCCGGCATCGGGCTGGTCGCCGCCCGCCGTGGCCGCGATCAGCAGCTCGGCGGCCCGGGCGGTCATCTCGGCGATCGGCTGGCGGATCGCGGTGAGCGCGGGCACGCTCATCCGCACCGTCGGCGTATCGTCGAAGCTGACGATCGAAAGCGCGCCCGGCACGTCCAGCCCCAGCTTGCCGGCGGTGTGGAGCACGCCCAGCGCGGTCTCGTCGCCGCTCGCCAGCACCGCGCTGGGCGGCGGATCGAGCCTCGCCAGCGCGACCATCGCCGCCTGCCCCGCCGCATAGGTGAAGTCGCCGGGCTGGAGGTAGCGCGCGTCCACCGCAAGTCCCCGCGCCTCGATCGCCGCGCGAAAGCCGCGCAGCCGATCGGGGCTCATCGCATAGCCGGGATGCCCCTCGACATAGGCGATGCGGCGATGTCCCAGGTCGAGCAGATGCTCGGTCGCCCGCCGCGCCGCCGCCTCGTCGTCCATATACACCGCGAAGCCGTCGCCCGCCCGGCGCGATCCCAGCCGCGCGAAGGTCAGGCCGCCCTGCTGGAGCAGCCGGGCGATCGTGGCGTTCTCACTGTGCGGCGGGGTCAGGATCACGCCGTCGGGATGCAGTGCGGAGAGCGCCGCCCGGATCTGGCTCTCGAGCGCATCCGAATGCGAATCCACCAGCTCGAAGAGCATGCGATAGCCATGCTCGGCGCATTTGAGCATGCCGCCGTACAGCATCTGGTCGACCCAGTCGTTGCCGCGCCGCGATTGCCAGCCCTCCAGGGTCGGCCGCGCGTCATTGAACGCCAGGATCAGGTAGGAGCGCGATCCGCCCAGCCGCCGCGCCGCCAGGCTGGGGACGTATCCGAGCTTGTCGACCGCCGCCATCACCCGCTTATGCATGCCCGGCGTGACGTTCGGCCCCTTGTTGATCACCCGCGAGACGGTCTGGAACGAGACGCCGGCCTCGGCCGCGACATCCTTGATCGTGATCGCCCGCTTGCGCTGCATCAGCCGCCCGTCATCCGCGGATCGTCGCCCATCGACGTCCAGCGCTTTCATGCACGCTGCCGGCCCTGGCTGGAAGTGTCGCTTTGCGTCCTTCGGCAGGCCGCGCTACGCCTCCCCCATGTCCACCCCGCCCGACAATAGCGGACACCGCGCGCGCCTGCGCCAGCGCCTGTTCGAGGGCGGGCCGGACGCGCTGCTCGACCACGAGCTGATCGAATATCTCCTCGCCCTCGCCATCCCCCGCCGCGACACCAAGCCACTGGCCAAGGCGCTGCTCGCCGAGTTCGGTGGCATCGCCGGGCTTCTCACCGCCGATGCCGAGGCGCTGGCGCGCGTCCCCGGCATGGGCGAGACCAGCGCCGCCGCCCTCAAAGCTGCGCATGCCGCCGCGCTGCGCCTGCTCCGCTCGCAAGTCGCCGAGCGCCCTGTCCTAGCCAATTGGCAGGCGCTACTCGACTATCTTCGCGCCGACATGGCGCACCACGCGATCGAGCGCGTCCGCGTGCTCCACCTCAATGGCAAGAATATGCTGATCCGCGACGAGCTGATGAACGAAGGCT
>JBEVLV010000092.1:0-45169 GCA_040508955.1 Sphingomonas sp. | reverse complement strand
CCTATCGCATGCTCGGCTCGGTCGCGGATGCGGAGGACATGGTGCAGGAAGCATTCCTGCGCTGGATGGGCACCGATCGCAGCGCGGTGCTCGAGCCCGAGGCGTATCTGCGTCGCGTGGTGACCCGCCTGTGCCTCGATCAGCTCAAATCGGCGCGGGCACGGCACGAGACCTATGTCGGGCCATGGCTTCCCGAGCCGGTCGTGGAGGAAGAGGACGAGATCGACGATGTCACCCTGCCGCTGATGCTGGCGCTGGAACGGCTCTCGCCGCTCGAGCGCGCGGCGTTCCTGCTCCACGACGTGTTCGGGCTGGGCTTCGACGAGATCGGCGAGACGATCCAGCGCGATGCCGTGGCGTGCCGCCAGCTCGCCAGCCGGGCGCGCACCCATGTCCGCGCCGCGCGCTCGCGCTTCGTCGTACCGCGGGAGAAAGGGCTGGAGATCGCCGAAGCGTTCTTCGCGGCGTCGCGCAGCGGCGACATGGGCGGGCTGCGGAGCCTGCTCGCGGCGGACGTGTCGCTCTATTCCGACGGCGGCGGCAAGGTCCATGCCGGGCTCAAGCCGATCCACGGCGTGGACGACATGATCAAGCTGCACAGCTCGCTGGCGCGCTTCTTCGTCAAGGAGATGTCGCAGGTGATCCGCTACGGTTTCGTCAACGGGCTGCCGGGCTTCGTGACGATCGAGCCGGGGGGGATATTGCAGACCACGGCGCTCGCGATCGGCGAGGACGGGATCGAGGCGATCTATATCGTGCGAAACCCGGACAAGGTTGGGCATCTGCGGGCGCATTGAGATCCGCCGTGGTACCGGGGGCGCGCGCGAGGATGGTGGTTTTCGAGACCAGGATGCGACCAAGCGCCATCCGGAAACTCCACACCATGGATTCCGCGCGCGAACCCCGCTAATCCCCCGCGGTGCCCGTGCTCCACGCCCTCGCCAATCCCGTGCGCTTCCTCAAGATCGCACGCCCGCTCACACCGGCGCTGTTCTGGGTCGGCGTGGCGCTGGCTGCGTTCGGCGCCTGGGCGGGGCTGACGCTGACGCCGCCCGACTATCTCCAGAAGGAGACGGTGCGGATCCTCTACATCCATGTTCCCGCCGCCTGGCTGGGAATGGGCGGCTGGACGGCGTTGGCGGCGTCCAGCCTGGGATATCTCGTCTGGCGACATCCGCTGGCGAACATCGCCGCACGCGCGATCGCGCCGGCGGGAGCGGTGTTCGCGGCGCTCTGCCTGGTTACTGGTTCGATCTGGGGACGACCGACCTGGGGCACCTGGTGGGAATGGGACGGGCGGTTGACCAGCATGCTGCTGCTCTTCTTCGTCTACATCGCCTATATCGCGCTGGCCCGCGCCGATGCGGATCGCGGCGGCGACGGGCGGATGCCGGCGCTGTTCGGCGTGGCGGGCACGGTGCTGCTGCCGATCATCCACTATTCGGTAGTGTGGTGGAACACGCTGCACCAGGGGCAGAGCATCGGACTGACCAGCTCCAAGATCGACAGTTCGATGCTGTGGCCGTTCTTCTTCACCATGGGTGGGTTCACTTTGCTCTTCGCCGGCGTGGTGCTGATGCGGATGCGGGCGATGCTTGCCACGCAGAAGGTAGAGGCGCGGATGCGCCGGATGGCGGCGCAATGAACCATTGGGCGTTCGTGACGGCGGCTTATGCCGTCACCGTGATCGGCACCGGGGGCCTCGCTTTGCTCAGCTGGATCGCGATGCGGCGTGCGGAGGCGGCGGCGGACTCGCTGCGGCGCGACAAGTGAAGGCGAAGCATCAACGGTTGGTGCTGGGCCTGCTCGCGCTCGCCGCGATCGTGGGGGCGGGACTGCTCGCGCTCTCGGCACTCAAGGACCAGGCGGCGTTCTTCTACTCGCCTGGCGATGTGGCCGGAAAGCCGCTGCCACTGGACAAGTCCGTAAGACTGGGCGGGATGGTCGAGACCGGATCGCTCAAGCGCGAGGCCGACGGCGTCTCGATCCATTTCACCGTGACCGACGGCCAGGCCAAGGTGCCGGTGGCGTTTCGCGGGGTGACGCCGGACCTGTTCAAGGAAGGTTCGGGCGTGGTCGCCGAGGGCAGTTTCAATCCCGATCGCAGCTTCACCGCGACCAACCTGCTCGCCAAGCATGACGAGCGCTACATGCCGCCGCAGATGGCCGGCAAGATGCACAAGACCGAGACGCTCGAGAAATGATCGCCGAAACCGGTCTTGCCGCGCTCTGGATGGCGAGCGCGTTCGCGGTCGTGCAGATCCTGCTCGCCTGGGGCGCCGCCAAGGGCGCGGTGGCCGGCAAGGCGCCCGAGCTGATGGTGGCGCTGCGGCGTGTCGCGATCGTGCAGGGGCTGCTTGCGCTGCTGGCGTTCGGGGCGCTGATCGCGGTGTTCGTGCGCAGCGACATGTCGGTGCTGCTCGTGGTCGAGAACAGCCATTCGCTCAAGCCCATGCTCTACAAAATCTCGGGCACGTGGGGGAACCATGAGGGCTCGATGCTGCTCTGGGTGACCGTGCTGGCGATCGCAGGCGCGGGTGTCGCATTGTTCGAGCGGCGGTTGGCAGGGGGCACGCTGGCGGCGACTTTGGGCGCGCAGGCAGCGATCGCTCTGGGCTTCTACGCCTTTCTCGCCTTCGCCTCGAACCCGTTCGTGCGGATCGATCCGGCGCCGGCCGACGGGCAGGGGCTGAACCCGCTGCTCCAGGACCCCGGCTTGGCCTTCCATCCGCCGACGCTCTATCTCGGTTATGTCGGACTATCGGTGGCGTTCAGCTTTGCGGTGGGGGCGCTGCTGATGCGCGACGTCGGGCCGGCCTTTGCCCGCGCGATGCGGCCCTGGGTGCTGGCGGCGTGGATATTCCTGACGATCGGCATCACCGCAGGCTCCTACTGGGCCTATTACGAGCTGGGCTGGGGCGGCTGGTGGTTCTGGGACCCGGTCGAGAACGCGTCGCTGATGCCCTGGCTGGCGGCGACCGCCCTGCTCCATTCGGTGACGGTGCTGGCGACCCGCGACGGGCTGCGCGCCTGGACGCTGATGCTGGCGGTGGTCGCCTTCTCGATGTCGATGATCGGGACGTTCCTGGTGCGGTCGGGCATTCTCGTGAGCGTCCACGCATTCGCCGTCGATCCGACGCGGGGAACGTTCATCCTCGCGCTGCTCGGCATCTATATCGGCGGGGCACTGGCGCTGTTCGGCCTGCGGGTCGGCACGGTGAAGCAGGGCTCGACCTTCGAGCTGGTGAGTCGCGAGGGCGCGCTGGTGCTCAACAATCTGCTGCTGACCGTGATCCTGGGGGTCGTGTTCATCGGCACGCTCTATCCGCTGATCGCGCAGGCGGCGGGCGTGCAGCTCTCGATCGGCGCGCCGTTCTTCGACAAGGCGGTGGGGCCGGTGGCACTGCTGCTGGTCGCGGCGACCGGGGCGGGGCCGCTGCTGCGCTGGCGGCGCGACAATCTCAACGCGCTGCTCCGGCGGATGACCGTGCCGGTGGCGGTGGCGGGAGTGAGCTTCGCACTGGTGTTCGTGCTGGCAGGGCCCACTGCCATCCTTTCGGTGCTCGGCATCGCTTTCGCCGCGGGGCTCGCGGCGGCGAGCGTGGCGCCGCTGTGGAAGCGCAACCTCAGGCGCACGCCGCTGCACGTGTGGGGCATGGTGGTCGCGCATCTGGGCGTCGCGGTGAGCCTGTGCGGGATGGCGGCCGACAGCGCGTTCAAGACCGAGCGACTGGCGGCGGTGCATGTCGGCGACAATCTCGCGGTGGGGCCGTTTCGCGTGACGCTGGTCGAGGTGCGGCCGACGACGGGGCCGAACTGGTCGGCACTCGAGGCGCGGCTTAAGGTGCAGCGCGACGATGGCACGCCGTTCGAACTGATCCCGCAGCAGCGCTTCTTCGCCAATCCGCCGACCAATACCAGCGAGGCGGCGATCAGCACCTTGCTCGACGGACAGCTCTATACCGTGCTCGGCGCGGGCGACGATCAGGGGCGCTGGCAGCTGCGGCTGTGGTGGAAACCGTTCGTGACCCTGATCTGGGGTGGCGGCGGATTGATCGCACTGGGCGGGCTGCTCGCGCTGATCGGCCGGGTGCGGCGCGAGATGCGCGATGCGCATGCGGAGCATTACGCATGAAGCGGGTATTGATCTGGCTGCCGCTGGCGCTCTTCGCGGCGATCTTCACGGTGGTAGCGAGCGGGCTGGTCAAGCCCGGCGACCGGATGGTGCATTCGGCGATGGTCGGCCAGCCGATGCCGGCGCTGAACCTGCCGGCGCTGGTGCCGGGCAAGGCTGGGATTGCGACGGCCGATTTCGGCAAGGGCAAGCCGCGGCTGCTCAACATTTTCGCGAGCTGGTGCATCCCGTGCATCGCCGAGGCGCCGCAGCTGATGAAGTTGAAAGCCGCGGGTGCCGAGATCGACGCGGTTGCGGTGCGCGATACCGCGGAGGCGATGCAGGCCTTCCTGAAGGCGAATGGCGATCCCTATACCCGGATCGGCGACGACAAGGCGAGCGTCGCGCAGCTCGCGCTCGGATCGTCGGGCGTGCCCGAGACCTTCGTGATCGATGCGCGCGGCAGGATTGCCTACCAGCATATCGGCGACGTCCGCGAGGACGACGTGCCGAAGTTGCTCGCCGAGCTGGAGAAGGCGAAGTGAAGCGCGTCCTCTGCCTGGCGATGCTCGCGGCGACGCCCGCGCTGGCCGATTCCAAGCTGCCGCCATCGCCGCTCGCCTATAGCCAGCTTCCCGATCCGGACCAGGAGGCCAAGGCCAAGGCACTGATGGAGACGCTACGCTGCCTGGTGTGTCAGGGCCAGTCGATCGCCGACAGCGATGCCGAGATGGCCGGCGACATGCGCGCGCTGGTACGCGAGCGCATCGCCAAGGGCGAGCAGCCAGCGGCGATCCGCAAATGGCTGGTTCAGCGCTATGGCGACTACGTCACCTATGATCCGCCGCTGAGCTGGATCACCGCGCCTTTATGGCTGGCGCCGCTCGTGCTGATCGCGCTCGGCCTTTTCCTGGCACGGCGCCTGTTCCGGAGGCGGGCGGCGTGACGGGTTGGTTGCTGCTCCTCGCGATCGCGGTGGCGACGGTGCTGGTGCTCTGGCGCGCCGGTTATCCGCGCAGATTGTGGACGATTCCCGCGACCGCGCTGATGCTCGGCGCGGCGGGCTACGCCTGGCAGGGCAGCCCGGGGCTCGCCGGCCATCCGGTATCGGCCGAGGCGCAGCGCGGCGAAGTCGATCCGTCCGTGGTCGCGCTGCGCGATGCGCTGTTCGGGCGCTTCAATTTCTCCTTCTCCTATTTCGTGGCGGCCGACGCGATGACGCGGGTCGGCGCGCCCGGCCAGGCGGCGAACGTGATGATCGGCGGCGTGCGCAAGGCACCGCAGGATGCTGCGCTTTGGACAGGGCTCGGGCTGACCCTTGCCGAGCATGACGGGATGCAGGTGTCGCCCGCGTCGCGCTTCGCGTTCGAACGGGCGATGACGCTATGGCCGCAGCATCCCGGGCCGCCCTTCTTTTATGGGCTGGCGCTGGTCCGCGAGGGCAAGTTCGCGGAGGCGCGGCCATTCTGGGCGAAGGCGGTGGCGCTGACGCCGGAAAAGGCGAGCTATCGCAACGATCTGGTCGTGCGTCTCTTCCTGCTCGACCGGTTGCTGGAGGCGAAAGCCGCGGCGGAGCGGCAGGCGCCGCCATCCCGTAAGCCGTAAGCCGTCATCCCGGCTTGCGCCGGAATGACGGGAGAACGGATGATTACGCCCAGGCCTCGAAGGGCAGGTCGAGATCGTCGGCGACTGCCTTGAACGCGATCTTGCCCTTGTAGACGTTGAGGCCGTTGGCGAGGTGCTTGTCGGCCTTCATCGCGGCTTCGGCGCCGAGATTGGCGAGCTTGAGCACGAACGGTAGCGTCGCATTGTTGAGCGCGAAGGCCGAGGTGCGGGCGACGGCGCCGGGCATGTTGGCGACGCAGTAGTGGATGATGCCGTCGACTTCGTAGACCGGGTTATCGTGCGTGGTGGCGTGGCTGGTCTCGAAGCAGCCGCCCTGGTCGATGGCGATATCGACCAGCACCGAGCCGCGCATCATCGTCTTGAGCATCTCCTTGGTGACCAGCTTCGGCGCCGCGGCGCCGGGCACCAGCACCGCGCCGATCACGACCTGCGAGGTCTTCACCGCCTCGGCGATCGCCGCCTTTGAAGCGTAGGCGGTCTTGATCTGGCTGCCGAAATGCATGTCGAGCTCGGCGAGGCGCTCGTTGCTGATGTCGTAGATCGTCACGTCGGCGCGCTGGCCCGTGGCCATCTGCGCGGCGTTGATGCCCGAGACGCCGCCGCCGAGAATCGCGACCTTGCACGGTGCCACGCCCGGCACGCCGCCGAGCAGCTCGCCGCGGCCGCCCTGTTCCTTCTCGAGATAGTGCGAGGCGACCTGGATCGACATGCGGCCCGCGACTTCCGACATCGGCTTGAGCAGCGGCAGGGCGCCCGAGTTCGAGGTGACCGTCTCATAGGCAATGCAGGTCGCGCCGGACGCCATCAGGCCCTCGGCCTGGGGTTTGTCGGCGGCGAGGTGGAGATAGGTGAAGAGCACATGGCGCGGCTCGAGCAGGGCGATCTCCTGCGGCTGCGGCTCCTTGACCTTCACGATCATGTCCGAGCCGGCAAACACCGAAGCGGCGTCCGGGGCGATCTTGGCGCCCACCTTGGTATAGGCTTCGTCGTCGAAATCGATGCCCATGCCGGCCTTGGTCTCGACCAGCACTTCATGGCCGGCATGGACCAGTTCGGCGACCGAAGCCGGGGTCAGACCGACGCGATATTCGTGATTCTTGATTTCCTTGGGAACGCCGACGCGCATGGGAACCTCTCCTGGAGATGCGATATGGCGCGGAGAATATCGCATCCCGGGCGGCGAATCCCTGCAAAGATATGACAGTAGCGGGCATCTGGCACATGGATTTGCTGCAATGGGTCAAAAAATCGGCTATCCATGCAAGATGGACAGGATTGACGCAGCTATCCTCAAGTCGCTCGCTGCGGACGCGCGCGCACCCGTGAGCGCCATCGCTACCCAGGTGGGGCTGTCGCAATCGGCGTGCACGCGACGGATCCAGGCGCTGGAGGCCTCGGGCCATGTCCAGGGCTATGGCGCGCGCCTCGGGCATCGGCGGCTGGGCTTCCGGATCACCGCTTTGGTCGACATTACGCTCGGCACGCAGGTGGAGGAAGACCTGGCGCGCTTCGAGGCTGCGGTGGCGCAGATCGACGGCGTGGTGGAATGCGCGTTGGTCTCGGGCGGGCAGGACTACCGGTTGAAGATCCTGGCGCGCGATCTGGACGATTACGAGCGGCTCCACCGCGAGCATCTCGGGCGGCTACCCGGCGTGGTGACGATCAACTCGAGCTTCGTGCTGCGCGCGGTACCGACGCGGACCGAGGCGGAGGCCCTGTTCGGGGCGGGGCGGTAGGACGCAAGCTTGGCGATCATCCCCTTTCCGGGATAGAATCCCGCATGATCTGCCCGAACCTCTCGTTTCATGATTGCGGCAACGCGGCGCCGGCGGGCTTGGCGTGACCCGGCTTATCCGGCTCAACAAGCCCTATGGGGTATTGAGCCAGTTTACCGATCGCGGCACTGAGACGGCGCGTTCCACCTTGTCCGACTTCGTCGACGTGCCGGGTGTCTATCCGGCGGGCAGGCTCGACCGTGACAGTGAAGGGCTGCTTCTGCTGACCGATGACGGCAGGCTGCAGGCACGGATCGCGGATCCGAAGTTCAAGCTGCCCAAGACCTATTTCGTCCAGGTCGAGGGCGAACCCGACGCGGTCGCTCTGGACCGGCTACGAACCGGAGTGCTGCTCAAAGATGGTCCCACTCTGCCGGCCCTGGCCGAACGAATCGATGCTCCCGCCCTGGCGCCCCGCGACCCTCCCATTCGCCACCGGGCAAACATTCCCGATTGCTGGGTGAAGCTGACGATCCGCGAGGGGCGCAATCGCCAGGTCCGGCGCATGACGGCGGCAGTGGGGCACCCGACGCTGCGGCTCGTGCGGTGGAGCATAGGGGACTGGTCGATTGCGGATCTTCAGGCTGGCGAATGGCACATCGCATGACATCGGATCGTCCCCCTGGCGGGCACGGATCGGCACTGGCAGGATGACACCCGAACAACCGGAGAGGACCGCATGCTGAAGGGAAGCTGTCATTGTGGCGCGGCGGCCTGGACCCTCACCGGGGATCCGGGCTCGATCACGGCATGCAATTGCACGCTCTGCCGCCGCTATGGTGCGCTCTGGGCCTATGATTTCGAGGGCGAACGGGTTGCCGTCACCGGCCCGACGTCGAGCTTCCGCCGGGTCGGCAAGGCGGATCCGGCGCTCGAGATCCTTTTCTGCCCCAGCTGCGCGGGCGTGCTGGCGTGGCGGGGACTGCGGCTGGAGGAGGATGGCCGGCGGCGCATGGCGGTGAACCTCCGCCTCGCCGAGTTCGACACCGTCGCCGACCTGCCGATCGATCATTTCGACGGGTTCGACACGTTTGAGGACCTGCCCCCGAGCGGACGCACCGTGCGCGATCTCTGGGCCTGACGCGTCGGCTATTTCGCGCCGGGCAGCTTGATGCCGAGCAGGATGAGGCGCTCGCCGGTGATGCCGAACCAGTGCGGCACGCCGGCGGGGACCAGGATGACGTCGCCCGGGCCGAGCGTGCGGGTGGTGCCGCCCTCGATACGGCTGCCTTCGACCAGGCTGGGGTTGCGGGTTGCCGGGTCGGCCAGGGTGCCGCCCGAGACCAGGGTGCCGGCACCTTCGAGCACGATGGCATATTCCGCCTCGGCCGGGTGAACCGCGGGGCGGCCGGGTTTCTTCCAGATTTCGATCGCCGCTACCGTTTCGCCGTTCCGTACCAGCGGGCGCCACATAAAGCCTTGGTCGGGCTTCATTTCCGTGAGCATCGCGCGGACCTGGGTCTGGACATCCGTGCCGCTGGCGAAAGCGGTGGGATCGGCGGTCTGCGCGGAGGCTCCGGCGATGCCGGTTGCCGCCGCGAGCAGCAGGGAGAGAGTCAGGGTTCCGCCAATGGTCTTCACAGCATTTCTCCGGGTGACAATGAAAGGGTACGGCCTTGAGCCGGCTTGCGGCGGGCGCTAGGCGCTGAGCCCGTCGCGTATCGCGGCCTCGAGCACGCCGATATCGATATCCTTCAGCGTCCTGAACCGGATGCAATAGCCGGTCACGCTCGCCTTGCCGATCTTGTCCGCATTGGCCTGGGCCAGGTATTTCTTGTCCTCGATGCCCAGGATGTAGACCGATATTCCAGTCGTGTTGGCGCTCAGCCCGATCTGATAGAATTCCCGGCTCGTCCCGCCGGCATATTCGATCGTGCGTACGCCATAGCCGATATTGGGATTGGAGACGATTTTGCCTTCGTCGTTCCGCCCGTCCAGAAACCATAGTCTGCAAGACGGCATGATCTGCAGGATTCTTTCGTGGAGCACGCGCAGGTCACTGCGCTTCGGCTCGGGCTGGCCGACGATATATTGCTCGATCTGGTCCGGCACGTTCATATCGGTCCCCGCAACTGCGCCTGCTATAGCCGAATTCCGGCGATCGCGAGGCACGCTTGCGGCGCGGCGCATTTCGCGTGACCCAGGGGCAGGGGGAGAGTGTGAACGATGCGGAGTGTCAGGATCGCAGGCTTCTGCGCCATCGCCATGCGGTTCGCACCGCTTGCCGCGGCCGCCCAGCCCATGGCCACGGTGGAGCGCCATGGCGCTTTCGTCGCGGTGGAGCCCTACGCGGCCAATATCGTCCGGGTCACGATCGCGCTCGACCGTGGGCTAAGCGATGCGGCGCCCGGTTACGGCATTTCCGGCAAGGCCGACACGAAGGGATGGACGCATCGGCCTGATACCAGCGGCGACGTCTTCACTTCCTCCGCGCTCGCGCTCACGGTCGATGCGCAGCCCTGGCCCAAGGCGCCGAGCCAGATGGAGCGCTATTTCGTACCGTCGCTGCCGCGGGTCTCGCTGTCGATCCGTGCAGCGGACGGGCGGCTGCTCACCCGGATGAACGGCTGGGAGCTGGCGCCGCACACCGTCAATGGCGAGAAGACCTTCAAGGCCGGCGCCAGCTTCGCCGCGCCGCAGGACGAGCATTATTACGGGCTCGGCCAGAACCAGGAAAGCACGGGCGCGCTCGATCTGCGCGGGCGGACGATCGACTGCCGGCACAATTACGATGCGCCCGCGGGCGAGACGGTGTGCATTCCGTTCCTGGTGACCAACAAGGGCTATGCGGTGGTATGGGACAACCCTTCCACCACCACCGTCTCGGCCGGGCTGCATGGCAGCACCCATTGGCAGTCCGAGGTGGGCGAGCGCGTCTCTTTCTTCGTCATCACCGGGGCGACCACCGACGAGATCTATGCCGGCTATGCCCGGCTGACCGGCGACACCCCGCTGCCGCCCAAGGCTGCGTTCGGGCTGATCCAGAGCAAGGCGCGCTACGAGAGCCAGAAGGCGCTGCTGGACGTCGCCGAGGGCTATCGCAGCCGCGGCTATCCGCTCGACGTGATGGTGCTCGACTGGTTCTACTGGACGCGGATGGGACAGCTGGACATCGACAGGACGTTCTTTCCGGACCCTGCCGGGATGAACAAGAAACTCCATGATCTCGGCATGCACAGCATCATCAGCGTATGGCCGCGCTTCGAGCATGAATCGCGCTATTTCAACATGTTAAACGCCAAGGGCTGGCTGCTGAAGGACAAGGACGGCAATGCCGTCGATGGTCTGCCGGTACGTTCGGACCGGGCGGGAGCACTGCTCGACAGCACCAATCCCGATGCCCGCGCCTGGTTCTGGGAGCGGATCCGCGACAATATCGCGAGCCAGGGTTTCGACTGGTTCTGGCTCGACGAGACCGAGCCGGACCTAGTGCCCGACGGCAATTTCTATTCGATCGGATCGGGGGACCGCTATCACAACCTCTATCCGCTTGTGCACACGGCCGGGGTGGCGGAAGGATCGGCGCGCGACCGGCCCGATTTCCGCAACCTGATCCTCGCCCGTGCCGCCTATCTCGGCACCCAGCGTAACGGAGCGCTGTTCTGGTCTTCGGACGTACAGGCGAGTTGGGAGGCGCTGCGCCGCCAGGTGCCCGCCGGGCTCAACTTTACCGCCAGCGGCCATGCCTATTGGAGCAGCGACACCGGCGGTTGGCAATGGCCGAGCGGTCCGCCGGCCGAGCGCCCGGTGCTGCTCGATCCTGCCGGCGCCTCTGCGATGGGACCGGACTACAAGGATTATCCCGAGCTTTTCACGCGCTGGTTCGCCTATAACGTCTTCACGCCGACGCTACGCATCCACGGCCAGCGTCCGGGCACCGCGATCTGGGAATATGGCGCGGCAGCGGAGCCGGTGCTCGCCGGTTTCCTGCGGATGCGATATGCGCTGATCCCCTATCTCTATTCGGTCGGATACCGGACGCATGAGACCGGCGCACCGTTCATGCGCGGGCTGTTCATGGATTTCCCGGACGATCCCCAGGTCGCGAACCTGGGCGATGAATATATGTTCGGCCCCGCCTTCCTGGTCGCCCCCGTAACCGAGCAGGGCGTGACGTCGCGCCGCGTCTATCTGCCCGCGGGGACAGACTGGTACGATTACTGGACCGAGGAGAAGCATGCGGGCGGGCAGTGGGTGAACGCCGCCGCGCCGATCGACCGCATTCCGCTGTTCGTCCGCGCCGGATCGATCGTGCCGCTGGGCGCGCAGGTGCCGAGCACCGCCACGCGCCAGCCGCTCGACAGCATCCGCGTCTATCCTGGCCGCGACGCCAGTTTCACGCTCTACGACGATGACGGCGTCACCAACGCCTATCGCAAGGGAGCGGGAACCCGAATCGTGTTGCGCTGGGACGACGGGGAGGGGCGGCTGACCGCGTCGGCCAGGCTTCCCGGCGGGCAGGAGGCGGCGGGGCTGGTGCGCGTCGCGGGTACGCCGCCAGCCTCGCGGAAATGATGGGAGCGGCCCGGAACCGCCGGTGCCTCTTGCGCGTCGTCCCGGGGGTACCGACATTCGTTGATTGGTTTTGCTGCGCGTGCTAACGGCGCGCCACTTTTGAAGATCGAGAACGCAGGTCGCATGACCAGGTCCGTTTCCTCCCCGACGCGACACCCGCGCCCGTGAACACACATCAGCAAGGGGCCGCCCAGCCGGCTCCGGTGGAATTCGACGCGCACGCCGCGCATGGCCACGCCAAGGATGCGACTTGGAAGCTCGCGCTCGGTGCGATCGGCATCGTCTTCGGCGATATCGGCACCAGCCCGCTCTACGCGTTCCGCGAGACCTTCCACGGGCATCACCACCTGACGCTCGACGAAGCGAACATCATGGGCGTGATCAGCCTGATGTTCTGGTCGATGATGGCGGTGGTGACGCTGAAATACGTCACCGTGATCATGCGCGCCGACAACAAGGGGGAGGGCGGCAGCCTGGCGCTGCTCGCGCTGATCTCGGGCCGTTCGGGCGGACAGAAGCGCTGGACTGCCGGCATCGTGTTGCTCGGCGTGTTCGCCACGGCGCTCTTCTATGGCGACTCGATGATCACTCCCGCGGTGTCCGTGCTGTCGGCGGTCGAGGGCCTTGCGGTCGCGGCGCCCGGCTTCAGCGGGCTGGTCGTACCGATTGCGGTGGTGATCCTGGTGATGCTGTTCTCGATCCAGAGCACCGGCACGGCGCGGGTCGGGCTGCTGTTCGGGCCGATCATGCTGCTGTATTTCGCGGTGATCGCGACGCTGGGCGTGCTCAGCATCGTCCATACGCCGACGGTGCTGTGGGCGCTCTCGCCGACACATGCGATCGAGTTCTTCGTGCGCGATCCGCTGCCGGCCTTCCTGGCGCTCGGCTCGGTCGTGCTGGCGGTGACGGGCGCCGAGGCGCTCTATGCCGATATGGGGCATTTCGGACGCAACCCGATCCGTATTTCGTGGCTGTTCTTCGTGCTGCCGGCGCTGATCCTCAACTACATGGGCCAGGGCGCGCTGCTGATGCGCGAGGGCCATGCGGCGATCACCAGCCCCTTCTACCTGCTGGCCCCCGATGCGCTCCAGCTGCCGCTGGTCGTGCTTGCGACGATGGCGGCGATCATCGCGTCGCAGGCGGTGATCTCCGGCGCCTTCTCGGTAACGCAGCAGGCGATCCAGCTCGGCTTCGTGCCGCGGCTGCGCATCGACCATACCAGCGCCTCCACCGCGGGACAGATCTACATCCCGCTCGTCAACTGGGCGCTGATGACGATGGTCATCCTGCTCGTGCTGACCTTCCAGACCTCGTCGAACCTGACCGCGGCATATGGCATCGCGGTGACCGGCGCGATGCTGATCGACAATTGCCTGCTCGCGGTCGTCCTGTTCAACCTGTGGAAGTGGAAGAAGCGCTACGCGATCCCGCTGCTGACGCTCTTCTTCGCGGTCGATCTGGCCTATTTCGCGGCGAACCTGACCAAGGTGCCCGATGGTGGCTGGTTCCCGCTGCTGGTGGGCATGATCATCTTCACCCTGCTGACGACCTGGTCGAAGGGGCGGGCGTTGATGATCGCTCGGCTGCGCGAGAGCGCGATGCCGATCAAGATCTTCATCGATTCGGCTGCTACCTCGGCGACGCGGGTGCCGGGCACCGCAGTGTTCATGACCTCGACGCCCGACGGCGTACCGCACGCGCTGCTCCACAACCTCAAGCACAACAAGGTGCTGCACGAGCGCGTGGTGTTGCTGACGGTGAAGATTGCCGACGTGCCCTATGTGCCCGAGGAGAAACGGCTGAAGCTCGAGGATCTCGGGCGCGGCTTCCACCGCATGGTGCTCTATTACGGCTTCATGCAGGAGGCGGACGTGCCCGCGGCGCTCAAGCGGGTCAACGATTGCGGCGCCGAGTTCAAGATGATGGAGACCAGCTTCTTCCTCGCGCGTCAGACTTTGCTCGCCTCGTCGCGGCCGGGAATGATGATCTGGCGCGAGAAGCTTTTCGCCTGGATGCTGCGCAACGCCGAAAGCGCGATGGAGTTCTTCCGCCTGCCGACCAACCGCGTGGTCGAGCTGGGGAGCCAGGTCGAGATTTGACTTCGGACCAAGCCCGCGGCGACAGGCCCGCGCCGCTGATCGTCACCGCGCTGTTCGGACGGCAGGATCAGGGCTGGTTCGATACGCTGCGGCGGGCCCATTATCCGCCTGAGCGGAACCAGGTCGCTGCGCACCTGACGCTGTTTCACCACCTGCCGCCTTCGCTGGCCGAGGAACTGAAGCGCCGGCTGGCGCAGGAGACGCGCGGGATTCGGGTGCCCAAGGCCCGGATGGCGGGTTTCGTGTCGCTCGACCGCGGCATCGCCTGCCGGATCGAATCGCCCGACCTCGTCGCGATTCGCGAGCGGCTGGTGGAGGCGTTCGGCGGACTGCTGATGCCGCAGGATGCGGGCCGCTGGCGGCCACATGTGACGATCCAGAACAAGGTGACCCAGTCGCTCGCACGCACCGTGATGGCCGCGCTGGCTCGCGATTTTCAGCCGCGCGAGGTCGAAATCGCCGGACTGGCGAGCTGGTGGTATCGTGGCGGTCCGTGGGAGGCGCATTCGCGACACATGTTCGCTTGACCGGTGCATGGGCGCGAACTATGTCGCGCCCTCGCTTTCGGTGGGAGCGACCGGATTGCCTTCGTTTCGCGAAGGCTCGGGGCGGAGTAGCTCAGTTGGTTAGAGCACGGGAATCATAATCCTGGGGTCGGGGGTTCAAGTCCCTCCTCCGCTACCAAAATAAGGAACATCGATGGCCGAAACCCAGCCTTCCGCAGCGCCGCTCGCGGGGCGACGGGTCCTCGATCTGTCGCGCGTGCTCGCCGGGCCGTGGTGCACGATGGTGCTTGCCGACCTGGGCGCCGAGGTCATCAAGGTCGAGCATCCCCGCGGCGGCGACGACACGCGGCACTGGGGCCCGCCCTATACCGGCGGCGAATCGGCCTATTATCTTTGCGCCAATCGCAACAAGCGGAGCATCGCGCTCGACCTGTCGCGGCCCGAAGGCCAGGCGATCGTGCGCGCATTGGCGGCGGAAGCCGATGTCCTCGTCGAGAACTACAAGCTGGGCGGGCTCGACAAGTTCGGCCTCGACTATGCCTCGATCGCGGCGATCAACCCGCGGATCGTCTATTGCTCGATCTCCGGATACGGTCGCGCATCGCCGATCGCCGAGCGGCCGGGGTACGACTATGTCATCCAGGCCGAGGGCGGACTGATGTCGATCACCGGCCCGGTCGACGGCGAGCCGATGAAGGTGGGCGTCGCGGTCGCCGACCTGTTCACCGGCATGGCGGCGGCGCAGGCGATCCTGGCGGCGCTGATCGCCGCGGATCGCGATGGGCTCGGCCAGCATATCGACATGGCGCTGTACGACAGCCAGCTGGCGATGCTCGCCAATGTGGGGAGTGCCGCCCTGGTCTCGGGCGACGAGCCGCGGCGCTATGGCAATCAGCATCCGACGATCGTGCCCTATCAGCTGTTCGACACCAGCGATGGGCAGGTGGTGATCGCGGTGGGCAATGACGGGCAGTTCGCGGCCTTGTGCGAGCGGCTGCTGGAACGGCCGGACCTCGCCGCCGACGAACGCTTCGCGAAGAACACGGCGCGGGTCGCCAATCGCGAGGCGCTGCTCGCCGAGTTGCGGCCGCTGATCGCGGCGCGGACGACCCAATGGTGGCTCGAGGGACTGCGCGCGGCCGGGGTGCCGAGCGGTGAGGTGCGCGGTGTCGGCGCGGCGCTGGCGGCGCCCGAGACCGCGGCGCGGGGCATGGTGCGCAGCGTGGCGCATCCGAGCGCGGGCGAGGTAAGGCTCGTCGCTTCGCCGCTCAAGCTGGGACGCACGCCGGTGATCGATCCGATCGCGCCGCCGCTGCTTGGGCAGGACAGCGTCGTAGTGCTTGGTGAACTGGGCTATGATGCGGAGCACATTGAACAATTGCGCGCGAGCGGCGTCATCGGATAGCCAGTTCCGGAAACATCCATTTCCGATCTACGCATCTTCCCGGAACAGCTTTACCGGTTAATTTATCGTAAATGGCAGTCCAGCGGCACAAACCGTGAGGATCGACTATGACGAGCGACACCGAATTCGCGACCGACATGCTTGATCGGGACTCGGAACAATCCAGCCTTTTGCTGATCGTGGTCGGCGCGAGCGCATTGTTCTGGGGGATCGTGTACCTGCTTCTCGTCTGAGGCGGATAATCGCGCTTGCTGGCCTGACAGCAATGCTGTCGTCCACAGGCATTGCACGGCGGCGCTGCCACGCCATGTTGCTTCCGACGATGCGCTCCCCCTAGAAGCGGCATCCCAGAATCGGAAAGCTCAATGACCGCTACCCACTCGACCCGCATGCTGATCCTCGGATCGGGCCCCGCCGGCCTGTCCGCCGCCATCTATGGCGCGCGCGCCGGGCTCGCCCCGATCGTCGTCCAGGGCATCCAGCCCGGCGGACAGCTGACGACCACCACCGATGTCGAGAATTACCCCGGCTTCCGCGACGTGATCCAGGGCCCGTGGCTGATGCAGGAGATGCAGGCCCAGGCCGAACATGTCGGCGCGCAGATGATGTGGGATACGATCGTCGAGATCGACGTCACCCAGCGCCCGTTCCGCATGGTCGGCGATAGCGGCACCGTCTATCTGGGCGACGTGCTCGTGATCGCCACCGGCGCCCAGGCGCGCTGGCTCGGGCTCGATTCGGAGGAACTGCTGAAGGGCAAGGGCGTCAGCGCCTGCGCGACCTGCGATGGCTTCTTCTTCCGCGGCAAGAAGGTTGCGGTGATCGGCGGCGGCAATACTGCGGTGGAGGAGGCGCTCTACCTCACCAATCACAGCCACGACGTCACCGTCATCCATCGCCGCGATTCGTTCCGTGCCGAGAAGATCCTCCAGCAGCGCCTGTTCGCCAACGAGCGGATTAACGTGTTGTGGAACAAAAAGGTCGAGCGCTTCATCGGCGGCGGCAGCCCCGAGGGCCTGGTGGGCATCGAGCTGAAGGACATGGTGACCGGCGAGCTTTCGACGATCGAGGTGGATGGCGGCTTCGTCGCGATCGGCCATCACCCGGCGACCGAACTGTTTCGCGGGCATATCGAGCTTGATGCGGACGGCTATATCGTTGTCGAGAAGGGCACGACCAAGACCAGCGTCCCCGGCGTGTTCGCGTGCGGCGACGTGATGGACAAGCATTACCGCCAGGCGGTGACCGCCGCGGGCACCGGCTGCATGGCTGCGCTCGATTCGGAGCGCTTCCTGGCCGAGGCCGATTTCGAGACGGTGGCGCAGGCGGCGGAATAGCCGCCGCGGGTCGTCAGGCCTTGAGGGCCCGGATCACGCGATCGAACAGCCAGTCCTTGTCGGACGTCGCGGCGAAGCTGTGGCTGGCGCTGTCGAGGTGGCGAATCTTCATTCGCTTGCGCGCGGCGTCGAAGATCGGCCGCTGGAACGCATCGGCAAAGGCGATGGCGGTGTTGTCGCCCTTGGCCAGCAGGAGCGTCACCGGCGCTCGGGACTGGTCGAGACTGGCGGCCAGACGCGCGGCGAGGCCTGTTGGCTCTTCAATAGGTTTCTTCGAAAGCTTGGCCAGGCCCTTGAACAGCTTGGTGATGTTCACGCCGCCGCGCAGCAGCCGCAACCATTCGCGTGGATCGCGCAGCTTCTGCGCATAATGCGAGCGGATCGCGGCGGCGGGAGGGAGCTCGTCGACCTGCTCGATCACCCAGGGGTTTGCGAGCACCAGCGCGTCGATGCCGGCCTGTTCGTGGAAGAAGGCGAGCGCGGTGGCGGCATCGCAATTGCCGAACGCGACGATGCGCGCGGCCCCGGCCTGGCTGCGGAATGTCCTGGCGGCGGCAGCGATATCGTCCGCGCTGCTCTCGAAGCCGTGATTATCGCCCGAAGAATCGCCGATGCCGCGGCGATCGAAGCGGAACACGGGATAGCCCGCCTCGGCGACGCGCTGGGCGAGCTGGGCCATGCCGCGATGCGCGCCGATGCGGATCTCGTTGCCGCCCGAGACGATCAGCAGGCCGGTAGCGCCGGGCGCCTCGTCGAGCGTGCCGTACAGGGCCTCGCCGGCGCAGGAGAATTCGATCAGGCTTCGCATGCGCGGACCCAGGCGGCGATGTCGTCGGCAAGGAGTGCGGCGAGCGCCGGATCGTTGTCGGGCTCGGCACGGCGCCAGAGCGGCGCACCGTCGTAGCGTGCATCGGCGTCCTTGGGATCCGAATCGAGCCGGACGGTGCGCGCCTTCTCGAGGTCCGAATCGTCCAGCTCGGCGAGGAATTCGGGCGATAGGCGATTGCCGGCGAAATCGGCACCGCCTCCGGCCTGGCGGATGCGGTGGAGCTCGCGGAGCAGTTCGGGTCCGGTCTGCGGCGCGAAATGCCAGCGGCTGGAGACCAGCACGGTGCCGTCCAGCAACGCGCCGCTGCGGATCGAGACGGCATAGGCGCGGCGTCCGGCGGTGCGCGCCGCGGCCGCGAAGGCGGAACGCAGATTGGCGATGCGCAGCCGCTCGGTCGGGACCAGGCTGTCGCCGGTGCCGGGCAGATCGGGAAGCACGCTGCCGATTCCGCGATCGGCGAGCGCGCGCAGGATCGTCACCAGGAAGCCGCGGGTGCGGTTCGCCTCCTCGAACAGCGGCAGCGCCGCGACGATGACGGGGCCCGTGGTGGGGCCGAAGCGAAGCATCGCTTCGCGGCCGCCCGCCCAGTCATAGGGTTCGATCACCCCAAGGCCTTGGCCGCGGCGAAGCGGGTGAGGGCGCCGAAGCTCTCGAGCATCTCACCGTCCACCTCGTCATCCTCGATCAGGATACCGAGCCGGTCCTCCAATTCGGTGAGCACGCCGGCGACAGCGAGCGAATCCAGCTCGGGCAGCGCACCGAACAATGGCGTATCGGCGTGGAAGGCCGCGACGCGCTCCTCGCTCAATCCCAGCACGTCGCGCAACACGGCGCGCACGGCATTTTCGACTTCAAGCGACCCATCGGGTTGCAATGGCTGTCCCCCTGCGGTGTTTTTTCGGCTCCGTAAGGGTTGGCGGGGGCGCTGCCAAGGGTAAGGGTGGTCCGCATGATCGCGCTCGACCCCGTTCCGTCCCCGATCGACACGCTGCCGCTGCGCGGGGTACCCGGCGCCGTGGCGCTGGAAGACAAAGCGGGGACGCTGACCTATGTCGCGCTGGAAGCGGCGGTCGGCGAGATAGCGCACTGGCTGAGCGGGCTGGGATTGTCGCCGGGCGAGCGCGTCGCGACCTGGTTGCCCAAGACGCGCACCGCCTGCCTGATGCCGCTGGCGGCGCCGCGCGCGGGGCTGGTGCACGTGCCGGTCAATCCGGTGCTCAAGCGTGCGCAGGTGGCACATATCCTGGCGGACAGCGGCGCGCGCGTGCTGGTGACGCAGGCTGCGCGGATCGCGGCGCTGGAGCCGGGCGACGTGCCCGCCGACTGCCGGATCGTGACCGAGGAGGAACTGGTCTCGGGCGACACGCTGCCGCCTTCGCGTTCCGATACCGATGCGCTGGCGGCGATCCTCTATACCTCGGGGTCGACGGGGCGGCCCAAGGGGGTGATGCTCAGCCATGCCAATCTGTGGCTCGGAGCCGTCAGCGTGGCGCATTATCTGCAGATCGAGCCCGAGGATCGCGTCCTCGGCGTGCTGCCGCTGAGCTTCGACTATGGCCAGAACCAGCTCTTTTCGACCTGGGCGGCCGGCGCGCGGGTGGTGCCGCTCGATTACCTGACCGCGCGCGACGTGGTGAAGGCGGTGGAGCGGTTCGGCGCGACGACGCTGGCGGGAGTGCCGCCGCTCTGGGTGCAGCTGCTCGAGGCGGACTGGCCGACGGAGACCGCTGCGCGACTGAAGCGGCTGACCAATTCTGGCGGGGCGCTGACGCGAACGATGGTGAAGGGGCTGCGCGAACGGTTTCCCGAGGCGCGACTGTTCCCGATGTACGGCCTGACCGAGGCGTTCCGATCGACCTATCTCGATCCGGCCCTGGTCGATGCGAACCCCGACTCGATCGGGCAGGCGATCCCCTTTGCCGAGATATTGGTGGTGGATGGCGAGGGACGGCGGGCGAAGCAGGGCGAACTGGTCCATGCCGGACCGCTGGTGGCGCAGGGCTATTGGCGCGATGTCGAGCGGACGGCATTGCGCTTTCGCCCGGCGCCGGAGTTCGCCACAAGCGGGGGCATGGCGGTGTGGTCCGGAGATACGGTGATCGAGGGCGAGGACGGGCTACTGCGCTTCGTCGGGCGCGACGACGAGATGATCAAGTCGGCCGGCAACCGGATCAGCCCGACCGAGGTGGAAGAAGCGGTGCTTTCCGGCGACGAGACCGGCGAGGCGGCGGCGTTCGGCGTGGCGGACGCGCGGCTGGGTCAGGCGATCGTGGTGGTGGCCCGGGGCGACGGGACGCGCGAGCACGACCTGCGCGAGCGGCTTCGGCGCGAGTTGCCGAGCTTCATGCAGCCGGCACGCTACGAATGGCGCGCGGAACTGCCGCGCAACGCCAATGGCAAGCTCGATCGCGCGGCGCTGAAGGCAGGACTGGCATGAGCAATCCCAAGCCCTTCGGTCCGATCCCCCCGGAGTTCGCCCAGCTGGGTGCGCTGCCGTGGCTGGACCTGCCGACTCCGGCCTATGTCTATGATTTCACGGTCGTTCAATCCCGGATCGCGCGCCTGCGGGCGGCGCTGCCTCCCGGTGTGGCGGTGCATTATGCAATCAAGGCCAATCCGTTTCCGCCGCTGCTGACCGCGATCGCGCCGCTGGTGGACGGGCTGGACGTGGCGTCGGCGGGCGAGTTGGCGCGGGCGCTCGACGTCATGACGGCGCACGACATCAGCTTTGCCGGGCCGGGGAAGCGCGATGCGGAGCTGGAAGCGGCGATCCGCGCCGGCGCGACGCTCAACCTCGAATCGATCGCCGAAGGGCAGCGTGCGCTCGCGATCGGCAAGGCGCTGGGCGTGCGGCCGAGGCTGGCGGTGCGGGTGAATCCCGATTTCGAGCTCCGCGGATCGGGAATGAAGATGGGCGGGCGTGCCTCGCCGTTCGGGATCGAGAGCGCGCACGTGCCGGCGCTGGTGGAACTGATCCTGCGCGAGGGCGGCGACTGGCGCGGGCTGCATATCTTCGCGGGCTCGCAGTCGCTCGATACGCAGGCGATTATCGCGACCCAGGCCGCTACGATCGAACTCGCCGCACGGCTCGCCGAGGCGTGCGGCGCGGTGCCGCCCCTGGTCAATCTGGGCGGCGGCTTCGGTATTCCCTATTTCGCCGGCGACGAGGCTGTCGACGTCGAGGCGATCGGCACGGCGCTGGAGGAAGCGATGGCCGCGCTGCCGGGCGCGCTCTCCGGATCGGATTTCGCGATCGAGCTGGGGCGCTGGCTGGTGGGCGAGGCGGGGGTCTATCTGACGCGCGTCGTCGATCGCAAGGTGAGCCAGGGCGAGACTTTCCTGATCGTCGACGGCGGGCTCAACCATCATCTCGCCGCGACGGGCAATTTCGGTACCGTCGTGCGCCGCAACTATCCGGTCGCGGTGGCGCACCGGATGCAGGACGCGGCGGAGGAGGTGGTGAGTATCGTCGGGCCGCTGTGCACGCCGCTGGACCGGCTGGCCGATCGGGTCGCGCTGCCGAGCGCCGGCGTGGGCGACCTGATCGCCATCTTCGCGTCGGGCGCCTATGGCGCGACGGCGAGTCCTGCGGCTTTTCTCGGCCATCCGCCGGTGCGTGAAATATTGGCCTGAAGACAAGGCCCCTAACGCCTAACGCTATCTTTACCTCTCCCGCGCATAGCTGCGGCTGATCCTGCGCGGGTAGCTGCCAAGACGTTGGCGGTGCGTTCCCCCGTGCAGCTGGGGAGCTCGAGCATGTTTCTTTCGTCAGTGGCCAAGGGAATCACGGTGCCGGTGCTGGGGGCCGTGCTGCTTTCGGCCTGCAGCAGCGGCGGCCGGCCGGAACTGCCGGCGGCGAGCTTCGTCGCCAGCCGCGAGGCGCCGAGCGACCAATATATCATCGGGCCGCTCGACCAGCTCAACGTCTTCGTGTGGCGCAATCCCGAGCTTTCGGCCAAGGTGCAGGTGCGCCCCGACGGCCGCATCACCACGCCGCTGATCAGCGACATGCCCGCGGTCGGCAAGACCCCGGCGATGCTCGCCGACGACCTCAAGATCGCGCTGGGCGAATATATCAAGGACCCGATCGTCTCGGTGATCGTCGAGAATTTCTCGGGCACCTACAGCCAGCAGGTCCGCGTCGTCGGCGCGACCGAGAAGCCGGCGTCGATCCCGTATCGCGCCAACATGACGATCCTCGACGCGATGATCTCAGTCGGCGGACTTTCCGAGTTCGCTTCGGGCAATCGCGCGCGGCTGGTCCGCTACGACAAGAACACCGGCAAGCAGACCGAATTTCGCCTGCGCCTGTCCGACCTGCTCAAGAACGGCGACACCTCGGCCAACGTCAAGCTCGAGCCGGGCGACGTCGTCATCATCCCGCAGAGCATGTTCTGAGGCCGCGCGGGGATGGGGAACATCTACGACGAGGTACGCGCCGCGCTGCACGCGGTGTGGATGAAGCGCTGGATCGCGCTGGCGGTGGCCTGGGCGGTGTGCCTGGCCGGCTGGCTGGTCGTGTCGCAGATGCCGAACCAGTATGAATCGCGGGCGCGCGTCTCGGTCGAGCTGCGCCAGATCCTGCCGACCCAGTCGGGCAATATCGCGCTCGACCAGCAGAAGGACATCGACCGGATCCGCCAGACGCTGACCTCGGCGGTCAACCTGCAGAAGGTCGTGCGCGGCACCGACCTGGCGCGCACCGTCTCGAACGACCGCCAGGTCGCCGAGCGCGCGGCGGGGCTGCAAAAGGCGATCAAGCTGACCGCGCAGCAGGACAATCTGTTCGAGATCTCGGTGACCGGCCCCAACGGCAAGCTGGCCCAGCAGATCGCCCAGAAGCTGATCGACATCTTCGTCGAGGATAATCTGGCCGATAATCGCGACCAGACAAGCCAGTCGCTGCGCTTCCTCGACCAGCAGCTCGACGTGCGCCAGAAGGCGCTGCAGGAGGCCGAGGCCAAGAAGGCCGACTTCCAGGCGCGCTATCTCGGCGCGCTGCCGGGCACCGGATCGCTCGACGACCGGATCGGCGCGGCGCGGACGCAGCTCGCGCAGATCCAGTCGGACCTGGCGGCGGCGCAGAGCAGCCTTGCGGCGGTCAACGGTCAGATGGCGGGGACTGCGGCGAGCGTGCCGGGCGCGGCGACCACGGCGACGGCCGGCCCGGCGCGGGCGCGGCTGATGGCGATCCAGGGCCAGCTCGCCGATGCGCGGGCCAAGGGCTGGACCGACAATCATCCCGACGTGATCGCGCTCAAGAGCCAGCTTGCGGCGGCTCAGGCGGCCGCGCGCAACGAGCCGGTGATCAGCGGTGCGGGCGCTGCCACGGGCAACCCGCTCTATCTTAGCCTGCGCTCGATGCAGGCCGACAAGGCCTCGCAGGTCGCCGCGCTCAACCAGCGCAAGCAGCAGATCGAGGGCGACCTCGCCGCGCTCAACGCCAAGATTGCCGAAGCGCCCGGTGTCGCGGCCGAGCAGGGCCAGATCGATCGCGAATACAGCGTACTCAAGGACCAGTATGACAAGCTGCTGAGCGATCGCGAGCAGGTGCGGATCAACAGCCAGGCGCAGACCGAGACCGACTCGGTCAAGTTCAGCGTGATCGATCCGCCGACCCAGCCGCGCGCGCCGACCGCGCCGAACCGCCCTATGCTGTTGACCGCGGTGCTGATCGCGGGCCTGGGCGCTGGTGTCGCCGTCGCCTTCGCGCTCGGCAAGCTGCGCTCGACCTTCGACACCGCCGCCCGCCTGGAGAAGGCGAGCGGCCTGCCGGTGATCGGATCGATCGGCGAGGTGGTGACCGCTGCGCAGGTGGCGTTGCGGCGCCAGCGATTGACCTTGTTCGCGGGCGGGATCGGCGCGCTGGGCGTGGCCTATCTGGGTCTGGTCGGCGTCGAATTTGTCCAGCGCGGCATGGGGGCCTGAGCGATGAACGAACACACGCCTCGACGCTATCGCGGGTCGCTGCTCGAACGGGCCGCGGCGCAGAACCAGTTTGCGGTGCCCGGCGCCGGCAACCAGCCCTCGTTCGCCGAGCCCGAAGCCGCGCCGCAGCAGGCGCCCGCGGTCGCGCCGGCTCAGGCACCGGCGACACCGATCGTCGCCGAGGAACCCCAGGGGCCGCTGCTCCGCCGCGGGCACGAGGTCGAGCCGCTGGCGCCCGAGCCCGTGATCGCGCCGGCACCCGCGCCGGTAGTGGAGCCTGTCATCCGGGCGGCCACCGATCTGGTGATGCCGGGCGTCCGCCGTTCGGCGCCGATCGACCGCAACATGCTCGCCGAGGTCGGGATGCTCGTCCCCGGCGGGCCGATCACGCCGCTCGCCGAAGAGTTCCGCATGGTGAAGCGCCAGCTTCTGCTCACGGCGCGCGCTGTGGCCGGAGCGGATGCCGATCGCGCGCGGATGATCCTAGTCTGCTCTGCGCAGCCCAACGAGGGCAAGACCTTCTGCGCGATCAACCTGGCGCTTTCGATGTCGGCCGAGAAGGACGTCGAGATCCTGCTGGTCGATGCCGATTTCGCCAAGCCCGACGTGCTCGATCGACTCGGCCTGCCGCAAGGTCCGGGCCTGCTCGATGCTCTGGCCGGTGACGTCGATGTGGAAGACTGCATCATCGATACCGACGTGCCGCAGCTCACAGTGCTGCCCGCCGGTGCGCGCAGCGTCAGCGATACGGAGCTGCTGGCGAGCGACCGAGCACGCGCGATCCTCGACAAGCTGGCGGCCGCCAATCCGCGCCGCATCGTGATCTTCGATTCGCCGCCTGCGCTCGCCGCATCGCCGGCGTCGGTGCTGGCGCTGCACGTGGGCCAGGTGATGCTCGTCGTGCGCGCCGACCAGACCAGCGAGAGCGACCTGCGCGCCACCGTCGCCACGCTCGACGGGTGCGAGCACATCCAGCTGATCCTCAACGGCGTGTCCTTTCAGCCGGCCGGGCGCCGCTTCGGCAGCTATTACGAGGAGTCGATCAAGTGATCCGTCTCGGCATCGCCGCCGGCGCGGTAGCGCTGGCGATCCAGCCCGCCAGCGCGCAGGAGCAAAAGCAGCGCCGCGTCCAGATCTCGCCTTATATCGAGGCAGGGCAGGTGCTCGCCGCGGATCTGCAGAATGGCGACGTGCTGACCTATTCGACGCTGGGCGCGGGGATCGATGCCTCGATCCAGACACGCCGGGTAGAGGTGCAGCTCAGCTACCAGTATCAGCACCGTTTCGCGTACGACAAGGATCTGACCGACGACAACACGCATAGCGGCCTGGCGCGCGCCAAGGCCGTCGTCGCGCCGGGCCTGACGCTGGAAGCAGGCGCGATCGCGACGCGCACGCGTTCGGACATTCGCGGCGACGCGCCGCAGAGTTTCGCCGGCAACACGCGCAACACCAGCCAGGTCTATTCGGCATTCGCCGGGCCGAGCCTGGCGACGCATGCCGGGCCGATGTTCGTCAACGCAGCCTATCGCTTCGGCTATACCAAGGTCGATGCGCCCGACGCGACCGGCGTGCCGGCTGGTCAGCCGCGGCTCGATTATTACGACGATTCCACGGTGCATGTCGCGACCGCCAGCGTCGGCGTGAAATCGGGCACGGTGCTGCCCGTCGGCATCACCGCAAGCGGTTCGTTCACGCGCGAGGATGCGGGGCAGCTCGACCAGCGTTTCGAGGGCAAGTACGGCCGCGGCGACGTGGTGCTGCCGGTAGCGCGCGGCGTCGCGCTTACCGCGGGCGTTGGCTACGAGCAGATCCAGATCAGCTCGCGCGACGCGCTGCGCAATGGCATCGGCGATCCGGTGCTCGATTCGAACGGCCGCTTCGTCACCGACGAGGCGTCGCCGCGCCGGATCGACTATGACCTGAGCGGAGTCTTCTGGGATGGCGGCGTGATCTGGCGGCCGAGCCCACGTACCTTCCTGGAAGCGCGCGTCGGCCGCCGTTACAACTCAATGAGCTATACCGGTTCGTTCAGCTACCAGATGGGACCGGGCAGCGGCATCCAGATCGGCGTGTATGACAGTGTCGAGAGCTTCGGCCAGCAGCTGAACGGCAGCCTGTCGACCTTGCCTACCGCGTTCGCGACCACCACCGATCCGTTCGGCAACCAGTTCAGCGGCTGCATCTACGGCACGGTGGGCAGCGCGACGGGCGGGTGCCTGAACAGCATCTTCGCCTCGGCGGTGACCTCGGCCTATCGCGCGCGCGGTGTCGCGGGCGTGGCGGTGCTCAACCGCGGCAATACCCGGATCGGGATCGGTGGCGGCTATGCCAAGCGGACCTTCATCGCGCCCGCCGCGCCCGGCGGCCTCTTCTCGCTGAACGGCACCGAGGACGAGAGCATCTATGGCCAGCTGTTCGCATCGACCGATATCGGCCGCAACGGCCAACTGAGCAGCAGTGTGTACGCAAGCTATTACAGCACCGATCTGCCGGGCAGCGACAGCATTATCGGCTGGGGCGCGAATACCGCGTATACGCACAGCTTCGGGCATCTGGGCGCCACGGTTTCGGCGGGCTTGTTCGGCTTCGATCGCGAAGGCGACAGCAGCACCCAGGCACAGGCGCTGCTCGCGCTGCGGTACGGATTTTAACGGGAGCCGTTGCTCTCGCGGAGTGGAAGACGATGTACGACGACCATTACGGATTGAGCGGCCGGCCCTTCCAGCTGACGCCCGACCCCAATTTCTGGTTCGATACGGCCACGCACCGCAAGGCGATGGCCTATCTCGGCTATGGCCTGAGCCAGGGCGAGGGTTTCGTCGTGATCACCGGCGATCCCGGCGCGGGCAAGACAACGCTGATGGGCCATTTGCTCGCCGAGATCGACAGCGAGCGGCTGAACGTCATCAAGATCGTCTCCGCGCAACTGGAACCGGACGAGCTGCTGCGCCTAGTGTGCGCGGGGCTCAAGGTCGATGCCGCGGGGCTGCCCAAGGCGACCATGCTGGCGGCGATCGAGCGCGGGCTCCACGCGATGGCGCGCGACGGCAAGCGTACCTTGCTGGTGGTGGACGAGGCGCAGGCGCTGCCGTTCGAAAGCCTGGAGGAGCTGCGCATGCTCTCCAATTTCCAGGCCGGCGGCTATCCGCTGCTCCAGATCTTCCTGCTCGGCCAGCCCGAGTTCCGCCTGACCCTGCACGAGTCGCAGTTCGAGCAACTGCGCCAGCGCGTGATCGCGATGCATCACCTCGCGCCGATGGATGCCGACGAGCTCGAGCCTTATTTGATCCACCGCCTGTCCTGCGTCGGCTGGCGCGGGCGGCCGCGCTTCACCAATGATGGCATCGATGCGATCTATCGCTGGTCGGGCGGCATTCCGCGCCGGGTGAACCAGCTGGCGAGCCGCGTGCTGCTGTTCGGTGCGGTCGAGCAGATCGACAGCTTCGGCGCGCACGAGGTGGGCGCGGTGATCGCCGATCTCGACAACGACACGCCAGGCCGCGCGCACAGCCGTATCGCTGAGGCTTTCCCGAACCGTTCGCCGGCGCCGATGCCGATGGGCACCCCGGTTCCGCCCGAGCCTGCGCACCCGCGCCGGCGCAAGACCGATGCCGTGGAAGGCAGCGATGTCGAGCAGCGCGTCGCGCAGCTGGAGGAGAAGGTGCGCCAGCAGGACGAGGCGCTGCGCCGCGTGCTGGCGCTGCTGGTCGACTGGGTCGAGAATGGCGACGGCGAGCGGCCGGACATCTCGACGCTGCGCCGGACCACGGTCTGATACCATGATCACCAACGGGCTCTCGGTCGACGTCGAGGACTGGTTCCAGGTCGGCGCGTTCGAGAACACGATCTCGCGCGACGACTGGAATTCGCTCGAGCATCGCGTCGAGGGCAATACCGATCGCGTGCTGGCGCTGTTCGATGCGGCCGGCGTCAAGGCGACCTTCTTCACTTTGGGCTGGGTGGCCGAGCGCTATCCGGCGCTGATCCGCCGCATCGCCGAGGCGGGGCACGAGGTCGCCAGCCATGGCTGGGACCATGCCCGTGTCTTCACCATGGGGCCCGAGCAGTTCCGCGCCGACCTGGCCGCGGCGCGCACCGCGCTGGAGGATGCGGCGGGCGTCGCCGTGACCGGCTATCGCGCGCCGAGCTTTTCGATCGATACGCGCACGCCCTGGGCGCATGAGGTGCTGGCGGAGGCGGGCTATGCCTATTCCTCAAGCATCGCGCCGATCCGGCATGATCATTATGGCTGGCCCGACGCGCCGCGTGGCGCCTATCAGCCGGTCTGCGGGTCCGAGCTGGTCGAGCTGCCGATCACGCTGGCGCGCTTCCTGGGCAAGGAGATCACCGCGGGTGGCGGCTTCTTCCGGCTGCTGCCGTCGGGCGTGACCAATCGCGCCGTGCGCGATGCCAACCGGCTGAAGCGCGCCGCGATCTTCTATTTCCATCCTTGGGAGATCGATCCCGGCCAGCCGCGCGTGGCGAATGCGCCGTTCAAGTCGAGGCTGCGCCACTATGCGCGGCTGGGTGCCATGGCGGGCAAGCTCGAGAAGCTGATCGCCGGGCATCGCTGGGGCCGGATCGACGAGATCGCGGCTGAGGCCGTCCGGCGGCCGCAATGAATGCGCCGATGCTGAAGCGACCGGTCGGCATTCGCGTCGCCGATCTGGGCGATGCGATCGAGCGCGCCCGGATCGGGGCCTGGGTGCACGACCATGCCGAGGGTACGCCCTTCCACCTGCCGGCCTGGAGCATGGCGGTGGCGCGCGGATGCCGGCAGAAGAGCCATTATCTCGTCGCCGAGCGCGGCAAGAGCGAGATCGGCGGCGTGCTGCCGCTCACCGAAATGCATTCGCCTTTGTTCGGCCGTGCCCTGGTCTCGACCGGGTTCGGCGTGGGCGGAGGCATATTGGCGGACGCGCCTGGCGTGGTCGCCGAGCTCGGCAAAGCGGCCTGGGCGCTGGCGGATCGGCTGACCTGCCCCGGCGTAGAGCTGCGCGGCGGGCTGCGGCCGAGCGAGGACTGGCATGTCGACGACACGACCTATCTCGGCTTCGTCCGCGATCTGGCGGCGGACGACGAGGCGGAACTGCTCGCGATCCCGCGCAAGCAGCGCGCCGAGGTGCGCCGCGCGCTCGGCAACGATCTGGAGATACAGGTCGGCTGTCATCGGGAAGACGTGCGCGCGCATTATGCCGTCTATGCCGAGAGCGTCCGCAACCTCGGCACACCCGTATTTCCCCTGAATCTGTTTTCCGAGGTTCTGAACGAGTTTGGCGGCGCAGCGGATGTGCTGATGGTCCGTCACCAGGGGGTGGCCGTGGCGAGCGTGTTGAGCCTTTACTGGAAGGGCATGGTCTATCCCTATTGGGGTGGCGGCACCGCGGCCGCGCGCGGGCTGCGCGCCAATGACGCCATGTACTTCGCGCTGATGGGCCATGCGCGCGCGCGCGGCTGCACGCGGTTCGACTTCGGGCGCTCCAAGGCCGGGACCGGCCCGGCGGCGTTCAAGAAGAACTGGGGGTTCGAGCCCCAGCCGCTGACCTATTTCAAGCGTACCGCCGACGGTGCGCCGCCGCGCAGCGTCAATCCGCTCGATCCAAAATACCGGCTCCAGGTCGAGACCTGGAAGAAGCTGCCGCTCTGGCTGGCCAACCGTGTCGGGCCCTGGATTTCGCAAGGGCTCGGGTGATGGGCGACATACTGTTCCTCGCGCACCGGGTGCCCTATCCGCCGGATCGCGGGGACAAGATCCGCGGCTTCCATCTGCTCAAATATCTGGCGGGCAAGAAGCGGGTCCATCTGATCGCCTTTGCCGACGATCCCGCGGACCTGCGCCAGAAGGACGCGCTGAAGCGCTACACCGGCAACCGCTCGATCGTATGGCGGTCGAAGGCGGGGATCGTCGCGGGGCTGCGCGCGCTTGTCCAGCGTCGACCGGTCTCGGTCGTGGCGTTCGAGAACGATACGCTGCGCGAGTCGGTCGAGAATATCCTGGCGCGGCATGCGATCGACACGATCTTCATCTTTTCCGGCCAGATGGCGCAATATCTGCCGGCGCGGCCGCGCCAGCGCGTCATCATGGATTTCGTCGACATGGATTCGGCCAAGTTCGCCGCCTATGCGAAGACCGCGCGCTGGCCGATGTCGTGGGTGCACGGCCGCGAGGCGAACCTGCTCCAGCAGTTCGAGAAGGGCGTCGCGGCGCGCGTCGATGCCAGCCTGTTCGTCAGCGAGGCCGAGGCGCAGCTGTTCCGCGACCGCACCGGGGCCGAACGGGTGCATGTGATCGAGAACGGCATCGACACCGACTATTACGACCCGGCCGCCAAGTTCCGCCGGATCGAGACGATGGAGCCGCTGATCGTCTTCACCGGCCAGATGGACTATCGCCCGAATATCGAGGCGGTGACCTGGTTCGCCGAGGCGATCCTGCCGCATATCCGGCTGGTCCATCCCGATGCGCGCTTCGCGATCGTCGGTCGCGCGCCGACCGACGCGGTGAAGGCGCTCGCCAAACTGCCCGGCGTGACCGTGACCGGTGCGGTAAGCGACGTGCGCGGCTGGCTGGCGGCGGCATCGGTGGTGGTGGCGCCGCTCAAACTGGCACGGGGCATCCAGAACAAGGTGCTCGAAGGCATGGCGATGGCACGACCGGTGGTCGCGTCGGGTGCCGCTGCCGAGGGCATCGATCATGACGGCACGATCCGGGTGGGGTCGAGCGTCGCGGAGATCGCCGACGCGGTGAACGACCTCCTCTCGAATCCCGATCACGCGGCGAAGCTGGGCGAGGCGGCCCGCGCACAGGTGATGGCGCGCTATAGCTGGGAAGCCCGGCTGGCACCGCTCGACGCGGTCCTGGGACTGGCGCCGCGCCACGGCAGGATCGAACGCTCGAAGCGAAAGACGGCGGCATGACGGCAGCTATCCCGGCACGCGAGCTGGTTCCAGCGCGCACCTATTTCGACGCGAACTGGCGACGGCACGCTGCGATCCTGGCGGCGGCCTGGGGCGCGCTGTTGCTCCTGTTCCGCAGCGATGCCAGCGCCCTGGCGACGATCTACTGGACCAATACGACCTTCGGGCATTGTCTGTTCGTCGCACCGGTGATCGCCTGGCTGGTGTGGCAGCGGCGGCGCGAGCTTGCCCTGGTCGCGCCGCAGGGCTGGTGGCCGGGACTGGCGCTGGTCGCGGCGGGTGGGTTCTCCTGGCTGGTCGGCGATGCATCGAGCGTGGCGCTGTTCCGCCATGCCGGGCTGATCGTGATGCTGCAGGGCGCCGCGGTGACAGTGCTCGGATTGAACGTGACCCGCGCGCTGCTGTTTCCGCTGGGGTACATGCTGTTCCTGGTGCCGTTCGGCGAGTTCCTGGAGGGGCCGCTGCAGGACATCACGATCGCGATGGTCATGCCGCTGCTCCATCTGTTCGGGGTACCGGCTACGGTCGACGGCGTGCTGATCACCACGCCCAACGGTTATTTCGAGGTCGCCGAGGCCTGTTCGGGCGCCAAGTTCGTCATCGCGATGGTCGCCTATGGCGTGCTGGTCGCGAACGTCTGCTACATCTCCTGGCCGCGCCGCGCCGCCTTCCTAGCGATGGCGATGATCGTGCCGGTCTTCGCCAATGGCCTGCGTGCCTTCGGGACGATCTATGCCGCCTGGTGGACCTCGGTCGAACGGGCCACGGGGATGGACCATATCGTCTATGGCTGGGTGTTCTTCGGGCTGGTGATGGCGGCGGTGCTGGCGATCGGCTGGAAATGGTTCGATCGCGATCCCGATGCGGCGTGGTTCGATCCGATGAAGCTCCAGGCGCCGGCGGGTCGCAAGGTGGAGGCGCCGATCGGTGCGTTGCTGGCGCTGACGGTGGCGAGCCTGTTCCTCGGCTGGTCGAGCCTGATCGACGCGCGCGCAGCGAAGCTGCCCGCCAGCGTCGAACTGCCCGACGTGCCCGGCTGGCAGCGTGTGGGCCCGAGCGGCCGCGCGGCCTGGTCGCCGCATTATCCAGGCGCCGACCATTTCGTGATCGGGCGCTATGCCGACGGGCAGGGCAGGGCGGTCGACCTCGCTGTCGCGGTCTATGGCACCCAGCATGAAGGCAAGGAGCTGGTCGGCTTCGGCATCGGCGCGATCCGCGAGAATGACCGCTGGGTGAAGATCGAGGACGAACCGAGCTTTGCACGGGGTGCGCCGATGCGGATGACCGGCCCGGGACGGGTAGAACGCGAGACCGTGACTTGGTATCGGCTCGGCGATGTACTTACCGGAAGCGACAAGCGCGTGAAGCTCGAAACCCTGAGGGCCAAGCTGCTGGGCGGCAACCAGGCCGCGGTGGCGGTGCTGGTATCGGCCGAGCAGACCGACGATGTGGCCGCGCGCGACAGCATCCAGGCGTTCCTGCGCGCGCTGGGCCCGGTGGAGACGCTCGCCGACCGCATGTCCGGCACGCGCTGATGTGCGGCATTGCGGGGCTGTACTACCCCGCCATCGCGAAGCCGGTGGACCCTGCGCGTATCGTGACGATGACCGATGCGCTGGCGCATCGCGGCCCCGATGGTTCGGGGGTGTGGACCGCGCCGGGCGTGGGCCTCGGGCATCGCCGGCTTGCGATCATCGACCTGGAAGGCGGCGTGCAGCCGATGGCGACGCCCGACCAGGGCATCTGCGTCACCTACAATGGCGAGATCTACAATTTCCAAGCGGTGCGCGCTGAGCTCGAGAAGCTGGGCGCGCGTTTCCAGACCGACAGCGACACCGAGGTGCTGCTCCATGGCTGGCGCGCCTGGGGCCCGGACATGCTGTCGCGGCTGAACGGCATGTTCGCCTTCGCGCTCTACGACGCCGCGAAGCAGAGCCTGTTCCTGGCGCGCGACCGGTTCGGGGTGAAGCCGCTCCATTATGCCGAGCTTTCGGACGGGGCGGTGGCGTTCGCGTCCGAGCTGAAGGGGCTGCTCGCCCACCCGCTGTTCCGCCGCGCGCCCGATTTCTGCGCGGTCGAGGATTATCTGGGGCTGGGCTACGTCCCCGACGACGCTTCGATGCTGGCGGGGGTGAAGAAGCTGCCTGCCGGGCATTTCCTGTTGCTCGAGCGCGGGCGCAAGCTGGCCGAGCCGGTGGGCTGGTGGGACATCGACTTCTCGAAGCGCGCGACGGGCAAGGCGCGCGATCTGGAAGCGGAGCTGATCGAGCGGATGCGCGCGGCGGTGCGCTCGCGGATGATCGCCGACGTGCCCCTGGGCGCCTTCCTCTCCGGTGGCGTCGACAGCTCGGCGGTGGTCGCGCTGATGGCCGAGGCGAGCCGTGCGGCGGTGAAGACCTGCACGATCGGCTTCGACGAGGCCGATCATGACGAGACCTCGCATGCGCAGCTCGTCGCCGACCGCTTCGCCACGAGCCACCGCATCCGCACCGTCGATGCCGATGATTTCGGGCTGATCGACACGCTGGTCGCGGCGTTCGACGAACCCTTCGCCGATGCCTCCGCATTGCCGACGTACCGGGTCTGCGAGCTGGCGCGCGAGAGCGTTACGGTGGCGCTGTCGGGCGACGGCGCCGACGAGGCGATGGCGGGCTATCGCCGCTACAAGTTCTTCGCTGCCGAGGAGCGGATGCGCGGGCTGCTGCCGCAGGAATTCCGCTCGCGGGTGTTCGGCACGCTGGGTCGGCTCTATCCCAAGGCCGATTGGGCGCCGCGCCCGTTCCGCGCCAAGACGACCCTGCTCGCGCTCGCCGAGGGCGGCGAGTTCGCCTACCCCAAGGCAGTGGGCGTGACCGGTCCGGCGCTGCGGCGCAAGCTCTACAGCATCGATGCGATCAAGGCACTGAGCGGGCACAATGCCGAGCAGCGCTATGTCGACACGATGCGCCAGGCGCCGGCGCGAGACGGGCTGGATCGCGCGCAATATGCCGATATCAAGCACTGGCTGCCCGGTGACATCCTCACCAAGGTCGACCGCACCAGCATGGCGGTGAGCCTGGAGGCGCGCGAGCCGCTGCTCGATTACGAGTTCGTCCAGTTCGCCGCGACGCTGCCGCCGTCGCTCCGCATCAAGGCAGGTCAGGGCAAGTGGCTGATGAAGAAGGCGCTCGAGCCCTGGCTGCCCAAGGAGATTCTCTATCGACCGAAGATGGGCTTCGTGACGCCGGTGAGCGCCTGGTTCCGCAAGGCGCTGGCGGACGAGGCTGCGGGGCTGGCGCGATCGCCGGTGCTGCAGGGAACGGGCTGGTTCGACGCCAACACGATCGCGCGGCTGGCCGACGATCACCGCGCGGGGCGTGCCGAGCACGGCCGGACCTTGTGGCAATTGCTGATGCTGGAGCGGAGCCTGGCGCGGCTGTTCGGCTGAGCGTCAGAAATCCGCGAAGGCGGCCGTCAGATAGTCGGCAAGGGCCCGGGCTGACGGCTTGGCCGCGCGGCCAGCGGGGAATACCGCGTGCAGGTCGACCGAACCGAGATCCCAATCGGCCAGAACCCGGACGAGCTGCCCGGTTTCGAACTCGCGCCGGAAGACGCCGATACTGGCCATGACGATGCCCATGCCCTCGACGGCCGCGACGATTGCGCCTTCCAGCGCCGGTATTCGCAATCGTCCTTCGATCCGGACCGAGCTGGTCGCGCCGGACTTGCGGAAGGTCCAGTCGTTGACGCCGTGCGGTCCGACGATCACCGAATGGGCGGCAAGATCGGACGGCACCAGCAGGGGCGGCGCGGTGCGCAGATAGGCGGGCGAGGCGACCAGCGCACGCGGCAGGGAGATGAGCTTGCGCGCGGTAGCGGTGGAATCCGCGAGCGTTCCGAAGCGGAGCGCGACGTCGACGCCCTCCGCGACGAGATTCTGGCGCTGGTCGGCGAGCACCAAATCGATCTGCAACGCGGGATGCCGATCGAAGAACGGCTTAAGCCATGGGATTACTACTCGGATCGCCAGGCTGGTTCCCAGTCCGATGCGGAGCAGGCCCTTGAGCTCCCCGGTTCCACGCGCCGCATGCTCGGCTTCGTCGAGGTCGGCCAGGACCGGCTCGATCCGGGCCAGGAAGTCGCTGCCCGCTTCGGTCAGCGCCACCGCGCGCGTCGTGCGGGTCAGCAGGATCGCGCCGATCTCACGCTCAAGCGTGGCGATCGTGCGCGAGACGGTGGATTGCGGTACGCCGAGCTCGCGGCCGGCAGCGGAAAAGCTGCCGCGGCGAGCAACCCGTACGAACAGCCGCAATGCATCGAGATGGTCACTCATAGCGGGCATGGATAACTCATAGCCATACCGACCGACTACCCGTTGAAAATGGAAATATCGATACTCTGAGACGCGGGCGCGAACGGCGCCCGATCTGAACCAGGAGAAATTCGATGTCCCTTCAGGATACCCTTGCCGTGATTGCGCAATCCGATCTGCCGCTTCAGGGCAAGCTCGACGCGATCAAGACCGAATTCGAGACAAATCTCGCGCCTGCGCCGGTTGTCGAGGCACTACACCGCGCCACCGACGAACTGATCGCGGCGGGCGCGCCCGATCGGGCGCTCAAGGCCGGTGCGGTCGCTCCGGAATTCACGCTTCCCGACGCGGACGGCAATCCGGTTGGGTCCAAGGCACTGCTGGCGCGGGGACCGCTGGTCGTCACCTTCTATCGCGGCGTATGGTGCCCGTACTGCAATTTCGACCTGGCCGCGCTGGAGGCGGCGCGCGGCGAGATTGCGGCGCGGGGCGCGAGCCTAGTTGCGATCTCGCAGCAGACTGCGGCCAACAGCCGCAAGTCGCAGCGACAGAACGCGCTCGGCTTTCCGATCCTCAGCGATCATGGCGGCGCGATCGGCGCGGCGTTCGGCGTACGCTGGACGGCGCCCGAATATTTGCGGGCGGTCCACACAGCGCTCGGCGCGGACCTGACCCAGTTCAACGGCGAGGATAGCTGGACCCTGCCGATGCCCGCCCGCTACGTGATCGGGCAGGACGGCGTGATCGCCTATGCCGAGGTCAACGCCGATTACACGCGGCGGCCCGAGCCTTCCGATATGTTCCCGGTCCTCGACCGGTTGCGTCGGAATGATGTCGCCTGATCGGCCGGTTCCATCAGCCGGGCCGCTTCGCGCGGCCCGACACGCTTATCCCTGGTGCAGGATCGCCATCCCCGCGTGCAGGGTCAGGGCGAACAGTATCACCGTCGACAGCACGAACAGCGGGAAGCGGACCGCAACCTTGTTGAAGGTCGCCTGCACGATGCTGTGGGTGATGCGCAGGCCGACATAGACCCAGGCGATCCAGGCGTTGACGCCGTTGCCCGCGCCCAGCAGCGCGAGGGCCAGTGCGATCGCGTAGAACAGCGTCGGCTGTTCCATCAGATGGTTGTAGTTGTGGGCCGGCCATTGCGCGCGATCCTCGATCAGGCCGTCCAGGATGCCGGGGCGGCCGCCGCGTGCCCGCGACATGTCGATGCCCGCGCGCTTCAGGGCGGGCAGGCGGACTGACAGCATCCAGACGCACATGATGAGCGTCCAGCCGACGAGCACGACGACGGGCGCGAGAATTTGGCTGTGCATGATTTTCCTCCCCAGAAAGCGGGGAGGCTGCCCCAACGATGGCGTGAGCACAACATATCGGCAGGCTCCCGCAGCTTCGTCGCTGCGGAAACTGGGTTCGTCGCCGGCTGGTCGAAACCCCCGGGACGCGATCCGCGGCTTGCTTAAAGGCGCATGCACCTTCTGATCGGGCGGTGGCGAGCCGCGTCATTCGGACCGTCGAAGACGCGGTTTCCGGAGCGATGCTGTTCGTTCGCCCGACGAGGGATCGACAACAAAAGGGGGTGGGGCCCCTGAGCAGAGGCATAATCAATGAAGAAGATCGTGATACTCGCCGCCACCTTGCTGGCCGGCACCGCGACCCAGGCCAGTGCCGCAGTCGTCACCAAATCGTTCCAGATCGTCGCATCGGGCTTCGAGGGCGGCGCGCCGATGGGCACCGTGAAGGGCATCTTCGAGTTCACCTATGACGATACGAAGTTCCTGACGCCGCCGGCGCTGGTGAACGTGACCGGCTTCAACGTGCCGTTCGCGGGGCCGGCACTCTTCTCGTTCAACAAGATGAACGACGCGGTGGTGGTCGGCAACAATATCGGCTTCGGCAGCTACACCGTGGGACCTGCGACGCCGGGCTTCGGCTTCTACCTGAAGGGCCTTTCTGGCACGCCTTCGCTCGGCAGCCTGACCTATTCGGCGGGCGGCAAGCTCTGGCACGCGACGGAATTCTCGGTCTCGGCACCGTCGGGCGTGCCCGAGACGTCGACCTGGGCGATGCTGATCGGTGGGGTCGGTGCGGTCGGCGGCGTACTTCGCACGGCGCGGCGGCATCGCTCGACGGGGCGGGCCTTCGCCTGAGATCCCCGCCTCACCGGCAAGATAAAGAGGCGCGGGATCAGGGGATCCCGCGCCTTAGTTTTTGGGTCCGATGGCCTTCGTGCCGCGGCGGGGGGACTGCCGGCGGCGCTGCCTGAAAGGTGTCCCGATCGTCGCCACCCGGCGCTGCGCTTCTCAATTCACGGCGGGGGGACGGTCGATCGGGACTATGGCCGGTGTATCCTGCTGCCTCTGCCGCTGCGTTGCGGCCGTGTAAGGAAGTGTTGCCTGCCGACTCATGCGGCCAGAGCAGCGACCTTTCCGGTGGCGCCGCGGACGTCGACGTCATTGCCTGCGGCACGGCGACGCTGCAGCCAATCCTTGACCAGCTCGGCGCAGCTGTGGTCGATCGACGCGAGGCGCGAGACCTCGAGGCGAACCGGTTCGCCATGTGGTGCCGCTTCCAGCGTGTCCGACAGCTTGGGCAGGGTGACGAAGGTCGCGGTGCCGACGAGGCGGATCGTGTGGACCGCATCGTCGGTGGGATGATCGACCTTGAGGCGCAGGCGCCTGAGGTTGGGGATCAGCTCGAGCAGCGACAGCGCCATGCCGACCAGCACGCCGGTGAGCAGATCCTCGGCCACCACCAGCACCAGGGTAACTGCCCAGATCGCGGCCGGAAGCAGGCCGTAATGCTTGAACAGATGGGTGGCGTGATGGATGTTGACGAGCCGCCAGCCGGTGACGACGAGCACCGCGCCGAGCGCGGCCATCGGAATCTCGCGCAGCAGCCAGGGTAGCAGCGCGACGAAGCCGAGGATCCACACGCCGTGGAGGATCGTCGAGAGGCGCGTGGTTGCGCCGGCCTGGACGTTGGCCGAGGAGCGGACGATCACGCCGGTCATCGGCAGCGCGCCGACCGCACCGCACAGCAGATTGCCGATGCCCTGAGCACGCAGCTCCTTGTTGTAATTGGTGCGCGCGCCGTCGTGCATGCGGTCGACCGCGGCGGCCGACAGCAAGGTCTCCGCGCTGGCGATGAAGGCGATCGCGATCGCCGCGCCGATCACGGCGGGGTCGAGCCAGCGGCCGAACATCTCCATGCCTGGCAGCGTGATCGCCGACGTGATCGATTGCGGGACCTCGACGCGGGTGACGCTCATGCCGAGCGTCCAGGCGACGAGCGTGGCGGCGACGACGCCGAGCAGTGCGCCCGGGACGAGGCGCAGCGATTGCGGGCGGAACTTTTCCCAGCCGAGCATTACGCCGATGGTGAGCAGGCCGATGAACAAGGCGAGCTCCGCGGCGGCGACATCGGTCGGCGAGATGCCGAGCAGGCGGCCTGGCATGGCCGCGAGATTCTCCAGGCCGCTGGGGAGCGGCTTGGCGTCGAACAGCACGTGGAACTGGCCGACGACGATAAGGATGCCGATGCCGGCGAGCATGCCGTGGACGACGGCGGGCGAGATCGCGCGGAACCAGCCGCCGACCCGGGCGATGCCGGCGACGAGCTGGATCAGCCCGGCGAGCACGAGGATCGGCCCGAGTGCGGACAGGCCTTGAGCGCGGACGAGCTCGAATACGATTACCGCCAGTCCGGCGGCGGGGCCGCTGACCTGGAGCGGGGAGCCGGCGAGCGCGCCGACGACGATGCCGCCGATGATGCCGGTCACCAGCCCCTTTTCGGGCGGCATGCCCGAGGCGACGGCGATGCCCATGCAGAGCGGCATCGCGACGAGGAAGACGACGATCGACGCGGTGAAGTCGCGGCCGATCACCTTGGGCGAGGGGAGGAGGTTGGCGAGACTCATTCCGCCGCCTCCACCAGCTCGAAATTGGTCGCGAGGCGCTGGCCGGCGGGAAGCGCGATCGGCAGCGGGCGATCCTCGCGGATCGGCATGAAGCGACCCGTCACGCCATCGAGGCCGAGCATGGTACCCATGCCGATATCGACGAACCAGCCGTGCAGTGCGATCTCGCCGCGCGCGATGCCCGCCGCAACCGACGGATGCGTGCGCAGATGGGCGAGCTGGGCGACGACATTCTCGAGGCTGATCGAACGGACGCGGGCATTCTCGTCCTGCTCTGGATAGCTTTCGTCGACCACCTGGCGTGCCGCGACGCCGTGCCGCAGCCAGGCGGCCACATTCGGCATCGAAGCCAGCTTGGCGGGATCGCCCGCCAGGCCCTTCATCGCGCCGCAGTCGGAGTGGCCGCAGACGATGATGTCGCGGATGCCCAGCGCCATCACCGCATATTCCACCGTGGAGGTGACGCCGCCGTTCGCGGTTGAATAGGGGGGCACGATGTTGCCCGCGTTGCGACAGACGAACAGGTCGCCCGGAGCGGCCTGCATGATGTGCTCGGGCACGACGCGTGAATCGGCGCAAGAGATGATCAGGGCCTTGGGGCTCTGTCCGTCCGCCGCGAGCTTGCCGTAAAGGGCGCTCTGGCCCTGGAAGACCTGCTTCTCGAAGCGAAAAACGCGACCAATGAGTTCGTTCACCGGGAATTGCTCCTTGTTCGGCGCCGCGGGTACGCGCGGGCCTAGAAGAGCAAGTTAGCGATGCGCTTTTGCCGCACTGCAGCAGTTTTGTAAGGAATGATTTCCTCTGTAAGGAATGATTGCGAGGGCGCGAGATCAGCCGCGCGGCAGAGCGATTTCGGCGAGCAGGCCGCCTTGCGGGCGGTTGACGAGGGCGAGTGTGCCCCCCTCCGCCTCGGCGACGCGGGCGACGATCGGCAAGCCGAGGCCGAAGCCGACGGTATCGCGGGTGCGGGCAGTATCCAGTCGGAAGAAGGGCTGGAGCACCTGTTCCAGGGCTTCCTCCGGAATGCCGGGACCGTCATCCTCGACCTGGACCAGGATGCGCCGTTCCTGCTCGATCAGGCGCACGCAGACATTGTCGGCATGATGCAGCGCGTTCTCGACCAGGTTCACGATCGCGCGCTTCATCGCCAATGGGCGCAGCCGCATCTCCAGGTGGCGGGGCCCCGCATATTCGACCGCGTCGCCGAGATCGGCGCGCTCGTCGCATACGGTGGCGCAGAGTACGGCGAGATCGGCCGGCACTGGCTTCTCGATCTCGCTCTCGCCGCCGAGATAGGCGAGCACCGAGGCGATCATAGCCTCCATCTCCGCGACATCGGCCTCCACCGCGGCGCGCAACGCCGGATCGTCTATGCTGTCGGCGCGCAGGCGCAGGCGGGCGAGGGGGGTGCGCATGTCGTGGCCGACTGCGGCGAGCGCCTGGGTGCGGTCCGCGATCAGGCGGCGGATGCGGCCCTGCATCCGATTGAAGGCATGGACGACGCGGCGAACCTCGCCCGGCCCGGCTTCGGGCACTTCCTCCGCATTCTCGCTGCCGACATGGTCGGCGGCGATGGCGAGGCGGCGCAGCGGCAAGAGCATCTGGCGGACCATCAGGCCGCCGATCAGGATCAGGCCCATCGCCGGGATCAGCGCGAGCAGCACGCGCTCGGTCGCGAGGTTGAGCTGCTGGACCGGCTCGCGCGTGCGGAAATAGAGCCAGCTGCGATCGGGCAGGCGCAGCCCGCCGACGATCGCCGCGCCGCGGCCGGGCGAGGTGAGGCGCAGGCGCAGGTCGGTGGCGGCGAGCTGCGGCTCCCAGGTGACGACCTGCTGGTAGATATGATCGAGCGACGGGGCGATCGACGGAAGCTGGGGTGGTACCGGCTTCCAATGGACCTCGTAGCGATCGGTGGTCAGCTCGCCCGCCATCGCGGGACGAAGCGCGACCGGCTGCTCGGCCATGATCTTGCGCGAGATGACGAGATGCTCGGCAAGCCGGCGCGCCTCGTCGTCACGGACGGAGAAGTGGCTGGCGCGTTCGTAAAGGACCGTGCTGACCGCGAACTCGATCAGGGTGGTGAGCAGCAGGATCGCGAAGACCCGGCCGATCAGCCCGAGCGGCGCGCGGAACAGGCCGCTCAATCGCGGGTCACCGGCACGTTGAACATGTAGCCGACGCCGCGAACGGTGATGATCGGTGCCGACTTGCCGGCATTGGAGAGCTTGCGGCGTAACCGGCTGACCAGCACGTCGACGCTGCGATCCGAACTGTCGCCCAGGCGGGTACGCGACAACTCGATCAGCCGCTCGCGGGCGATGACGCGGCCGGCATGATCGCATAGCGCGACCAGCAGGTCGAACTCGGCACCGGTCAGTTCGACCACCGCGCCGGTGGGCGAGAGCAACTCGCGGCGCGGCAGATTGACCGTCCAGCCGTCAAACTGGAGCGTGCCGCGGGGACGTTCGCTCGGCTGGCGCTCGGCGCCGCCGCGGCGCAGGACGGCGCGGACGCGGGCGACCAGCTCCCGTGTACCGAACGGCTTGGCAATATAATCGTCGGCGCCCAGCTCGAGCCCGACGACGCGATCGGTCTCGCTGCCCTTGGCGGAGACGAAGATGATCGGGACTTCGCTCTTCTGGCGGATCGCGCGGCACAGATCGATCCCACTCGTGCCGGGCAGCATGATGTCGAGCAGGACGAGATCGGTCGGTCCCTGTTCGAGCGCGAGCCACATCTCTGGCGCGGACGAAGCCGGGCGCACGATATAGCCATGCTCCTGCAGGGCACGTGTCGTGAGCGTACGGAGCGCGGGGTCGTCTTCGACCAGGACGATAGAAGGCTGGATCATCGGAGGTTCGGTCAAATACATGTGAGGGATGAGGTAGGTTCCCGTTGCTGAGCGGTCAACGATGCGGAACGCTTCATTGCGGTGCAGCAATGTTTTGTCACGAAGAACACCACGCGGACGATCTTTCGATGAATCCGGCAAGGGCCAGTGCCGCCGCAAATCCCAGCATCACTGCATCGGGCTGGATGCCGTCCAAAACTTCCGTAACATGCTCGCAGGAAACGTGCAGTAACCCTAAAGGATGGGTAGAATACCCGCTCGCAGGATTTCACCTCTCTCCCGCCAGGCCGATAAGCGTTTCGCAACCACAGGGGCAGAACCATGCGAAAGCACGATATCAGCATATTTCCGGATACTAGCCGGCGCGAGTTCGTCGCCGGTGCGACTGTCGTCGCCGGCCTAGCTGCCATTCCCACCGCCTTTCCGGCATCCGCCGGAACCTTCCCAGGAGAACGAACCATGAGCACGGTCAAGACATCGGACGGCGTCGATATCTTCTACAAGGACTGGGGCCCCAAGGACGCGAAGCCGATCGTGTTCCATCACGGCTGGCCGCTCAGCGCCGACGACTGGGACAACCAGATGCTGTTCTTCCACGCCAAGGGTTTTCGCGTGATCGCGCATGATCGCCGCGGCCATGGACGCTCGTCGCAGGTCGGCTCGGGCCACGACATGGATCATTACGCCGCCGACGTCGCCGCGCTCACCGATGCGCTCGATCTCAAGGGCGCGGTGCATATCGGCCATTCGACCGGCGGCGGCGAGGTTGCGCACTATGTTGCCCGCGCCAAGCCCGGCCGTGTCGCCAAGGCGGTGCTGGTCAGCGCGGTGCCGCCGATCATGATCAAGACCGCGGCGAATCCCGGCGGTCTCGACATCTCGGTATTCGACGGATTGCGCGCGGCGCTCGCCGCCAATCGCGCGCAATTCTATATCGATTTGCCGGCCGGCCCCTTCTACGGCTTCAATCGGCCGGGCGCGAAGGTCTCGCAGGGGTTGATCGACAATTGGTGGCGCCAGGGCATGATCGGCTCGGCGCTCGCGCACTACGAGGGCATCAAGGCCTTTTCCGAGACCGATTTCACCGAGGATCTCAAGAAGATCGACGTACCGGTGCTCGTCATGCACGGTACCGACGACCAGATCGTGCCCTATGCGGATTCCGCGCCGCTCTCGGCCAAGCTGCTGAAGCATGGCACGCTGAAGAGCTATGAGGGCTTCCCGCACGGCATGCTCTCGACCAATCCGGACGTCCTCAACGCCGATCTGCTCGCCTTCATCAAGGGCTGACCGGGCGATAAGGGAAGCGAATGGCCGGCACCGTCCAGTTCTCCGTGACCGGCGAGCAGGACGGTGCCGGCTTCGTCCGTCTCGGGCCATCGAGCCTCGCACGGCCGATCGTGGCGGGCACCCGCTCCGGGCGAGGGATGCGACTAAGTTACGAGAATCCGGCCTGGATCGACGCGCCGGCCAGAGGAACCACAAGCCGTACAAGGCATTGGACTTTTTAACCCCGGCATCTTATGTACCGATCATTATGAAAACGGCATTCTGTTCCCCCACCAAAGGTCGCCCCCGCGAGTTCGACATGGCCGAGGCGCTGACGGCAGCGCTGCGCGTGTTCTGGAGCAAGGGCTATGAAGGCGCCTCGCTGACCGATCTGACCGAGGCGATGGGCATTACCCGGCCGAGTCTCTACGCCGCGTTCGGCAACAAGGAGGCGCTGTTCCGCAAGGCGCTCGACCTCTACGAGAGCGAGAAGCTCGACTATATGGCCCGGGCGCTCGAGGCGCCGACGGCGCGCGGCGTGGCCGAGCGGCTGCTGCGCGGCGCCTATGCGATGCAGGCCGACGAATGGGATCCCAAGGGATGCCTGGGCGTGATCAGCTCGGTCGCGTGCGGCGCCGAGGCGGAATGCATCCGCGAGGAGGTTATCGCCCGGCGCGCCTCGTCGCATCGTGCGCTGGTCGCGCGGTTCGAGCGGGCCAGGACCGAAGGCGACCTGCCCGACAATATCGAGCCCGAGGGGTTGGCCAATTACCTGGTCGCGATCATGCAGGGTATCGCCGTACAGGGCGGATCGGGTGCGAGCTGTGCCGATCTCGAGCGGCTGGTGAACACCAGCCTGGCGGTCTGGCCGACGCGCTGAGCGCGCCGGTCCGACGCATTTTCGTCGCATCCGTCGCGGCGCCCAACAAAAACTTCTCCGCTGCATTAACAGAGTATGGACAAAAAATACCGTGCGGTATAGAAAGTCCCTTGACGCAACGCAGCACGACTTCTATACCAGTCAGTATGGAAATGATCCGACGCCGCTGGGGTGATGGATCGGCGATAAGGGAAGTGGCGATGCGTCAGCTCGCACAGCAATGTAGCAGGGCAGGGCCCTGAACTGAGAAGGGCGGAAACCGTCCGATAATGTCAGGAGTGGATGGCTGGCTTCGGGATCGACGATCCCGTGGATGAGGCAGGTCATACCCATGTATGGGCGGACAGGCAGCACGCACGATTTAGGGTGCGCTCGGCCTGACGCATCACAGGAACAGCAAGACCGGCAAGCCGGCGACCGAGGGGTCGCCCGGTCAGGGAAGGGCTTTGCCCGGCCGGTCCGAGGAAGGGAGACGAACCATGGCCTATCTGAATCTCTCCGAAATGCAGGGCACTGCGATCGGGATGCCGCGCGACTTCGTCGTCACGCAGCCCAAGACCGTCACCGGCCTTTCCGCGCTGGAGTGGCAGGTCGTCGCGATCGCCCAGCATGACCGGCTCTCGACGCTCGAGAAACCGGGCCGGATGGCCGTCGCCCTGGGCATGATCTTTGGCGGCGAGCGGCCCAATCCGCGGCTTGCCGATCCCAAACTCGAAGCGCTCCGGCGCATCTCAGTGCTCGCTTGGCACAAGGGCTTCCGCCTGCCGCAGCACGAGATCGGTGCCTTCCAGGAGGCGGGTTACTCCGCCGACCAACTCGAAACGCTGCTTGCCAGCATAAGCCGCGGTCGCGCGGCCCTGAATCAGGGGACCAGATATGAACATGGTTACACACATTG
>JBEVLV010000091.1:0-31883 GCA_040508955.1 Sphingomonas sp. | reverse complement strand
CGCTTTTTTGACCTTAGTCGTCCACCACCGGCAGCAATATGGCTGAGGGACGGATGCTGTCGTGGAAGATGGTCTGCTTCGCGACCTTCCACTCGGTGTCGGTCGCGATCGGGTTGCCGGTGTTCTGGTTGGGCGTGAACATCGGATAGGCCCCGCTCGACACCTCCACCCGGATGCGATGGCCCGGCAGGAAACGGTGGCCGATCCCCTGGAGATTGACGCGATACTTCTCGACCTTGCCCGGGGTCAGCAGGCTGGGCTTGGCCATCGGGCCATTGCGATAGCGCGCGCGGATGATACCCACCGGCCGCGAGCCGAGCACGATCGAGGTGCCGTCGGGCGCCACGTCGGAGACGGAAGCGGTGAAATCCGTATCGCGCGCGTCGGTGGCGGCATAGAGCTCCACCGCCACCTCGCCGATGATCTCCACCGGCTTGGCGAGCGCTGTGCTGGTATAGACGAGCACGTCGGGGCGCTTGTGCACGTCCGTCCGGTCGCCGCCGAAGGTGTCGCCATAGCCTAGCGGCACCGGGTTGTGCGGATCGAACGTATATTTGTCGGCCGCCTGCTTGCCCGGCTTCTCCCAGCTGAGCGTGCCGTCGCCGCTCAGGCTGTTCGCCTTGCCGCCGCTGGACAGGTAGAAGGGGCGCAGCTTGGCTTCCTTGGGCGGGAAGGCCGAGAAGGTCCGCCATTCGTTGGCGCCGGTGATGAACAGGCGCACGCGCGGCCAATCGGGCTTGGGCGCCGTGCCTTTCAGATAGTGGTCGAAAAAGGCGAGGTGCATCGCGCGATTGTCGATGATCGAGTCCTTCGACAGAAGCATCTTGCCCTGCTTCTCATGCCCGCCGTTGAAGGTTTCGGCATGCACCCAGGGACCGATCACCAGGAACTGGTCGGGCGAGGGCGTGGCGCGGCTTTCGATGCCGCGCCAGTAGAAAAGCTCGCCGGGCTGATCGCCGTCGAACCAGCCGGTCGTCTCCATGATGGGGATGTTCACCCGCGCGATCTCGGCGTTGGTGAGGTGTGCGGGCTTCCAATATTCGTCCAGCGTGTCGTGCTCGAGGAGCTTGCGATAGAGGCGGGCCGGGCCCTCGCCCTGGTCGTCGGCGAGGGTGAGGAGCGGCCGCTTCTGGAGCAGAGCGTTCCAGTCGACGCGACCGCCGCTGCGACCTTCCTTCGACAGCACCATGCGCGGCCATTGCAGGCCGAACTGGGTCATGAAGGCGCCGCCGATGGCGGGAACTTCGTCCAGCAGCGCGCCGGTCGCCGCGGTCGGCGCCATGCAGGTGAGGTGCGGGGGCATCTCCTTGGCCGCAAGCCACTGGACCGCGCCCAGATAGGAATAGCCCATCATGCACAGCTTGCCGTTGGCCCAGGGCTGGACGGCGAGGCTCTCGATGGAGTCGTAGCCGTCCTTGGGCTCCTGCGGCAGGAAGTCGAACGTGCCGTCCGAATCGCCGGTGCCGCGCACGTCCTGGACGACCACGGCATAGCCCTTGCCGGCGAACCATTGTGCCAGCGGCAGGATGGTGTCGGCCATGGGGCCGTTGCGCATGCGATAGGGCGAGCGGATCAGGATGACCGGATATTTGCCTTCGGCCTCGGGCAGATAGACGTCGGAGACCAGGTTCGCGCCGTCGCGCATCGCCGTCTTGATCGCGGTAAGCTTGCGGACCGGAACGAGACTGTCCGCGGCGGCCTGCGCATCGGTCGCGCTGGCCTGGCTCGTCTGCGCCTGGACGCCGGTGGTAGCGGACAGCAGGGCAATCGCCCCGCCCAACAGACCAGCTTTGACGAGCTTCTTCGACATCGATCCCGACCCCTTGGAAAAACGGCGCACCTCCGTTCGCTCGGAGGTCATCCAAGAGGGGTTTGGCATGGATCGAAGCGATCGACAATCCTGTTCGGGATTAAACGATCCTATCCAGGATGGATGACCATATCTGGGAAAGTTTGATCCTCAAGCGCGGACGATATTCTCTCCCGTCACCCCGGCCTTGCCGCAGGCGTTGCGCGTGTCGATCACCAGCTTGGCGGAGGCGACCAACTCGGCATAATCGACCGCGTCATGATCGGTGGCGATCAGCACCGCGTCATAGCCGGCGATCTCCGTAAGGTCCCAGGCGACGCCGTTGCGGAAATTGAGCGTCGGGTGCTCGCGGGTATTGTCGATCTGGGCGACGTGCGGATCATGGAAGTCGGCGGTGGCGCCGCGCGCCTCGATCATCTCCATCAGGCGGAGCGACGGACTTTCACGGATATCCTCGACATTCTTCTTGTAGGCGACGCCGAGCACCAGGATCCGCGCGTCGCGCAGGCCGCGGCCGAAGCGCGCGTCGAGCGTGTCGGCCATTACCCGCACGACATGTTGCGGCATGTCCGCGTTGATCTGGCCGGCCAGCTCGATGAACTTGGTGTGCTGGTTGAACTCGCGCGCCTTCCAGGTGAGGTAGAAGGGGTCGATCGGGATGCAGTGCCCGCCCAGGCCGGGGCCGGGATAGAAGGGCATGAAGCCGAACGGCTTGGACTTGGCCGCGTCGATCACTTCCCAGATATCGATGTCCATCGCGGTGAAGATCAGCTTGAGTTCGTTGACCAGCGCGATGTTGACCGCGCGGAAGACGTTCTCGGTGATTTTCACCGCCTCGGCGGTGGCAGCGGACGACACCGCGATCGTCTGCGGCACGACATGGCGGTACAGCGCCAGCGCCAGATCGGCCGACACGGGATCGTCGGCGCCGACGACCTTGGGGATCTTGGTGGTCGAGAAGGTCGGGTTGCCCGGATCCTCGCGCTCGGGCGAGTAGGCGAGGAAGAAGTCCTTGCCCGCGATCATGCCGCCGGCCTCGAGGATCGGCTGCATCACTTCGCGGGTGGTGCCCGGATAGGTGGTCGATTCGAGGATCACGAGCTGGCCGCGGCGCAGCGTCTTCGCGATCGCCGCGGTGGTGGCCTCGACATATTTCAGGTCGGGCTCGAGATGGCGGGTGAGGGGGGTGGGGACGCAGATCAGCAGCACGTCCGGCTCGCCCAGCCGGGCCAGGTCGGCGCTGGCGTCGAGCTTGCCGTTGGCAGCCAGCGGGGCGATGCGATCGCCCGCTATGTGCTTGATATAGCTTTCGCCCTTCTTGAGCGCATCGATCTTCTCGGGATCGAGGTCGAAGCCGATCACCGGGCACTGCGCCTCGCCGAACGCAACCGCGAGCGGCAGGCCGACATAGCCCATGCCGATCACGCCGATCTTCGCCTCGCCGGTCTCGATCCGGGCCTGAAGCTTCAGCCCATGGGCTGGCCATTCTACAGTCATCTGTTCCCGCTCTTCGGAAGCCTAAGGCCCCTTCATGCGGCAACGGGGGTTTCAGTTTCGATAATGGTCCAGATACCATGCGATGAACTTCGGCACGCCCTCGCTCGGAGCCGTGTGCGGCTTGTAGCCGGTCAGGCGCTCGAGCAGGTCGGCGGAGGCGGCGGTGGCGGGCACGTCGCCCTGCTGCATCGGCAGGAAGTTCTTGATCGCCTCGCGGCCCAGCGCCTTCTCGGCCGCGCCGATATAGTCCATCAGCGGGGTGGGCGTGCCGGCGCCGATATTGACGACACGGAACGGCGCCACGGGCGAAAGGCTGTCGCCTTCGACCGGCGTATCGCCAGGAACTGCCTTGGTCAGCCGGACGATCGATTCCGCGAGGTCGTCGATATAGGTGAAGTCGCGGACCATGTTGCCGTTGTTGTAGACGTCGATCGGCTCGCCGGCGAGGATCGCCTTGGTGAACTTGAACAGCGCCATGTCGGGCCGGCCATAGGGGCCATAGACCGTGAAGAAGCGGAAGAAGGTCATCGGCGTCTTGAACAGATGGCTGTAGCTGTGCGCCATCAGCTCGGTCGCACCCTTGGTGGCGGCGTAGAGGCTGAGCGGGGTCGCGGTGCGCTGCATCTCGCCGAAGGGCATGTCGGTGTTGGCGCCGTAGACCGAGCTGGTCGAGGCGGCGAGCAGATGCTTCACCGGAGCGTGCCGCGCCAGCTCGAGCACGTTGAAGGTGCCGATGACGTTGGCGCCGATATAGCTGGCGGGCGCATCGATGCTGTAGCGAACGCCCGCCTGCGCCGCGAGGTGGATCACCACATCGGGCTTGAACGCGCGCCACGCTTCGCCGAACGCGTCCATATCCTCGATCGACACGCGAGCGACCGAGAAGCCGGCATGGTTCGAGAGGATATCGTTGCGCGCCTCCTTGAGCGCGACGTCGTAATAGTTCGAGAAATTGTCGACCCCCAGCACGGTCGCGCCCTGCTGGAGCAGCTTGCTCGCCGTGTGGAAGCCGATGAAGCCGGCCGAACCGGTGACGAGAACGCGAGGGCTGGTGTCAGTCATATCGGGGTTCTCGTGCAAGAAGGCGGACGGCAAGTCCAGTCAGCCGCAGGTGGTACAGCCCGGATCTTTCGGCAGGGTTAGCGTGCGGAAGCGCAAGGCCAGGGCATCGACCAGCAGCAGCTTGCCGGCGCTGTCCTCGCCGAAGGGCGCGCAGGCGCGAATCGCCTCGAGCGCGGCGAGGCTGCCCATCACGCCGGTGAGCGCGCCCAGCACGCCCTGTTGGGCGCAACTGATCTCCGCGCGCTCGGGATCATGGCCGACGAAGCAGCGATAGCAGGGCTTGTCGGCTTCCCAGCCGCGGAACACGCCGAGCTGGCCTTCGAACTCCGCGACCGCGGCGGAGACGAGCGGAATGCGCAGGCGGTGCGCGGCGTCGGCGACGGCGAGACGGGTGGCGAAATTGTCGGAGCCGTCGAGGACGGCGTCGGGCCGCGCGGCGGCTAGCAACTCCTCCGTATTGTCCGGGCCGATCCGCTCGCGGATGCCGGTGAATCGGACGCCGGGGTTGAGCCGGGCTACGGCGCTTTCCGCGGCCGCGATCTTGGCGTCGCCGACTTGCTCGCTGCCATAAAGCGTCTGGCGCTGGAGGTTGGAGAGAGCGACCGCATCGTCGTCGATCACGGTGAGCCGGCCGATGCCGGCCGCGGCGAGATACTGGATCGCCGGCGAACCGATCCCGCCGGCGCCGATCAGCAGGACATGGCTGGCGAGCAGCCGGGCTTGCCCGCCGCCGCCGATCTCGCGCAGCACGATGTGGCGGGCGTAGCGGTCTAGCTCCGCGTCGGAGAGTGTCATTTCCAGGTGAAGGTGAGGCTGGTCTTGTACCATTGCTCGCTCGGCGTCGTCCGTGGGAGCAGATTGTTGCGCGCGAAGCCCGCGACAAGAGCCGCGGCATATTGCTCGACCGTGGGGCACTGGATCGCGCGGGGCACCGTTACGCGGATGCCGTCGCTGGGATCGACCAGCACGGCGACATCGACCGTCACCGACTGGGCGCCGGCGGGGGATATCTGGCATTTGCGCTCGATCACCTCGCGCTGGACGAATGTCTGCATGTCCGCGGTGATGATCGGCGGCGCACGATAGGGCAGCGGCGCGAGGCCGTTCCAGTCGATCGGCGCGGATTGCGCGGCCTGCGCTGCCATCGCCAATAGGAAGGTCGCGATCATATGCCCGTCGATCCGAAGCCGCCGCTGCCGCGCGCCGTATCGTCGAGCGCGCCGACTTCCTCGAGCGTCGCGCGCTGGACCGGCGCGGGCACGAGTTGGGCGATCCTGTCTCCGCGCCCGATCGTAAAGGGCAGGTCACCCAGATTGGCCAGGATCACCTTCACCTCGCCGCGATAGTCGCTGTCGATCGTGCCGGGCGTGTTGAGGCAGGTGATGCCGTGCTTGAGGGCCAGGCCGGAACGCGGGCGGACCTGGACCTCATAGCCCTGCGGGATCGCCATGGCGAAGCCGGTCGCCACCGCGTGGCGGGCGCCCGGCGCGAGCACCAGATCCTCTGCCGAAACCACGTCCATCCCGGCGGCGCCGTCGGTGGCATAGGCGGGAAGCGGCAGGTCGGCACCGTGCGGCAGGCGCTGGAGCGCGATTCGGATCGGGGGGAACATGTCAGCCCTTCTTGGCGAGCGCGGCGGCGAGCCGGGCGGTGGCGGCGAGCACTTCGGGATCGTCGAGCAGCTCGTGCCCCTTGCCCGGGACGATGCGATAATCGGTAGCGATGCCGCGCAAGGTCAGCGCTTCGGCATAGGCGCGCGAAAACGGGATCGGCGTCACCGCATCGTCGGCGCCGACCAGCACGGCCGCGCGGATCGTGGGCAGCACCCCGCCCGACGTCTTGAGCGGATCGAGGCTGGTGACGGCAGCGCCCCAGACCGGGTCCCGCTTCTGCATCCGCGCCCGCCATTCGGGGAGGGTGCAGGGACAGGAGACGAGGACCATGCCGTCGAGCAGCGCCGGCCGCGTGCCGGCTAGGTTCGCCGCGATCGCCGCGCCGCCCGCGTCGCCGACCAGGATGGTGCGGGCATTGGGATAGCGTCCGCGCAGCGTCGCGATCGCATCGCCGACCGCGGTGATCCGGTCCGCGGTGTAATTGTCGCCGGTCCCGTTGCCGCGATCGCCGGGCGAGCTGTGACCGGTCTGGTCGGCATAGCCCGGCCGTAGCACCGCCACCGCCGCACTCTGCGGCACCGCGCGTGCGGCGGCCGCCGCGAAGGCATAATGGCTGGGTTGGCTGTCGGCATGGAGAACGACGATCAACGTCTGCACGGCCGTGCCGGAGGCGGGGCCGAACGTCTCGGTATAGAGCCCCGAAGGCGCCGGTGCGAGCGCGGCGCTTTGCTGCGGCGCCGGAACGGTGGCGCAACCGGCCAGAAGCAGCGCGGACAGGACGAGGCTAGAGCGCATCGGCGATCCGATCCGCGAGACGCTGTGCGACCTCGCTTTTGGGCAGCCGTTCCCAGTGCTCGACGCCGTCGGCCGTGACGAGATGGATGCTATTGTCCTCACCGCCCATTACATCGCCCGAAACGTCGTTGGCGACAATCCAGTCCGCGCCCTTGCGCGTGCGTTTCGCGGTGGCGTGTTCGACGAGCCGCTCGGTTTCGGCGGCGAACCCCACCACCAGCTTCGGGCGATGCGGGCTCCGGGCCAGCAAGGCGAGGATATCCGGGTTCTCGGAAAGCTGGAGGCTGGGCGGAGTATCGCCCTTTTTGAGCTTCTGCGGAGCCATGTCGGCGCGCCAGTCGCCCACCGCGGCGACCATCACCGCGGCATCGGCAGGCAGAGCGGTCGCGACGGCGTTCGCCATTTCCTGTGCGGTCTCGACGTCGATGCGGGCGACCCCGGCCGGCGTGGGCAGCGTCACGGGGCCGCTCACCAGCGTGACCCTGGCGCCGAGCCGCGCCAGCGCCTCGGCGATCGCGAAGCCCTGGCGGCCCGAGGAACGGTTGGCGATGTAGCGGACCGGATCGATCGGCTCATGGGTGGGGCCGGCGGTGACGAGGACATGCCTGCCCTTCAATCGGCCATCGGCGCCCAGCGCGCGCTGGATCGCGGCGAGGATCGCGGCGGGCTCGGGCAGGCGACCCGGGCCGAACTCGCCGCAGGCCATCGGGCCCTCGTCGGGCTCGAGCACCGTCACGCCGTCGGCGCGGAGCGTCGCGACGTTGCGGCGGGTGGCGGCGTGCTGCCACATCCGGACGTTCATCGCGGGTGCCGCCAGTACCGGCTTGTCGGTCGCCAGCAGCAGCGTCGTGGCGAGATCGTCGGCCATGCCCGCCGCCATCTTCGCCATCAGATCGGCAGTGGCGGGCGCGACCACCACCAGGTCGGCCTCGCGGCTGAGCTGGATATGGCCCATCTCGGTCTCGTCCTTGAGATCCCAGAGCGTGGTGTAGACCTGGTTCTCGCTGAGAGCCGCGAGCGTCATCGGGGTGACGAAGTGCTGCCCGCCGGCGGTGAGCACGCACTTCACGCCGATCCCGGCCTTGCGGCATAGGCGGATCAGCTCGCAGGCCTTGTAGGCGGCGATGCCGCCGCCGACGATCAGCAGGATGCGTTTCATCGCGTCACCTTTGTAACCGTGATGCGCCGCCTGTCGAGCGCGCGGGTGACGAGGTCGCGCAGCGCGTCGGGCACGAAGACGAGACCCACGAGCGAGACCGGCGCGATCATCAGCGCCCAGTAGAAGGTGTCGAGCCGGGCGAACAGGCCGATCGCGAGCGCATAGGCGGCGAGCAGCACGAACATCCTGAGGCCCAGCGGGTCGTTCCAGCTCGCCCAGCCGAACAGCAGCAGCCCGACCAGCAATGCCGCGATCCACAGCGGCAGGATCTGGAGCGCGGTGGAGACCGTGAGCGAGCTGACGAAGAAACCGAAGCCGTTGAACCCGAACCAGCCGGGCGAGCGCGGATCTAGCGGTCCGGTGACGCCGGTGACGGCATGGGCGTGGAAGCCCAGGACGATCGCGAAGACCAGGATCGCCACGCCCCAGCCCATCGCCTCGCGTCTCTGCCCTTCGAGCCAGGCCATCAGGGCCATCACGACCACATAGAGCAGAGCCGTTTCGCGGATCAGCATCGCGCCCAGTCCGATCGCGACCGCCTCGACCCATCGCCCCGGCCGGCGCAGCGCCAGCGATAGCGCGACGAGCAGCCCCGCCCATATCTCGTGGAACGCGGCGAGCTCGGGCTGGAGGAAGGCGACCAGCGAACCGAGGAGGAGCAGGAGCACCGCGATGCGCGGCACCAGACGGGGCAGGGCGTTGCCCAGCCGCGCGCCCCACGCGATCGCCGTCGCCAGCACCAGCGCGAACAGCATCGCCGATATCGCCCATTCGGGAACCGCCGCCTGGACGACCGCAAGCGCGGGCAGTCGGAAGGTGAGGAAGGGGCGCAGCGGATAATGGCCGGCGCGCAGCGCGGTGGCGGCCGAGACATAATAGTTGTCGCCGCCTTTTACCCCTGCCGAGATCCGCTCGTAGAGCGCGAGATCGGTCATCTCCTGCGCCGCACCGCTGGCCGAGGCGCCGGTAGGGGAGTGCGGTACGCCGAGCGCGGTCAGGCTCGCGGCGAGGATCAGGACCAGCGCGAGCAGGGCGAGCCTGGCCTTGTTGCGCCCCAGAGCGACGAAGCGGCTCGGGGTGCCGGTCCAGAAGGTGCGGCGCGGCGTCATGTCAGCAGCAGCGTCGCCCCCACGCTGACGATCGCCGCGAGTATCGCCACGGCGGCATAGCGCCAGCCGCCGCCGACGCGGACGACCTGGATCTCCTTGAGCGGCGGCGAGGGCGGGGCGCCGCCAGGTGCCGGATAGCGAAGCTCGATGTTGCGGATCAGGTCCGGCAGCCGCAGCAGGGTGCGGAAATCCTTGACCAGCCGGTCGGCGACTGCCGCCTCGGGGCCCAACTCGGTGCGGATCCATTCGGTGACGAACGGCGCGGAGGTTTCCCACAGGTTGATGTCGGGATCGAGCGTGCGCGCGACGCCCTCGACCATCACCATCGTCTTCTGGAGCAGCAGGAGGTGCGGCTGGGTCTGCATGTCGAAGTCGCGGGTGATGTTGAACAGCCCGTCGAGCATCGCGCCGACCGACATGTCCTTGACCGGCAGGCCGCGCATCGGCTCGCCGACCGCGCGCAGCGCCGTCGCGAACTCGGCGACATTGTGGTGCGCGGGGACATAGCCCGCTTCGAAATGGATCTCGGCGACGCGCTTGTAGTTGCCGGTGATCAGCCCATAGAGAATCTCGGCCAGCCAGACCCGCGCGCGCCGGTCGATCCGGCCCATGATGCCGAAATCGATCGCGGCGATGCGGCCGTCGGGGAGCGCGAACAAATTCCCCTGGTGCATGTCGGCATGGAAGAAGCCCTCGGCGATCGCCTGGCGCAGGAAGGCGCGGATCAGCTTGCCGGCGAGCGCGGTGGTGTCGTGCCCGGCGGCGACCAGCGCATCGACGTCCGACAGCTTGATGCCGTCGATCCATTCGAGCGTCAGCACCTTGCCAGTGGTGCGCTGCCAGTCGATCGTGGGAACGACGAAGTCCGGCTCGGCCTGCATGCCCTCGGCCAGCTCGGAAGCGGAGGCGGCCTCGCGGCGCAGGTCCAGCTCGCGCGCGGTCCAGCGCTTGAACGTCTCGATGATCAGACGCGGACGCAGCCGTGCGGCCTCGCCGCCCATGCCCTCGACCTGGGCCGCCGCCCATTCATAGGTGTCGATCGCCTTGGCGAACTCGCTCTCGATGCCGGGCCGCAGCACCTTGACCGCGACGCGCTTGCCTTCTTTTGTCACTGCCCGGTGAACCTGGGCGATCGAGGCGGCGCCGATGGGCTTCTCCTCGATCTCGGCGAACATCGCCTCGAGCGTCTTGCCGTGGCTCGATTCGATCCGCTCGCGGATCACCGCGAAGGGGACCGGGGGCAGCGCGTCCTGGAGACGGAGCAGGTCGCGCGCCGCGACCTCGCCAACCAGGTCGGGGCGGGTAGCGAGCGTCTGGCCGAGCTTGATCGCGGCGGGCCCGATCGCCTGGAAGGCATCGGCATAGCGCGGCACTTCCGGCACGCGCGCGCCGAACCGGAGGATACGCGCCACGCGACGAACCGGGCGTGGGGTGTTGCGATCCCGTTCGATACCCATGAGCGCGCCGTGACGCGCGAGGATGCGGCCCCATTTGCGCAGGCGCCAGAGGTGGACGACAGTTGCGGTCACGGGCGGATCAGATCTTCCAGCCGCTATGGATCGCCACCAGCCCGCCGAGCAGCGGCTCGACGCGCGTCTGAACGAAGCCGGCCTCGCCGATCATCCGCTCGAAGGTCGGCATGTCGGGGAAGCGGCGGATCGATTCGATCAGGTAGCGATAGCTCTCGGCGTCCTGCGCCAGGAGCTGGCCGAGCTTGGGCACCAGCCGGTGCGAATAGGCGTCATAGACCTCGGCGAAGCCCGGCCACTGGGTGGTCGAGAATTCGAGCACGAAGAAGCGCCCGCCGCGCTTCAGGACGCGATGCGCCTCGCGGAGCGCCTTGGGGATATCGGTGACGTTCCGGATGCCGAACGCGATCGTATAGGCATCGAAGAACTTGTCGGGGAATTGCAGCGTCTCGGCATTGGCCTCGGTCCAGACCATCGAGTCGATGCCGCGCTTGGCAGCGCGCTCGACGCCGACCGCCAGCATCTCCGGATTGATGTCGGCGACGGTGATCGTCGCACCGGAAGCCTCCATGCGAAAGGCGATGTCGCCGGTGCCGCCGGCCATGTCGAGGATGTGCTCGCCGGCGCGCGGCTTCACCTTGCGGACGAAATGGTCCTTCCACAACCGGTGCAGGCCGCCGGACATGGCGTCGTTCATCAGGTCGTATTTCGAGGCGACGCTGGAGAAGACCTCGCCCACGCGGCGGGTCTTTTCCTCGGGGGCTACGTCCTGATAGCCGAAGGAGACGGTGTCGGGCATCCTCGCGCTCTAGCGGGGCGGGGGGAGCGGGGCTAGGGGGTTGGCATGCCAGAGCTTCCCGAAGTCGAGACGACCGTGCGCGGGCTGGAGCCGGTGCTCCAGGGCGCGGTGATCGAGCGCGTCCTCCTGCATCGCGCGGACCTGCGCCGGCCGTTCCCGCCCGATCTCGGCCAGAGGCTGACCGGCGCGCGGGTCCTCTCGCTCGGCCGCCGCGCCAAATATGGCCTGATCGATACCGATCGCGGGGACACTTTGGTCTTCCATCTCGGCATGTCCGGGCGCTGGCGAATCGATCCTGAGGAGATCGGCAAGCACGATCATTTCGTGATCGAGACCGCGAAGCATCGGCTCGCGCTCAACGATCCGCGGCGGTTCGGCTCGCTCGATCTGGTGCCGACCGATTCGCTCGACGCATGGCCCGCCTTCGCCGCTCTGGGCCCCGAACCGTTGGGCCCGGATTTCACGGCGGCCCGCCTGAAGGCGGTGTTCGCGGACCGAATCGCGCCGGTGAAGGCGCTTCTGCTGGATCAGCGCGTGGTTGCGGGGCTGGGCAATATCTATGTCTGCGAGGCGCTCTACATGGCCGGGATCGCGCCGACCCGGCCCGCCGGCACGATCACCAAACCTCGCCTCGAAAAACTGGTGGCCGCGGTCCGCGAGGTGCTCGCAGCGGCGATCGAGGCGGGCGGCTCCACGCTCAAGGATTATGCCCGCCCCTCGGGCGAGCTCGGCTATTTCGCCAAGCAATGGCGCGTCTATGGCCGCGAGGGCGAGCCCTGCGCATGCGGCGGCACGGTCGAACGGCGCGTCGATGGTGGCAGATCGACCTTTTGGTGCCCGGCATGTCAGCACTGAAGGTTGACCCGAATCACATCAGTCGGTAAGGGGCCCCTCTTTCCGGGCGTGGGCAGTGCTCCTGCGCCCTTCTACATTTTAGCTAGGACGAGACGTAATGGCGAATACGCCGCAAGCGAAGAAGCGCATCCGTCGCAACGACCGCCGTGCCGAGATCAACGGCGCGCGCGTCAGCCGCATCCGCACCTTCGTGAAGAAGGCCGAGTCGGCGCTCGAAGCCGGCGACAAGGTCGCGGCGACCGCCGCTCTGGCCGCGATGCAGCCGGAAATGGCGCGTGGCGTCGCCAAGGGCGTGCTTCATAAGAACACCGCTTCGCGCAAGTTCTCGCGCCTTACGAAGCGTCTCGCAACTCTCGCATAATCGTCACTTTTTCGTAACGATTGCCCCGTCGGAGCTCTCCGGCGGGGCTTTTTCGCGTGCGCGAAATGTTCCGAAGCGGGCGAATCCCCGCGAATCGCGCGATGCGCGGAAACCCAACGAGTCGCGTGCCTTCACATCCGAATTGGAATGCTAAATTATTGATTTCAAAGGGGTGAAAACCGCAAATGGCGGAATTCCTCGGGTTGTGGCGTGTCAACTAAACTATTTCAGAATCTTTACATGCGAGCACTTGCTCGACTCGAATTCTGGTACCTAAAACAACCCTCCCGGCGACGTTCGAGTGCCGGGTTTAGCGAAGCCCAATCGCCAGCCCGGGGGCATAGTCCGGCTGCGTGGGGCCTCAGGTCGTAACGAATGAGCACGCGGGAAGAATGTGCTTCCCGTGAGGGAGGAATGCGTCGTTGTGACTCAGATAAAAGCCTTGGAGCGGATCGATATGGAGGCAGTCACAAAGGCGTGGTCGCATGTGCGGGGCAATCTGCGCCGCTCTGCTGGCCAACGCCTGTTCGATCAGTGGCTGAAGCCGGTCGTCCTCATCGAGGAAAGCGATTCGAGCGCGGTGCGCCTGGGCCTGCCTTCCGCGTTCATGACGCAGTGGGTGAAGAATCACTATGCCGAGCGGCTGCTGCTCGAGTTCCGCGCCGTGCTGCCGTCGGTCCGTACCGTGTCGATCGAGACGCTCGCCGAGACGCCCGCTGTGCTCAAGGTCGAGCCGCGCCCGGTCGCCGCGAACATCGCAACGCCAGCCGAGCGCCCGCATTTCGATCCGCGCTTCACCTTCGATCGATTCGTCGTCGATGCCAGCAACCGCGTCGCGTTCAACGCGGCGATGACGGTGGCCGAGCCGGGCAGCCCGCGCTTCAGCCCGCTCTATCTCCATGCCGGCACCGGCCAGGGCAAGACGCATCTGATGCACGCGATCGGCCATGCCTTCCTTGAGGCGAACCCGCATGCCACCGCGATCTACTCGACCGGCGAGCGCTTCATGTTCGAGTTCGTCCAGGCGCTGCGCAACAAGGACACCCACGCCTTCAAGACTCGGCTGCGTTCGGTCGACCTGCTGATGATCGACGATCTGCAGTTCATCGGCGGCAAGGATGCGACGCAGGAAGAATTCTTCCACACGGTCAACGAGTTCATGGGCGCGGGCAAGCGGCTGGTGATCGCCGCCGATCGTGCGCCCCAGGCGCTCGAAGGCTTCGAGACGCGCCTCGCCGGCCGCCTGGGTTCGGGCCTGGTCGCCGACATCAAGCCGGCGGAGCTCGAACTGCGTCGTGCGATCATCGCGCGCAAGCTCGAGGACATGCCCGCAGTCGAAATGCCCGCCGAGGTCGCGGACCTGCTGGCGGCGCGGATCACGTCGAACGTGCGCGAGCTGGAAGGCGCGCTCAATCGCCTGTTGGCTTATGCGAATCTGTCGAACGAGAAGATCACGATCGATTTCGCAACCAGCGTCCTGGGCGAGGTGCTGCGCAACAGCCAGCGCCGCATCACGATCGATGAGATCCAGCGCGCAGTCTCGACCCATTTCGAGGTCAAGCAGATCGACCTGATCTCGGAGCGCCGCGCCGTGGCGATCGCCCGGCCGCGCCAGATCGCGATGTACCTGGCCAAGCGGCTGACGACGCGCTCGCTGCCCGAGATCGGCCGCAAGTTCGGCAATCGCGACCATTCGACCGTGATCCATGCGGTCAAGCGGATCGAGGATCTTCGGACCAAGGATATCGAGATCGACGGCGCCGTCCGCTCGCTGATGCGGACGCTGGAGGGCTGACGAAATCCCCTGAGGGGGCAGGGTGGAGGAACCGAGAGCGGGGCAACGCTTGGGTCACGCCTCCACCCTGACTGACATGAAAAAGGCCGGGGCTTTCGCTCCGGCCTTTTTCGCTTCGAGGCTCGCTCTAGCCAAAACCGTCACCCCGGCGAAGGCCGGGGCCCAGGGTCACGAGCGATGCGCTGCCTGGCTCTGGATCCCGGCCTGTGCCGGGATGACGGTCAGCTGTGGAGGATCACACCTGGAGACCGACCGCCTGCTGCGCCGCCCTCAGCGTCGGCGCGGCGAGCGCATTGGCGCGGCCCGCACCCTTGGCAAGCTGGACGCCCACCTCGGTGCGATCGTCGAGCAGCCGGGTCAGCCGGTCGCGGATCGGCGCGAGCACCGAGATGGCGAGGTCGGCGAGCGCCGGCTTGAACGCGCCGAAGCCCTGGCCGGCGAATTCCTCGACGACCGCTTGCGGCTCCCGGTCGGAAAGCGCCGCGAAGATCGTCACCAGGTTCTTCGCCTCGGGCCGCTCGGCCAGCGCGTCGAACGAATCGGGCAGCGGCTCGGGATCGGTCTTGGCCTTGCGGAACTTGGCGGCGATCGTGTCGTCATCGTCGATCAGGTTGACGCGCGACAGGTCCGACGGGTCGGACTTGGACATCTTCGCCTGGCCGTCGCGCAGGCTCATGATCCGCGGCGCGGCCTTGGAGATGAAGGGCTCGGGCAGCGGGAACAGCTCGACGCCGAAATCGGTGTTGAACTTGGTGGCGATGTCGCGCGCCAGCTCGAGGTGCTGCTTCTGGTCCTCGCCGACGGGCACGTGCGTGGCCTGGTAGACCAGGATGTCCGCCGCCTGGAGCACCGGATAGGTGAACAGGCCGACGCTCGCGCCCTCGCGGTTCTTGCCGGCCTTGTCCTTCCACTGGGTCATGCGGTTCAGCCAGCCCATCCGCGCGGTGCCCTGCAGGATCCAGCACAGCTCGGCATGGGCGGGGACGCGGGCCTGGTTGAACAGCACCGAGCGATCGTCGATCCCCGCGGCGAGCAGGGTCGCGGCCATCTCGATCGTCGAATTGGCGAGTTCCTCGGGGGTGATGTTGCCGGTCAGCGCATGGAGATCGGCGAGGAAGAACAGGCACTCGCTCTGGTCCTGCATCGCCACCCACTGCTTGATCGCCCCGAGATAGTTGCCGAGGTGAAGATTGCCGGTGGTCTGGATGCCGGAAACGACGCGCATGACTTCTCACTCCGCGCGCCCGGGTTACCGTTCGGCCGTTGGACGGGCCGCGGATCCGGGACGGCGGGGGCGCGGCCGCTCTATCGATGTCCGGGATGGGCGCTCCCTAGCGCGGCTGGCGGCGGCGAACCAGCGCCTTGATGTCCGAGATCAGGAACGCGCGGGTGAAGAAACAGGCGATCGCGTAGATCCCGCAGCCCGCGCCGACGAGCGCGACCAGCGCCGTATAGCGGGCAACGGCATGGCCGTTCAGCCACGGGTCGAGCAGCCGGTCGAACCCGAACAGCGCAGCACCCATCAGCAGCGCGGCCAGTGCGAGCCGGGGCAGGCGTCGGCGGAGCTGCGCGTCGGCGGCGAAATGCCCGCGCGCCACCAGCGTGCGATAGAGCAGCCAGACATTGACGGTGGACGACAGCGCCGTGGCGAGCGGCGGGCCGACATGGCCGATCAGCGGGATCAGCGCGAGGTTCGCGGCGATGTTCACCGCGACCGAGATCATTGCGTAGCGGACCGGCGTCTTGGTGTCCTGGCGGGCATAATAGCCGGGGGTCAGCACCTTCACGAGAACGTAGGAGGGCAGGCCGATCGAGAAGCCGGCGAGCGCCCAGGCGCATTTCACCGTGTCGGTGCTGGTGAAATGGCCATACTGAAACAGGCCGCGCACGATCGGCTCGGCGGCGACGATCAGCGCGACCATCGCCGGCAGGGTGAGGAACAGCGCGAGCTCCATGCCGCGATTCTGCGTCTCCATCGCCTCGGCCTCCTCGCCCTTGCCGAGCAGGCGCGAGATGGTGGGGAGCAGGATCGTGCCCAGGCCGATGCCGATCATCCCCAGCGGCAGCTGGTTCAGCCGGTCGGCATAATAGATGTACGAGATCGATCCCGCGCCGAGCAGGTAGCCCGAAAGCGCGGTGGAGATGACGAGGTTGAGCTGCACCGCGCCGGCGCCGAGCGCGGCGGGCAGGATCAGCCGCATCAGCCGCTTCACCTCGGGATCGAGCCGGGGCAGGCGCGGGCGGAGCGACACGCCCGAGGCCCGGCACGCGATCGCCAGCCAGGCGAGCTGGAGCAGGCCGCCGACGGGAATCGAAACCGCCTGCGCGCGCGCGGTCTCGTAGGGCGTGCCGTTGAAGAAGAACAACGCAGAGACCATCGCGATGTTGAGCAGGATCGGCGCGGCGGCGTTGACCCAGAATTTGTCGAGCGAATTGAGGATGCCGCCGAGCAGCGAGGCTAGGCAGATCAGCATCAGATAGGGGATGGTGATCCGGCTGAGCTCGACCGCGAAGGCGAACTGCTCGTGCGTCGGATGCTGCCTGGCGAAGCCGCCCGACAGCAGGGCGGTGAGCGGCCAGGCGGCGGCGAGCATCACCACGGTCATGATCGCGAGGAAGGTGAAGAGCACCGCAAGGGTGCGCTCGGCGAATTCGAAGGCGGGGCCGGGCTCGCCGGTCTCGGCAAGCTTGCGGTTGAACATCGGGATGAACGCCGATGCGAACGCGCCCTCGGCGAAGAAGGCGCGGAACATGTTGGGCAGGCGGAACGCGACGAGGAAGGCGTCTGACGCGAAATTGGCGCCGACATAGCGTGCCTGGAGCGAATCGCGGACGAGCGCGAGGATGCGGCTGGCAAGCGTCAGCCCGCCGACCGAGCCCAGGGAGCGGGCGAGCTTCATCGCGATGTCAGGGTGTCAGAAGGGTGGGGAGCAGGACGCTGCACGGCTGCTCCCCAGTCCGAAGGTTCAGGCTTCGCCTGCGACCTGGCCGGCCTCGAGCGCCTGCTGAGCGCGCTGCGCCATGTAGATGCCGCCGAAATCGATCGGCTCGAGCATCAGCGGCGGGAAGCCGCCGTCGCGGACGGCGTCGGCCAGCACGCGGCGGGCGAAGGGGAACAGGATGCGCGGCGCTTCGCCGAGCAGGAACGCGTCGAGCTGCTCCTGCGGGATGTTGCGCAGGCCGAACAGGCCCGCGTACGACAGGTCGACCAGGAACGCGACCTGCTCACCGGCCTGCGAACGCACTTCGATCTTGAGGACGACTTCATAGACGTCGTCGGCGACCTTGCCCGAACCGATGTTGAACTGGACGTCGATCGCCGGGGCGGTCGTCAGCTGGTAGATGGCGGGCGAATTCGGGTTCTCGAACGAGAAGTCCTTCACATATTGCGACAGCACGCCCACCTGCGGCGCGGTGTCTTCGCCATTCGCCAGGGGCTCGCCGAAGTCGGCGGTGTCGTTCTCGGCCATCAGAAGTTTCCTCTTTTTCGGAAAGTTTCGCGCTCTCGGCGCGTTACGCAGTCGCGCGCCTAGCAGGCAGGCGCGAGCCGTGCAATCTGTGGGTAAGTCTCCCGATTTGAATCCAAAGGCGGGACGGCTTATGTAGAGTGACACGGGAGCTCTTGGAGACGCGATTTTGTACGTCATTATTCTATTCGCGATGGTGGCAGGCTTTCTGGCGCTGAGGCTCTATGCGGTGCTCGGCAAGCGCACCGGCCATGAGCAGGCATTGCCGAAGCCGGCGGAGGAGCGCGTCGCCACGGCGCCGCTTCCGCGCACCATCGATGCCGTGCCCGAAGTCCCGCATAATGGCAGTCGCACGATCGAGGCCGGTGCCGAGACCGGATTGCGCGCCGTGGTCAATGCCGATTCGAGCTTCGACGTCGCGCAGTTCATCGAAGGCGCCAAATCGGCCTACAAGATGATCCTCGAAGCCTATTGGAAGGGCGATGAGGAAACGCTGGGCTGGCTGGTGGAGGAAGATGTCCGCGCCGGCTTCACCCAGGCGATCGCCGACCGCAAGGCTGCCGGTCACCTGCTGGAGAATCGTCTGATCGCGATCGAGAAGGCGATGATCGCAGAGGCCTCTGTCGAGGGGCGCGTCGCGCGGATCGTGGTGCGTTTCGACGCCGATATCGCGGCGGTGACGCGCGATCAGGACGGCAACCTTGTATCCGGTTCGCTGACCGACGCGGTCGAGACGCACGATATCTGGACATTCGCGCGCAACCTGCGCAGCGACGATCCCAACTGGAAGCTCGTCGAAACCGACGAAGCCTGAGGGGCATGATGCGGATCTGGGGGGGATTGGCGCTCGCGGCGCTGCTGGGCGCGTGTTCGGGTGGCATCGTTCCCCCCACCGCCGGGCAGCGGCCTGCGCCGGCGGCGCCCGCGCCGCGCGAGATTGCGCCACCAGGGGCGCCCCGGCCCGCCGCGCTTCCCGAAACCCCCGTCAACCTGCCTGCGCGCCAGCCGACCCCGGCCGTGCCGCTGCCCGCCATTGCGGCGCCCGCGATGCCCGCCGGTGTCACGACGGCCGCTGGCGCGGGGCTCGTGGCCGGGCCTGCCGTCGAGACCCTGCCGATCACCCAGGAGGGCGCCGAGCGGGCGCTGGCGGCATTCCGCATCTCCTGCCCGACGCTCCAGCGCCGCACCGATACGACCGGCCTGACCCGCGGCACAGATTGGGCTGACGCCTGCGCCGCCGCCGCCGGCTGGCCGTCGCGCGATGCCCCCGCCTTCTTCGCGCGCTGGTTCGAAAGCGTACAGGTCGCCGACGGCAAGGCCTTTGCGACCGGCTATTACGAGCCGGAAATCGCCGGCTCGCGCGACCGGCGCCACGGCTATGAAGTGCCGATCTACGGCGTCCCCGACGATCTGATCGAGGTCGATCTCGGCCTGTTCTCGAACGATCTGAAGGGCAAGCGCATCCGCGGCCGCGTCAGCGCCAAGAGCTTCGTGCCCTATTATGATCGCGGCGAGATCGAGGGCGGCGCGCTCCAGGGCCATGCCCCGGTGATCGCCTATGCCGCCGATCCGGTCGAGATCTTCTTCCTCCAGGTCCAGGGCTCGGGCCGGCTGCATCTGCCCGACGGCGGCGTGATGCGGATCGGCTATGCCGGGCAGAACGGCCGCGACTATACCGGCATCGGCAAGCTGATGCGCGACCGCGGGCTGCTCGGCCCCGGCCAGGCGTCGATGCAGGGCATCATGACCTATCTGCGCGCGCACCCTGAAGAGGGCGCGGCGATCATGCGCGAGAACAAGAGCTTCGTGTTCTTCAAGGAACTGACCGGCGCCGGCCCGCTCGGCGCGATGGGGCATCCGGTGACCGGATGGGTGAGCGCCGCGGCCGATCCCAAGTTCGTGCCGCTGGGCGCGCCGGTGTTCCTCTCGATGGACCGCACCGACGCGACCGGCCTGTGGATCGCCCAGGATACCGGCGGCGCGATCAAGGGGCCGAACCGGATCGACACCTTCTGGGGCGCGGGCGAGGACGCGCGGGCGATCGCCGGCGGCATGTCGGCCAAAGGCACGGCATGGCTGCTGCTCCCCAAGGGCACGCTGGCGCGCCTGACGCCGCCGCCCGCTCCGATCCCCGCCAACCCGTGACTGGGCGCGGGCGCCGCGTGCTGGCGCCCGAGGAAGCGGCGCTCTGGAAGCGGGTGATCGCGACGGTGACGCCGCTCGCCACCCGGGCGGCCGCACCGCCAAGGCCCGACAAGGCGAAGCCCGCCGAAGCCGAACCCGCCGCGCCCGTCGCGATACCCGTACCCAAGCCGGCCATGGCGACCTCCAAGCGCGTGCCCGCGCGCATCCCGCCGCAGCCGCTGACGTCGCGGCGCGAGGAGAGCAACACGCTCGACGGTTCCTGGGACCGGCGTCTGTCGCGGGGGCTGGTCTCGCCCGAGACCTCGATCGACCTGCACGGACACAATCTGTCCTCCGCCTATGACCGGCTCGATTTCGGCCTCGCCCAGGCGATCGCGCGTGGTGACCGGGTGCTGCTGCTGATCACCGGAAAGCCGCCGCGTCCCGAATCGGAGCGGCCGCATGCGCGCGGTGCGATCCGTGCTGCGGTGGGAGATTGGCTGGCTTCGTCGCGCCACGCCGATCGAATCGCGGCGGTTCGGGCGGCGCACCCGCGACACGGCGGAACCGGCGCGCTCTACATCGTGCTGCGCCGTCCGAAGCCTGCACCACAGCGAAATTTTTAACCTCTCTCTGCCACCATCTCCGTTCTGAATCCGGGTTGGAGCCCGGTGGGGATTTGGGGACCGAGTCAGCACGTGGAAGGCTTTTCGCTCAAGAGTCGCGCAATCGCCTTTGCGATATGCGCCGGAGCGGTGGCGTTCATCCTCGCATTGGCTGCGGCGTCCGAGCCGGCTCAGATTACCGTCGAGACGGCCGGTCGTGCGCTGATCGCGGCGATCGTCTGCGGCGTGATGTGCTGGGCCTCGGCCGAGCGTACCATCGCCTCCACGGCGGGCGCGATCGATGCGGCGATCGAGCGACTGGCCACGGCTGCCAATGGCGACCTCCAGAGCGGCGTTCCCGAGGAGGTGCGCCAGTGCGTGCCCCAGCTGGCCCATGCGATGGACGGGTTGTTTCATCAGCTTCACGCGAACATGGAAAGTGTCCAGCGGCTCGCGATGTTCGATCCGGTGACGGGCCTCGCCAACCGCACCAATTTCCGTCGTACCGCCGAACGGCTGCTCGCCGAACTGCCCCAGGGCGTGGTCGCGGTGCTCTATTTCATCGATCTCGATCGCTTCAAGGCCGTGAACGACACGTTGGGCCACGCCACGGGCGACGTGCTGCTGGGCATGGTCGCCAATCGGTTGCGTGCCGTCGCCGATCGTTTCGCCGCCGATGGCGACACGCGTCCGCCGCTGATCGGGCGGCTGGCGGGCGACGAATTCACGATGTTCTTCGCGGATCTGCCCGATCCGCGCGAGGCCGAGCGGATCGGCCGCGGCATCCTGTTCGCGCTTTCCGAAAGCTTCGATCTTGCGGACCAGGAAGTCTCGATCGGTGCCTCGGTCGGTATCGCCCGTCGCCCCGAGCATGGCACGACGCTGCACGATCTGATGCGCGCCGCCGATGCCGCCATGTACCACGCCAAGGCGCAGGGCCGCGGCCGGGTCGAGCATTTCACCGACTTGCTCGCAGCCGAGATGGCCGATCGCGCCCAGCTCGAAAGCGACCTGCGCGTCGCGGTCGAGAAGGAGCAGTTCACGCTGGTCTTCCAGCCGCAGGTTTCCGCCGCCGACGGCCGCATCATCGCCGCCGAAGCGCTGCTGCGCTGGCGCCATCCGGACGGGCTGAAGCTGCCGGGCGCGTTCATCCAGCGCGCCGAGGAGACCGGGCTGATCGTCGATATCGGCGAATGGGTCATCACCAGCGTCGCCGAGACGATCTCGCGCTGGGGTCGGCTCGGCATCCGCCAGCGGCTCGCGGTCAACATCAGCCCGCGCGAGATCGATCACGCCACCTTCTTCCGCCGCCTGCGCGAGGCGATGCTGGCGGCCAAGGCGCCGGCCAGCCTGCTCGAGCTCGAGATCAGCGAGACGCTGGCGATGCATTGTTCGGAGGATGTCCTCGACGCGATCGCGACGCTCCGCGCGGACGGCGCCAGCGTGGCCATCGACGATTTCGGCACGGGCTATTCGAACCTCGCGCGACTCCGCGATCTGCCGGTGGACCGGGTGAAGCTGGATCGCAGCGTGATCGAGAATGTCGCGGTGAATCCCGAGGCGCGGACGATCGCCCAGGCGGTGATCGGCCTGATCCACGGCCTGGGCTGCGAGGCGGTGGCCGAGGGTATCGAGAGCGACGCGCAGGCCGCGGTGCTCCGCGTGATCGGCTGCGACGTGCTCCAGGGCTATGCGATCGCCCAGCCGATGGCCGAGGACGATTTCATCGCCTGGGCACGCGCCGTCGAGCCTAAGCGCGCGGCATCCTGAGAACGCGCCTCAGTACTTCGGCATAAACTCCTGTCAGCGCGTGCAGGTCCGCCAGCGCGACGGCTTCGTCGAGCTTGTGCATCGTCGCGTTGACCAGGCCGAATTCGACCACCGGGCAGATCCGCGACAGGAAGCGTGCGTCTGAGGTGCCGCCGGTCGTCGAGAGCTCGGGCGTCACGCCGAGCACGGCTTCCACCGCGTCCGATACCAGGGCCGACAGCACGCCGGGCTCGGTCAGGAACGCCTCGCCGAAGACGCGACCCTTCACCACTGCCGAGGGGGCGTGGCGCAGCACGATCGCCTCGACCCGCGCCACCAGGTCGGTCCCGCGCTGCAGGTCGTTGAAGCGGATGCTGATCCGCGCGCCGGCGCGGCCGGGGATGATGTTGGTCGCGGGATTGCCGACGGCCAGGTCGATCACCTCGATGTTCGAGGGCTGGAACCAGGCATTGCCCTCGTCCAGCACGATCGCGTCGATCTCGGCGAGCGCGCGGATGAGGCGCGGGACGGGATTGTCGGCCAGATGCGGGTAGGCGACATGGCCCTGCTGGCCGATCACCTCGACGTCGATCACCGCGGAGCCCCGGCGCCCGATCTTGATCGTGTCGCCCAGCCGGTGCGCCGAGCTTGGCTCGCCGACCACGCACAGATCCGGCCGTACGCCGCGCTCCGCCATCCGCTCGATCAGGCGCGGCGTGCCATAGGTGGCCGGGCCTTCCTCGTCGCCGGTGATGAGCAGGCTGATCGTGCCGTCGCTCTCCATGCCCGCCACCGCCGCGACGAAGGCTGCGATCGAGCCCTTCATGTCGACCGCGCCGCGCCCGTAGAGCAGGTCGCCGCGGATCTCGGGGGCGAAGGCGCCGCTCGTCCAGCCTGCGCCGGGCGGCACGACGTCGAGATGGCCGGCAAAGGCGAAATGGGTGCCGCCATTGCCGCGCAGCGCGAGCAGATTCTCGACCGGTCCCTCGGGCGCTTCGCCCTCGATAAAGCGCTCGACCGTGAAGCCGAGCGGGAGCAGCGCCGCTTCCAGCACGTCGAACACGGCGCCGCGTGCCGGGGTTACGCTCTCGGCGGCGATCAGCGCCTTGGTGAGTTCGATGACGTCGGGCACAATATCTCCATCAACTGTGGGAGGGGGCATTGCCCAAGCTCGATCTCGATACAATCCCGCAAACCAATGCGACCGGCTATCCGCCGCCCTTCGATGCGCCGGTTGCCGGGCGCTGGTATCGCCGGCTCGCGCCCGCGAGCGGCCTTTCCGAAATGGGCGTGAGCCATGTCACGCTGAAGCCGGGCGCCTGGTCGTCCCAGCGCCACTGGCACGACAGCGAGGACGAGTTCGTCGTCATCCTGGCGGGCGAGGCGGTGCTGGTCGACGATTCGGGGGAGACGGTGATGCGTGCCGGCGATTGCGCGGCCTTCCCGAAGAACGACTGCAACGGGCATCACCTCCAGAACCGCAGCGACGCCGACTGCGTGTTCATCGCCGTGGGGGCGGGGCCGCGTGGCGGCGGCGACTATCCCGACATCGACATGCGCTTCGCGCCGGACGGCTATTTCCGCAACGACGGCACGCGCTACGAGACCAAGCGGCTGCCCTGAGGCGCAGGGCCCCGCTTGAAATGTAGGATTTCATAGGCTTGGCTGCGGTGTTCGCGCCCGGATGGACGCCGCTCCTTGAACCTTGAATATGCGCAGCCGGACCGGTTGCGAACCGTCGCCGGGGTGTCGCTGGGGTGTCGCCTGGGTGTCGCTGCCGTGTCGTGTCGCGGTGGCCCGGGTGTCGCGCTCATGTCGCGTTAGTGGCGCGCGGGTGTCGCGTCGCTGTCGCGTTACCGGCGCGCGATCACGTCGTGCCTCTGGAGAGGCGGAAATTTACCCCCGAAGTTTGTAAACTTCCTCAACTTGCAGCGCGGCCAGCCTCAGGCCGGCTCCATCTCGAATTGCTCGATCACCCAATCCTCTTCCTGTGCCGCGGCGATCCAGTCCTGCAGGAAGGGGTGCTGGAGCACCGCCAGCATATAGGCCTGGGCAAAACGCGGGACGGGAAGGGAGTAGGTAACGATGCGCGTCACCACCGGCGCGAACATGATGTCGACCGCGCCGAACTCGCCGAACAGGAACTGGCCCTCGCCGGCAAAGCGGGCGCGAGCCTGGGCCCAGAGCTCCATGATCCGCGAGAGATCCGCCAGTACGTCGTCGTCCGGCTTCTTGGGCGGATAGACTTGGCGGATGTTCATGCTGTGCTTGCGGCGCAGCGCCGCGAAGCTCGAATGCATCTCGGCGGCCATCGAGCGTGCCATCGCCCGGGCGGCATCGCCCTGGGGCCAGAACTTCTCGTTGGCGGTCTTGTCGTTCAGATATTCGATGATCGCCAGGCTGTCCCACACCACGGCATCGCCGTCCCACAGGATCGGCACCTTGCCCGACGAGGGCGCGAACTCGTCGCCCTCGCGGCGCTTTTCCCAAGCCTCGTCGTAGAGCGGAACCACGACCTCCTCGAACGGAAGACCGGATTGCTTGCACGCCAGCCAGCCGCGCAGCGACCAGGAGGAATAGGCCTTGTTGCCGATGATGAGCTTCATGCGACGCGGGATAGCCATGCACGCCGCTGCGAGCAACCAAACAGGCGCTTGCGAGCCCATCGGAAACGCGACAGAATCGAGCATCGGCGCGCAAGCTCTTGCGAATCGGGGGGATAGAAATGAAGTTTTTTGGGCTGGGCCTGCTTTTGGCGGGCGCGACCGCTGGCGTGCCCGCAATCGCGCAGCAGCAGGATGCGGCGGCAAAATCGACGCCTGCACCGCTGGATGCTGCTGTCTTTGCCGAGATTCCGGCGGTCGAAGCGCCGGAATTGTCTCCCGACGGCAAGCAGCTCGCGGCCAAGATCGCCGTCAACGGCGTCCAGTATTTCGCGGTGGTTCCGCTCGACGGCTCGAAGCCGCATCTCGTCGGCCTGAAGGAGATGGATCTCAACTGGTGGCAATGGGTGAACGACGATTGGCTCGTGCTGGGCGTCGGTCAGCTCTCGCCGGTGGAAGGCGACAAATGGTATATTTCGCGTGCGGTGAGCGTGAGCGCCAAGGACGGACATGTCGTCAATCTCGCCACCCGCGACGCAGCACAGGATGCCGATGACCTGCTCTGGACCGCGACGGACGGCACGCCGCGCGTCCTGATCGCAGGGCAGACCTCGATCTATTCGACCGACGCGGGTTTCTGGCCGCAGGTGGACGAGGTGGACGTGTCCAACGGCAAGCACAAGCGCGTGCTGCCGGGCCGCGAAGGCGTTTTCAACTGGTTCGCCGACGCGAAGGGCGTCGTGCGGATGGGTGTGGGCGGTACGCTCGACGGTCGGACCCGCCGCGTCGTCTATCGCGAGAGCGAGCGCGCCAGCTTCCACGTCATCGATCGCGCCAAGAGTTTCCGCGACGGACTCACGATCCCGACGCTGTTCCTCGATCAGCCGAACAAGGCCCTGGTGGTCGCCGATGACGAGCAGGGCTTTTCAGCCTTGTACGAGCTCGATCTCGCGACGATGGCGCGCGGCAAGCAGCTTTTCGCCAGCAAGGGCTATGACATTGGCGGGCTGGTCGGCGACGGGACGGGCGCCGGCTATCTGGGCGTCCGGGTCAACGAGGACAAGCCGGCAATCCGCTGGACCGATCCGGCGATCGAAGCGATGCACAAAGCCGTTGCGGCTGGGATCAAGGGCGGCGAACCGCGGATCGTTTCGTTGAGCCGAGACCGCAAGACGGCGATCGTCCAGGTCGGTGGGCCCAGCGCGCCGGGCGCCTATTTCCTGTACCGCTCGGACGACGGTTCGATGCTGCGGCTCAGCACCAGCAACACCACCATCGGCCTCAAGCTGATGCATCCCGTGAAGACGATCCGCTACAAGGCGCGCGACGGGCTGGAGATTGCGGCCGTGCTCACCCTGCCGCGCGGAAAGACCGGCAAGCTGCCGCTGATCGTGATGCCCCATGGCGGGCCTTACGCCCGCGATTCGGAAGAATGGGACTGGTGGGCGCAGTTCCTCGCCGATCGCGGCTATGCGGTGGTGCAGCCCAATTACCGTGGCTCTTCGGGCTATGGGACTAGCTTCGCGGCCAAGGGCGAAGGGCAATGGGGCCTGGCGATGCAGGACGATCTGAACGATGCGGTGACGGCACTCGCCGATCTCGGCATCGCCGATCCCGGCCGGGTCTGCATGGTGGGCGCTTCCTATGGCGGCTATGCGGCGCTTCGGGCGGCGCAGCGCGACGGCAAGCTCTATCGCTGTGCCGTTTCCTACGCGGGCGTGTCGGATCTCAACCGGATGATCAGCTATGATAGCGCCTTCCTGGGCTCCGAATCCCGCAAGGATTGGCTGCGTGCCCAGGCACCTGATTTCAAGCAGATCTCGCCGCTCTTCCATCCCGAGCAATTCTCGATTCCCGTCCTGCTGGTCCATGGCAAGAAGGATCGCGTCGTCCCGATCAACCAGTCGCGGGTGATGGTGGACAAGCTGAAGGAGGCGGGGAAGAACGTGACCTATATCGAGCAGCCCGAGGCTGATCACCATTTCACGCGAAGCCAGGACCGGCTCGAATTCCTGAAGGCGCTCGAGGTGTTCCTGGCCAAGTATAACCCCAGCTGAGACCTCCGCTCAGGCCTTTACATAGACCCAGGCATACTTGCCGGATGCGAGAGGAGCCTCGATCCGGCGGTAATTCTCGCTCTCGTAGATGTCGGCGGCGGCGAGCTCCGCCGCGGTCAGGAGGAAGACCTTGCCGGGGATCGGCGCGCCATCGCCGGGCACCAGCGCGCGGTGCGTTTCGATGCCGCTGGCGTCGAGCACGGCGGGGTCGCGGATCTGGATCTCGATCACCGCGAAGCCGTGCAGCACGTCGTCCTCGCCCTGGAGCAGCCGCCCGAACGAGGCGAGCTGGACGCTTTCGAGCTGGAGCGTGCCGTAGGAGAAGAGCAACTCGGTCATAGGCGGAGGTGGATGCCCCGGCGATGCAACGGGAGCAAGGCGGCGAATACGATCAGCAGCGCGATCACGGCATAGGCGAAGGAGGCGAGCCAGGGATCGGGGATCGCCAGCTGGAGATGCGCGAAGCACCAGCCCTGGAGCGTGTCGCCGCCGACATGCAGCTTGAACCCGGCGATGCCGATCAGCAGCGAAAGGATATAGCCCAGGATCGCGTTCATCCCCAGCATGTGGAGCGGGGACAGCGCCTTGCGGATCGCCGCGCTGCGTGTCGCGACCATCGCGAGGGCGAGCAGCATCGCCGAGAGGCCCGAGGTGAGCAGCGCGAAGCTGCTGGTCCACAGCTTCTTGTTCAGCGGGAAGACCTGCGCGAAGGCGAGGCCGATCACGACGAGCACGGCGCCGGCGAGCGCGATGCGGAGTGTCGAACGGTCCGGCGCGGCCTTCCAGAGGGCAGCGGCAAGCATGCCGAACAGCACGTTGGCGAGCGCGGGGATCGTCGAGAGCAGCCCTTCGGGATCATAGACGATGTTCCCTGCCGCATCGGTTCCGCCCGACCACATGTGCGCGGGGGTAGCGAGCATGCGATCGACATAGCCGGCGAGGTTGCCCTCCGGGGTAAGCTGGCCCGCGCCGAAGCCCGGCACGGGTACCAGGGCCATCAGCGCCCAATAGCCGAGCAGCGCAGCAACTATGATGCCGGACAGGACGGGAAGGTTCAGGTGCGAACGGCCTTCGGCGTCGCGCCGGGCGGTCAGGATCGCAAGCGTGGCGGTAAGTGCGTAGCAGAGCCCGATTCGCACCAGCACGCCGAACACGCGGAAATGGGCGAGATTCGGATGTACGAGGAACTGGAACGCCCAGCCGATCGCGATCAGCAAAAGCGTGCGTCGAACGATGCGGCGCCAGATCGTGCTGTCGATCCGCTTGGGGAAGGACAGGCCGAGCGCGACCCCGACCGCGAACAGGAAGGCCGGAAAGACCAGGTCGGTGGGGGTGAAGCCGTGCCATGCGGCATGATCGAGCGGCCACCACACAAAGTCCCAGTTGCCCGGCGTATTGACGATGATCATCCCCGCGACCGCGAGCCCGCGGAAGATGTCGAGGCCGGTGAGGCGCTGCTTGGTTTGTTCGTCGGCCATGGATACTCCCCGGCGCCGAGCATGGAGCGGTCGCGGCGGGAGGGCAATCGCAGGTGCGTGGAAGGACCTAGCCGATCGCCTCCAGTACGGCGGCGCGGAGCTCCGGAATGCCCATGCCTTTCTCGCTCGAGGTAACGAGGATATCGGGATGGGCGGCTGGGCGCTTGCGGGCTTCTTCCTCGGTCTGCAGCGCGATCTCGGCGAGCACGCTCGCCTTGATCTTGTCGGCCTTGGTCAGGACGATGCGATAGCTCACCGCCGCCGCGTCGAGCATGTCGAGGATCTCGCGATCGACATCCTTGATGCCGTGGCGCGAATCGATCAGCACCAGCGCACGTTTCAGCGCCTGGCGCCCGCGCAGGAAGTCGTTCACCAGATAGCGCCACCTGCGGACCATGTCCTTGGGCGCCTTGGCGAAGCCATATCCCGGCATATCGATCAGCCGGAATTTCAGCGGATCGCCGACATCGAAGAAATTGAGCTCCTGCGTGCGGCCGGGCGTGACCGAAGTGCGCGCCAGGCTGTTCCGGCCGGTGAGCGCGTTGAGCAGCGACGACTTGCCGACGTTCGAGCGCCCGGCAAAGGCGACCTCGGACACGACGGGATCGGGCAAGTGCTCGAGCGAAGGCGCCGATTTCAGGAATGCGATGGGGCCGGCGAAGGTCTTCCGCGCGGCCTCGATCGCCTCGGGGTCGAAGGCGGTCACTTTGCCGCCACTTCCTTCTTCTTCACCGGCTCCTTTAGCCCCGGATGGCGCGAATAGAGCCATTGCTGCTGCAGGATGGTGATGCAGTTGGAGGTGATCCAGTAGACCTGCAGGCCCACCGCGAACGGCGCCATCAGGAACATCAGCATCCACGGCATGATCGCGAAGATCTGCTTCTGCATCTCGTCCATCGGTGCGGGGTTGAGCTTCATCTGGAAGAACATCGAGATGCCGAGCAGCACCGGCACCACGCCGATCGCCAGGAAGGCGGGCGGGGTGAAGTGAAGATAGCCGAACAGATTGATGATCGTCGCAGGATCCGGTGCGGACAGATCATGGATCCAGCCGACGAATGGCTGGTGCCGCATCTCGATCGTCAGCAGCAGCACCTTGTAGAGCGCGAACATGATCGGGATCTGCAGGACGAGCGGCAGGCAGCCCGCGAGCGGGTTCACCTTCTCGTCCTTGTAGAGCTTCATGATCTCCTGCTGCTGCTTCTGCTTGTCGTCCTTGTAGCGCTCCTGGAGCGCCTTCATCTTGGGCTGGATGGCGCGCATGTTCGCCATCGATGCGAACTGCTTCTGGGCGATCGGAAAGAGCAGGCCGCGGATCGTGATCGTCAGCAGGATGATCGCGAGGCCGAAATTGCCCACCGCGTGGAACAGCCAGTCGAGATAGTAGAAGATCGGCTGCTCGATCATGCCGAACCAACCCCAGTCGATCGCGCGGTCGAACTGTACGATGCCGAGCTTGTCCTGATAGTTGTCGAGGAGCTTCACCTCCTTCGCACCGGCGAAGAAGTGACTCGAATAGGTGACCTTCTTGCCCGGTGCGAGCGCGAGCGGCTCGGCGAGCTGATAGTCGGCCTGATAGGCTTGAGCCGCCGTGCCGCGCTGTTGGAGCTGCACGGGCACGCGCTGGTCGGGAACGATCGCGGTCAGCCAGTAATGGTCGGAATAGCCGACCCAGCCGCCGGTGGTGCCGAACTGCTTCGGCGCCGCCTCGGTGTCCTTCCAGTTAATATAGTCCGCCGCGCCATTATAGACCGCGATCGGGCCGACATGCGCCGCCCACTGATCGACGTCGAGCGAGCGGCTGGAGCGCGAGACGAGCGCGTAGGGCGTCACCGAAACCGGTGCGCTGCCGGTGTTCGCAACTGTCTGCTTGATGCTGAACATGTAGTTTTCGTCGACGGCAAGTTCGATCCGGAAGATCTGCCCAGTCGAATTGGTCGCGGTGAGCGTGACGGGAGTAGTCGGCGTAAGCTTGGTTGCGCTTGCCTGCCAGACCGTGTTGGCGTCGGGCAGCTGGACGCCCGAACCCTGCCAGCCGAACTGCGCGTAATAGGAGCCGGCCGCGCCGCTGGGCGAGAGCAGGCGGATCGGCGGTGACTTCTTGGCGACGGTCTCGTCATATTTGGCGAGGACGAGGTCGTCGATCCGCAGGCCCTTCAGGTTGATCGAACCGCGAAGGGCAGGCGTCTCGATCTGGACGCGGGGCGTCTCGGCCAGCACGACCTGGCGATCGCGCAGCGCCGAACGCGAATCGGCGGCCGGGTCCGCGGATGGATTGGGCACCGGCGTCGACTTGCCGTTGACGACCTTGGTCGTCGCGGGCTGTTGCTGGGGGAAGATGAAATGCATGATCGTCGGCCAGCCGAACAGGATCAGCGCGGCCAGCACTGCGAAGAGCACGAAATTCTTTTGGTCGTCTTTCACCGATTATTCCCCGGAAGGTCCGTCATGGCATGGGATCGTAGCCGTGCCCGCCCCATGGATGGCAGCGTGCGATTCGCTTGGTCGCGAGCCAGCCGCCCTTGAGCGCGCCATAGCGGCGAAGCGCCTCGATTGCATAGGCCGAACAGCTTGGGCTGTAGCGGCAGCTGGGTGGCAGGATGAGCGAGGGGCCGAGCTGCCAGCCGCGCGCGATCAGGATAAGCAGGCGCGCGATCACCGGCGTACCTTGGCCAGCGCCTTGGCGAGCTCTGTCTTGAGATCGGAAAAGTCGCGCTCGATCCCGCCGTTGCGGCCGATCAGGACATGGTCCGCGCCGGCCAGGCCAGCTTCGGGCAGCACTTCACGCGCAAGTGCACGGAAGCGACGCTTCATGCGGTTGCGGACGACGGCGTTGCCGACTTTCTTGGAAACCGTGATGCCGATTCGCATGGTCGCGTCGGCATCCTCGCGGTCGCGAACGATCAGGACGAAGCCGGGCATGGGAGCCCGCTTGCCTGCGTTCGCGGCGAGATAGTGCTTGCGCTCGGTAAGCCGAACGAGGCTGACGGGGGTTAGGCCGACAGCTTGTTGCGGCCGCGGGCGCGGCGGGCGTGGATCACCTTGCGGCCGCCCGGAGTTGCCATCCGCGCGCGGAAGCCGTGCCGGCGCGCACGCACCAGGTTGCTCGGCTGAAAGGTCCGCTTCATCGCTCATCCTCGAGTATCTAGAACGTAAAATGGCCACCACTAGGGCGGCCGTGTGTGGGGAGCCCTTACGGAGGTCGGCTGCCAAAGTCAACGCAGGTCCATCGGAAAGCCAAGCAATTTGGCTTCCGCGCTTGAGGTTTCTGCCTCCCTGGCTCGTTTCTGCCGGAGGCGGAAGCTGCGCCGGCGCAGCGCCACGTCCGCATAATGACCGAATCGCGGGAAGCGCCGCTTCAGCCGGACAAAGCGGTTGCGGGCCCGGATCGAGTTTTGAAGGACGAGGACCAGCCCCGCCGCGAACACGAATATCCCGCCCGGACCAGGGATGATTCCCACTATCGGTGCGGACGC
>JBEVLV010000090.1:0-7961 GCA_040508955.1 Sphingomonas sp. | reverse complement strand
GCTTCGCGGTGGTGGCGTCGGAAGTGCGCAAGCTCGCCGAGCGCAGCCAGACGGCTGCGGCGGAGATCGGTGCGGTCTCGACCGACACCGTGCGTGCCGCGACCGAGGCGGGCGAGATGCTGACCAAGCTGGTCCCGGACATCCGACGGACCGCCGAGCTCGTCTCGGAGATCAGCTCTGCGTGCCGCGAGCAGGATATCGGCGCGACGCAGATCAACCAGGCGATCCAGCAGCTTGACCAGGTGACGCAGCAGAATGCCGGCGCGTCGGAGGAAATCTCGACCACGTCGGAGGAACTGGCGGCTCAGGCCGAGGAGCTCCAGAGCAGCATCGCCTATTTCCGCATCGAGGATCGCGGCCATCGCGGGGCCGCAAAGGTGGCTCCGGTCGTCCAGCGTAGCGCCCCGGCGCGCAAGCTCGCCGCACCGGCCGTCAAGTCCAAGGCGAAGCCCAACACCATCGCTGATCAGAAGGCGCGGGTGAACGGCTACGCACTCGATCTCACCACCGGCGGCCCCGATGCCGACGATGCATCCTTCGGAGTACAGGCAGCATGAGCGACGTGCAGGAAATCCAGGCCGTAACCTTCGGGCTGGGGGCGGAGACCTTCGCGGTCCCCGTGGCGCTGGTCCGCGAGATCCTGGATTATCGCGAGACCTTCCGCATCCCCAATGGCCCGGATTACCTGCTCGGGCTCACCGACATGCGGGGCCAGGGGGTCGCCACGGTCGACTTCCGGCTCCGGCTCGGCATGCCGCATGTCGATCCGACACCCAGCACGCGGATCCTGGTGGTCGACGTGCCGGTCGCCGATCGCGTGCTGGTGCTCGGGCTGGTCGTGGATCGCGTGCAGGAGGTCAGCACCTTCCGCAGCGACCAGATCGGCGCCGCGCCCGACATTGGCGTGCGCTGGCCGTCCGAATATATCGCGGGCGTGGTCAAGCGGGCCGAGGGCTTCGTCGTGCTTGTCGACGTCGCCCGCATCTTCTCAACCGAAGAGGCCGAACTGCTGCGCGCCGCCTGACCGAACGCCGCCGCCCGCCCTCGGGAGTAGGGCGGCGGCCGCCGATCCCAATTCAATTCGCCCGCGCTTGAGACGGGCCAGAGCATATCGGAGCAGGTTTCTTGGCCACAGCAGCCCCCGTCCTGAACACCCAGCCCATGGGCAGCGATCAGATGAGCCGGCGCAATTTCGCGATGCTGGCGACCTACATCTACGATTATTCCGGCATCAAGATGCCCGAGAGCAAGAAGACCATGCTCGAGGGCCGGCTGCGCCGCCGCCTGCGCGCCACCGGTGCCCGCACGCTCGACGAATATTGCGATCATGTGTTCGGCGGAGACAATCTCGCGAACGAGGGCCTGCACCTGATCAACGCGGTCACCACCAACAAGACCGATTTCTTCCGCGAACCCGCGCATTTCGACTATCTGACCCGGACGATCCTGCCCGAATTCGCCCGCCGTGGCATCCGCACCGTCCGCGCTTGGAGCGCCGCCTGCTCGACGGGACCGGAGCCTTATACGATCGCGATGGTGCTCGACGATTATGCCGATACCCAGGGCGGTCCGTCCTACGGCATCCTCGCCACCGATCTCGATACCGAGGTGCTGGCCGCCGCGCGCGCCGGCATCTATCCGGCCGAGCTGGTCGATCCGGTGCCGGCGGCGCTGCAGCGCAAGTACATCATGACGCCGCGCGATGCGTCGCGCCGCGACATCCGCATCGTGCCAGCGCTGCGCAGCGCGGTCGGCTTCGCCCGGCTCAACCTGATGGACGATCGCTATCCGATCGGCGAGCCGATGCACCTGATCTTCTGCCGCAACGTGCTGATCTATTTCGACAAGCCGACGCAGCGCAAGGTCGTGTCGCAGCTCGTCGAGTGCCTCGAGCCCGGCGGCTACCTGTTCCTCGGTCACTCGGAATCGATCACCGGGCTCGACCTTCCCCTGGTCCAGGTCGCCAACACCGTTTTCCAGCGGAGCTGACCCCGCCATGCTCGCAAAGAAGAAAATCCGCGTCCTCGTCATCGACGATTCCGCCAGCGTCCGCCAGACCCTGACCGCGATCCTCCAGGAGGACCCGGACATCGAGGTGATGGGTGTGGCCTCTGATCCGTTCACGGCGGCGAAGCGGCTGCAGGAAGAGGTGCCCGACGTCATCACGCTCGACGTCGAGATGCCGCGCATGGACGGCATCACCTTCCTGCGCAAGCTGATGACGCAATGCCCGGTGCCCGTGGTGATGTGCTCGTCGCTGACCGAAGAAGGCTCGGAGACGCTGCTCCAGGCGATGGAGGCTGGCGCGGTCGACGTCATTCTGAAGCCGCGCATCGGCGTGGCCGATCATCTGGCCGAGCATAATCTCCAGATCCGCGACGTCGTGAAGGCGGCGGCGAGGGCGCGTGTGCGCGGGCGCCCCGTGGTCCGCGATGCCAAGCCGCACGGGCCGGAGAAGAAGCTTACCGCCGATGCCGTGCTCCCGCCGCCCAGCGGGCGCGCGATGAGCCGCACTACCGAGATGGTGGTGTGCCTGGGCGCGTCGACCGGCGGTACCGAGGCGCTGCGCGAGGTGCTCGAGGCGCTTCCGGCCAATTCGCCGGGCATCGTCGTCGTTCAGCACATGCCGGAGAATTTCACCCGCGCCTTCGCCTCGCGGCTCAACACTTTGTGCGAAGTCGACGTCAAGGAAGCCGCGGACGGGGATCCCGTGCTGCGCGGCCATGTGCTGATCGCGCCGGGCGGCAAGCACACCATGCTCGAGCGCCAGGGCGCGCGCTATTATGTCTCGGTGCGCGACGGACCGCTGGTTTCGCGCCATCGTCCCTCGGTCGATGTGCTGTTCCGCTCGGCGGCGCGCGCGGCTGGATCGAACGCGGTCGGCGTGATCATGACCGGCATGGGCGACGACGGCGCGCGGGGCCTGCTCGAGATGAAGCAGGCCGGCGCCCGCACCTTCGCGCAGGACGAAGCCAGCTCGATCGTGTTCGGCATGCCCAAGGAGGCCATCGCCCGCGGCGCGGCCGACCGGGTGGTGCCGCTGAACGCCATCGCGCGCGAACTTCTCCAGGCGACGGCGCGATGATCGCGCCGGCGGCCATCCTATCGATCTTTCACGGAGCCCGACATGTATCACGATAGAATCGAGCCCGCCGGATCCGCGCGCGATGCGGTGATCGAAAATCTGCAACAGGCGCTCGCCGGGCTCGCGGCGGGGCTGGACGTCCGCTTCGTCCATGCCGCCAGCACCCTGGCCACCGTGATCGACACCGTGAACCGGGTGATCGCGTCGCTCGATTCGATCATCCACGCGATCGACGAGCAGACCGGCAAGGCCGCCGTCCGCATCCTGCGCGAGAGTGCGCGCGAGCTGACCGCGCTGCCGCTGCTCCAGCATGAGCGCGTCAACGATCTCGGCGTGGTCCGCCGCGCAGCGGCCGAGCTGAACCTGCACGTGATGCAGATCCAGGAGATGCTCCGCATCCTGCGCGTCAACGGCACCAATCTGAAGATTGCCGCTTCGGGCGCGCCATCGGTGACGCGCTTCGTCGACGAGATGTTCGAGCGCTTCGATGCCGGCGACACGCATCTGAAGGGCTTCATGGCGACGCTGCAGGAGCTGGTCGCCAGCGTCGCCACCGTCCAGCGCTCGGCCCGGCTGATCGCGGGCGAGTGCGCCAAGGTGATTCCGCTCGTGCCCGATCGTCTCGCCGACGACGCGCTCGAGCTCCAGGCGCACCAGGTCTCGATCGCCGACAGCGCCGCCGGAGTCCGCAGCATCGCTCGCGAGGTCCAGGGCCGCGTGGCCGTGATCCTGGGAGCGCTCCAGATCGGCGATATCAGCCGCCAGCGGCTCGAGCACATGGTCGCAGCGCTGCAGCTCGTGAGCGCCCGGCGGCTGGAGGAGCAGACTCCGGCCGCGCGTGCGGTGGAAGCGCATATCCTTGCGCTGATCGAGGCGCAGCTTGCCGATGTCGGTGCCGATCTCGATCGCGAGACCGGCCTGCTGGTCAATGCGCTCGACGAACTGGGGCCGCACACCGGCGAACTCGTGTCGCTGATCGACGAGAGCGATGCAGGCCGGGAGGGTCATGCCTTTCTGCACCGGCTCGAGCGCGGCTTCACCGAGATCGACGTGCTGACCGAGCAGCTTCGCGCTGGCAACAACAAGACGCTGACGATGACCGCGGTAGTGATCGATTCGATGACCGAGCTCACGACGCGCCTCGATGCGGTGCGCTCGGTCCGTGCCGACGTGCAGGACATCGTTGCCAAGGCGCGCCTGCACGGTGAACGACTGGGAAGTTCGGGGCGATCGGTGGCGGTCGTCGCGGAGGAGATCGGCAGCTGTGCGGATCGCCTCGATCAGGCGGTCAACGGCGTGGGTTGGGCGATCCGCGAGCTCGGCGCGGTCAGCGTCTCGATCCGCCACCGCCACGAGACCGCGCTGGAAACCGATCCCGGCCCCAAGCTCGCCTGGTCGCTCGCGCTGATCCGCGAAGCCTGCCGGCGCACCGATCAGGGCATCGGCGAAGGCGGCGTCGACGCGCGCGAGTTGATCCAGACGCTCGACGATGCCGGCGAGCGGCTCGCCGACGAGCTCGAGCTTGCCGCGACGATCGCAGGCTTCGTCAGGACGCTTCGCGAGCTTGGCGGGGAGCGTGTCGAGATCGACGAGACGGCACAAGTGCCGCTTCGCGAGATCCTCTGCGAGATCGAGGCGATGTACACCATGGCGCGCGAGCGCGAGGTGCACCGCGCCTTCCTGTTGCCCGGCATGGAACTGATGGCCGCGACCCAGAGCGAGACGCTCGAGGACGGTCTCTTCTAGCGGCAGGTATCGATGACGACTTGTCCCGGGTCGGGTCACCGCCCGGGGCGATGTCGCGCCGATTTGGATTTTCCCGTTATTTTCCTATCAGAATAGAAGAGCCATTCGGAGGGCGGTTTGTACATTTCGAAGATTGCGGAGGGGCCTGTCGAAGGCGACGCGTCGCTCGCGAATGTGCAGGCGACTCTTGCTGCATTGGCGAGCGGCCTGGATGCGCGCTTCGTCGAGGCGGGCGGCGCATTGGCGCAGGCCTATCAGATCGTCGAAACGCTGGTGAAGTCGCTCGAAGGCGTGACGGGCGCGCTCGATCGCGGGGCGGCCGAGGCCGCCGTGCAGGACATGCGCACGATCGCCGATCGCCTGACCAAGCTGCCGATGATGCAGACGCGGCGCCAGGCGGCGCTGGTTACGATCGGCGGCTCGGGCGAGGCGCTTCGCGCGCCGATGGCACAGTTCCATCGCACGCTCCGTTTCCTCCGTATCTGCGGGCTCAACATCAAGGTCGCCGCTGCGGGCGCGGCTGAATTCTCCGGTTTCGCCGACACGATGTTCGAGAAGATCGACGTCGCCGAGGAGCAGATGAGCAGCTTCGGGCATGAGATCGACGGTCTCAGCAACGGCATCACCGAAGCGTTGGAGGCGGAAAAGCTGCTCGCGGTGGAATGCACGCGGGTCATTCCCGAAGTACCGCTCCGGCTCGATCGCGATGCGCTTGCGCTCCAGCAGCACCAGGCCGGCCTTGGCGAGCTGGCGGTCAAGATCGCTCAGGTCGCCCGCGATATCCGCACCAAGCTCGCCACCGCGCTGGGCGCGCTCCAGATCGGGGACATCACCCGCCAGCGCCTCGAGCATGTCGTGTCGGGTCTCACCACGCTGGAAGCCGCCGTTGGCGACGGTTCGGAAAGGGCGCCCGAAGAGATCAAGCTGGTCGAGGACCATGTCCTCGGCTTGCTCGCCGCGCAGGCGGCCGATGCGGTCGAGGATTTCCGCTCGCAGGCCCGCGTCCTTGCGCAAAGCCTGCGCGCGATCGGCCCGCAGACCAACGCGCTGCTCGCGCTCAAGGACGAGGGCGGCGCGCAGGGCGAAGGGGAAAGCGAAGGCGAGGGGGACAATGTCCTGCACGTCCTGGAGCGCAGCATCGCTGAGGTGCGCAGCGTCACCGGGCGCCTCCAGGAGGCGGACGAGCTGTCGGACCAGCTCGGCACGGCGACGTCGGCCACCGCCGAGAGCCTGGGCCGGCGCATCGCCGCGGTCCAGCGCGTCAAGAACGACGTCCAGCAGATGGCATGGAACACCGATCTGCGCTGCCGCCGCATGGGCGCCGATGGCCAGGGCCTCGCGATGATCGCGACCGAGATCCGCAATTTCTCCAACCATCTCGAGATGCTGACCAACGGCATCGCCGGCACCTTCCAGCAACTCGTCGACGCCGCGGCGGAGATGCGCGCGCAGGCGGAGGACGCCGGCAAGGTCGATGCGGGCCGCGCGCTGACCGCGTCGCTCGACTGCGTGCGCGACGGCGGCAGGCGGATGCGCGAGGGGATGTCCGGTCTCGACCGCGACGCGTCGGCGGTGGGCGACATCCTTCGCCAGACCACCGAGAACGTCGATTGCGACGCCGAGATCGGCGATGCGCTGGGCGCGGCGGTGGTGCATCTCGCCACGGCGGCCGGCGAACAGGCGCCGCTGCCGGACGAGCCGCCCCCCATGCTCGGCGATATCCTGGGCATCATCCATGCGAGCTATACGATGGCGAGCGAGCGCGAGATCCATAAGCGGTTCGCGATCGCCGGCGACGACGTCGAAGCCGAAGCGGGGTCCGCCATGGACGACGACGATGACGACGACGGCCTGTTCTAAGTCGTGAACTCATAGGCTGGCGGAGGTAGATCGGCGTGATAGGCTAAGCCGATGGGGCTGACGTGGAAGCGAGCGGTGTTGGCAGCAGCGATCATAGCTGCTCTCGTGCTGGGCGTTGCTGTTTGGCTGGCGCCGTTCGTCGCTCAAGACCGTTGCCTCGACGGCGGCGGAGCATGGGAGAACGATCGGCGTGTCCGCTGAGGTAAAAGGCGACGTTCGGTGGGGTAACCAGCCGGATGCTGAAGGACTCGCCGGTTCCGCTGTTCCTCGCCCACTGACCCCCCGATGCAAGGCGGGAGAGGCGTCGCCCCTATGCCGCGGAGATCAGCCGGCGCCCTTTGTCCGATAGGCTGCGGAAGGTGACCGACCAGCGCTGGGCCTCCATCGGCGCGATGCTGTGCTCCCAGGCATGCCGCGCCTCGCCCGAAAGATGATAGATCGATCGCGGCGCCAGCGGCGCGGCGAAGCGGTCGAAGCCACCGGGCCTGCGCCGGCGCAGACGCATCGTCGCCGGATTGCCGAGCGAGATGCCGATCACATGCTCGAACACCGGGCGATCGCGATGCCAGCCGATGCCGGCGCCCGGATCGTAGCGTGTCAGCAGCACCTGGATAAGCTCGTCGGGAGCCAGCCCGGCAAACGCCGCGGCCCGCGCACGCAGCGGCAGGAGCCATCCCGGAATGGCCAAGGTTTCGCGAAAGCTGGCATCCTCGAAATCATAGCGCCAGCCGAAGCTCGCGGTCAGCCGCTTGCCGAGCCAGCCCTGGAAACGGAACGGCTCGAGCGGTGCCGAATCGATTCCGGCGATCAGATTCGCTTCCTCGTCCGGAGTGATGGAATCGTCGCGCAGGACGAAGCCGGGCAGGGTGGGCTTGTCGAAGAGATCAAGAGCAAATGCGGTCATAGGTGGTTTGAATGAGATAAGCGGCCTCCTGTGCCTTCCAAGACCTGCAGGCTTCATGGTTGCAAAGTTCGCAACTACGATTTCATCTCAAAACTCGTTCCGTTTCCGAACGATAGCGGCTTGCAAGCGGCGGCTTCCCCGCATAGCTGTCCGCGCGTGAAGTACGATATGATTACCGAGATCGACCGCGCCTCCGCGTTCCTGAAGGCGCTGTCCGGTCGAAGCCGCTTGTTGCTGTTGTGCCATTTGTGGGACGGCGAGAAGTCTGTGGGTGAGCTTGCGCGCCTGACCGGCTCTCGCGACACGGCCGTGTCGCAGCAGCTAGCCTTGCTCCGTCGCGAAGGAATGGTCTCGGCCCGCCGTGCG